>NZ_JBIRWQ010000008.1:0-219604 GCF_044388125.1 Actinoplanes sp. NPDC020271
TGGGGTGGTCGTGGGGGGGCGCCCGCGGGGGGTGGGGGGCTGTAATCCGCCGCGGCGGGGCGGGGCCGCCGCGGGGGGCCCCCCCCCCCCGGGGCCCCCCCCCCCCCCGGGCTGTCCGCCCCGTCAGGCCGGTTGCTGGACGAAGGCCACGCGGACGACGGTGGCCTTGGTGATGTGACCGTCACGCGCGGACCGTTCGAAGGCGAGCACCCAGCCGGTCTCCGCGCTGGGCGCCGCGAAGGTGATCTCACCGGTGAACGAGCGCATCACATCGCCGCCACCGACCACGTGCCCCTCACCGAGGCCATGAGTGGCCCCAGTGCGGATCTCCACCACGCGGACCGCCACGTTGCCCTCGAAGGCGAGCGCCGACCCGCTGATGGTCATCGGCGAGTGGATCACCTCGAGATAGGCCGGGTCGATCTGGAACGGCGGCTGGTCGACCACGATGGTGTGCGTGGTGACGCCGAGAACGGCGAACGACGCCTGCCCCTTGCCGAGGGCGACCGTGCTGACCGGGCCGGAGCCCGAATCCGTACGGACGTCGACTGTCGCGACGAAGTCGCTGCGCCACTGAGAGCTCTGCACCGACAGGTGCCGCATGCCGACGACCTCGCTCAGGAACCGGACCGCGGTGGCCCGGGCCAGCGCCAGCGTCGGCTCGTGGGTGCTGGGCGCCGTCGTCGGCGGCCGGGTGGCCGGTGGCGTGGTGGAGTGGCGCGGACGGGGAGCGGTGGTCACCGGCGCCGGGACCGAGGGCGTCACACCGGCCGAGGTGGCCGGTGCGGGGGCGCTCGGTGCGGAACCGGTCTCGCCACCGGAACCGTCGTCCCGGACCAGGAGCCAGACGCCGCTGACCGCGAGCAGAACAGCGAGAAAGACGCCGATCAGGAGAACCGATCGGCGCCGGGCCGAAGAAATGATCATGGCTGCCTCCTCGGGCGCGCCATTGCTTCCCCACGACAGTAGGTGGCGCGGCCCGCGAAGGTGAGGGCTCGAAGCCCTCACTTCGGGGGACGAACGCCGTACCGGAAGGTTCTGGAGGCCGCCGGCGGGACCTTGGGCCCTGGCCGACCGGGGCGGTCCGCGCTGTTCTTGAAGTGACCGCGGCCCGAGCCGAGGTCGGTGAAGGGAGGCACGATGAGCACGTCTTTCGTCCCACCGTCGCGGGGGGTCCTGAACGACTGTGTGCGTCTGGCCACCACCGCGCCGTCGCTGCACAACAGCCAGCCGTGGAAGTTCCGGGTCGCGCCGCCGGCGATCGAGGTGTACGCCGACCCGGACCGCCGTCTGCCGGTCGTCGACCCGGACGGCCGCGAGCACCTGATCAGCGTTGGCGCGGCCGTCTACACCCTGCGGATCGCGCTGCGCAAAGCCGGCTACCAGGTGGGTTGCGACCTGCTTCCCGACCCGGACGACCCGACTCTGGCGGCCCGGGTGACCGTCGGCCGAGTCGCGCCGGTCGACCAGGCCACTGAGCAACTGGCCGCGGCGATCCCGCACCGGCACACCAACCGGTCGCCGTTCGCCAACGTCGCGCTGCCGGCCGACGCCGTCGAGCAGCTCCGCGCCGCGGCCCGCCGGGAAGGCGCAACGCTGACCGTGGTGGGGCCCGCGGGCCGCGACGCGATCCTGGGACTGGCCCGGACCGCGGACCACTGGCTGCGCGACCGCCCGCACTACGCCGAGGAGATCGGCCGGTGGACCGGGCTCGGCGTACGCCACGACGGCGTGCCGGCCTGGGCGGCCGGCCCGTGGGACGCCCTGGAGATCATGCCGGTGCGCGACTTCGCCGCCGGGGTGCCCGGGCCGCGGACGCGTGAGCCGTTCGAACCGCACCCGACGATCATGGTGCTGGCGACCGAGGGGGACAGCCGGGTCGAGTGGCTGCTCGCCGGCATGGCCCTGCAACGGGTGCTGCTGACCGCGACCTGGCTCGGGCTGGCCACCACACCGATCAGCCAGCCCGTCGAAGTGCCGGCGGTGCGGGCCGCACTCACGCCCCGGGCGGCCCAGATGGTGCTGCGCGTCGGCTACGGCCGGAAGTCCGGGCGCACGCCCCGGCGGCCGCTGACCGAGGTGCTGCTGCGCGCCGGTTCGCCGGCGCGGTGACGCCACCGGCCGGGCAGCCCGCACCGGCGGGACCGTGTGCCCTGCACGAGCGGCCCGCCTGCGGCCTAGCGTGGGAGCGGAGGGATCGAAGATGAATACCTGGCATGTCAAGGACGTCATGACGGCCGACGTGGTGTCCGCTCACCCGGACACGCCGTACCGGCAGTTGGTCAACCTGATGACCGGACGGCGCATCAACGCACTGCCGGTCGTGGATGACGACCGGCATGTCCTCGGCGTCGTGTCCAAGAGCGACCTGCTCCAGAAGATCGAGTACGGCGGGGCCGAGGAGCCGCACTGGTACGAACGCCGGCAGCGCGCGCAGTGGCGCAAGGCCGTCGGGCTCACCGCGGCCGAGCTGATGACCGCGCCCGCAGTCGTCGCGCTGGCCCGCACCGGGGTCCGGGCGGCCGCGTTGCGGATGGAGGAGGCAGGCGTCAAACAACTGCCGGTCGAGGACTCGCTGGGCCGGCTGGTCGGCATGGTCAGCCGTGGTGACCTGCTGAAGGAGCACCTGCGCCCGGACACGGCGATCCTCGCCGACGCCCGTACGGCGATCGACGAGGTCCTGCTCACCGAGAACGTCGCCGAGGTCAGCGCGGTGGCCGCGGACGGCGTGGTCACGCTGACCGGACACACCGAACGGTGGTCGTCGGCGGCCCTGACCGTGCGGACGGTGCGACTGGTGCCGGGGGTCGTCGACGTCGTCGACCGGATCACCTTCGCCTACGACGATCACCACCTGGCCGATCCGGCTCCGGCGTACTTCATCGCCTGAGCCGGCCCCGGCCGTCCCGGGACGCGGAGGTGCCCGATGCCGACCACCCAACGGCGAATCCTGACCGGTTACGACGGCTCGCCGGCGGCCGCAGCCGCGATCGAGGCGGCGGCCCGGCTCCTGCCGGGGGCGCGAGCGTTCATCGCGTACGCCTGGACACCGCCCTTCGCCGACGAGGCGATGCGTCATCGGCTCTGGCGGGGCGCGAGCTGCCTGGACGAGTTCGTCGAAGCCGTCGAACGAGAGGGCGAGGCGCAAGCACGCCGTCTGGCCGCCCTGGGCGCCGCGATCGCCGGGCTGCAGGGATGGGACGCGGAGGCGCTGATCGAGCGGGCCTACGGCGGGGAAGGGGCACTGCTTGCCCAGCTCGCCGAGCGGTCCGGCGCGGATCTCATCGTCGTCGGCTCACGGGGGCTGGGCGGCACCCGCGCCCTGCTCGGCAGCGTCTCCGACATGACCGTGCACTATGCGTCCTGCCCGGTGCTGGTCGTCCCGCATCCCCTGCTGGAGCACGAACGAGCCGCGGTGGACGGCGGTGACGTGCTGGTCGGCTGGGACGGTTCGGCCGGGGCCGAGGCAGCGCGTGACGCGGCCGCACGACTGTTCCCCGGGCGGGGCGTGGTGCCGGTGTTCGTCCGCGACAGCGAGGAGCCGGCCGGCCCGTCCGCCACCGGCCTGGTCACGGTCTCCGCGGAAGGAACGTCGCTGGAGCACGGGCGTACGGTCGCCGCCGCGCTGACCGCGGAGTCGGCCGTCCGGCGGGCGGCTCTGATCGCGGTCGGCTCGCGGGGCCGTTCGGCGCTCAGCGAGATCATGCTCGGCAGCGTCGCCATGGCCACGCTGCACCGCGCTTACCGGCCGGTGCTGGTCGTGCCGCACGGCTACGAGGCACGCGGCTGATCCTCGTCGTCCGGCACGCCATCGGCTCACCGGGCGGACAGCTGAGGGGACTTCCGGCCCTGCCGCACGCCCGGTAGGGCGGGGCACGGTGGGGAGAAGGGTCCGAGGAGGCGTCATGACGCATCGCTACGAGCGGCTGATCGACGTGCAAGCCCTGGCCCGGGTGGAGGGTGAAGGAGCCATGCACGTCCGCGTCCGCGACGACGCCGTCGAGGACGTACGGCTGGAGATCTACGAGCCGCCGCGCTTCTTCGAGGCGTTCCTGCGCGGCCGCGGGCACACCGAACCACCCGACATCACCGCCCGCATCTGCGGAATCTGCCCGGTGGCGTATCAGATGAGCGCCTGCGCGGCGATCGAGGACGCGTGTGGCGTGACCGTCCCACCCGGCATCGCCGCCCTGCGCCGCCTGCTCTACTGCGGTGAGTGGATCGAGAGTCACACGCTGCACATCTACCTGTTGCACGCCCCGGACTTCCTCGGGTACGGCAGCGCCCTCGAACTCGCGAAGGACCGCCGTGACCTGGTCGAGCGGGGTCTGGCCCTCAAGCAGGCCGGCAACGACCTGATCGAGGTGATCGGCGGCCGGGCCATCCATCCGATCAACGTCCGGGTGGGCGGGTTCTACCGGGCTCCGGACCCGGCGGCGTTGCGCTCCCTGCGGCAGCGCTTGCGGTCGGCTCTCGACCAGGCGCTGGAGACGGTGCGCTGGGTGGCCGGGTTCGATTTCCCGGACTTCCGCCACGATCACGAGATGCTGTCGCTGACCAGCCCCGGCCGCTACCCGATCGACGGTGGATCCGTGGTGACCACCGGCGGGCTCACCTTCGGCGTACGTGATTTCGAGGAGCACGTCGTCGAGGAGCAGGTGCCGCACTCGACCGCGTTGCACGCCCGGCTGGCCGGCCGCGGGCACTACCTGACCGGCCCGGCTGCCCGCTACAGCCTCAACCACCAGTGGCTGAGCCCGGTGGCGCGTGAGGCCGCGGACGGGGCCGGCCTCGGCGGCGAATGCCGCAATCCGTTCCGCAGCATCGTGGTCCGGGCCGTGGAGACGGTGTACGCGGTGGACGAGGCCCTCCGGCTGATCGACGAGTACGAGCCGCCGCCGGAGCCGTCGGTGCCGGTGCCGCCCCGAGCGGGAATCGGCCGCGGCGCGACCGAGGCGCCCCGGGGCACGCTGTTCCACCGGTACGAGCTGGATGCCGGCGGTGTGCTCACCACGGCCCGGATCGTGCCGCCCACCTCGCAGAACCAAGCCGCCATCGAGGACGACCTGGCTCGTTTCGTGGCCGGCCGCCTCGACCTGGACGACGAGCACCTGACGGCGCAGTGCGAGCAGGCGATCCGCAACTACGACCCGTGCATCTCCTGCGCCACCCACTTCCTCGACCTGCACGTGGATCGAGGCTGACATGGTGTGGCGGCGGGTGGTGATCGGGGTGGGCAACGAGTACCGCCACGACGACGGGTTCGGGCCGCTGGTGGTCGCCGCACTGGCGGACCGCGTCGCCGGTGACCACCGCCTCGCCGGGGTGGAGCTGCGGATCAGCGACGGTGAACCGGCGCGGATGCTGCAAGCCTGGACCGGCACTGCCATCACCGTGGTGATCGACGTCGCCGCCGGGCACGGCCGGACCGGCTGGCAGGAACTGGCCCTGCTGGAGGACACCGAGCCGGAACCGGCGGCCGCGTCCGGGCACGGTATCGGGCTGGGCACCACGGTCGAGCTCGCCCGGGTCCTCGGCCGCCTGCCGCAGCGGCTGGTCACGCTCGTGGCGTACGGGAAGGAATTCGGTTTCGGGGTGGGGCTGAGCGCCGCGGTGAGCGCCGCGGTCGGCCCGGTCGCCGACCGCGCCTGTGCCCTGGTGGCCCCGCGATGACCGCCGTCGTGACGCCGCAGGCGTGGTCGGTGCGGATCCGTGGCACCGTGCAGGGCGTCGGTTTCCGGCCCTTCGTGCACCGGGTCGCCACCGGGCTGCGCCTGGACGGGGCGGTCAGCAACGTCGGCGGAGACGTGATCGTCGACGTGGGCGGCTCGGAGCAGGCGGTCCGGCGGCTGGTCGAGGCGCTTCGCGAGCAGGCTCCACCGGCCGCCCGGGTCGGTGAGATCACGGTGACGCCGACCGGCGCCGTACCCCCGCCGGGTTTCCGGGTGGTGGCCAGCACCGATGCCGACGTGTCGGCCGGTTTCGCCGGGCTGCCACCGGATCTCGCGACCTGTTCCCGATGCCGGACGGAGTTGTTCGACCCGGCGGATCGACGCTACCGCTACCCGTTCGTCAACTGCACCGCCTGCGGGCCGCGGGCCACGATCGTCGACGACCTGCCGTACGACCGGGCACGGACGGCCATGGCCGGATTCCCGCTCTGCCCGCGATGCGCCGCGGAATACCACGACCCGGCCGACCGGCGCTTCCACGCCGAGCCGGTGGCGTGCCCGGCCTGCGGACCCCGGCTCACGTGGCGCGCCGGCGTGCGCTCGGCCGGCGGCGATCCGGCGCTGCGGGTGGCGGCCGACGCGATCGCGGTCGGCCGGATCGTGGCGATCAAAGGCCTGGGCGGTTACCAGCTGGTCTGCGACGCGACCAACGCCGTGGTGGTGAATCGGCTGCGCCGCCGCAAGCGGCGTCCCCGCAAACCGTTCGCGGTCATGGTGGCCGGCCTCGATGCCGCCGCCACGATCGTCCACCTGAACCCGGAAGCTCGTACGGTACTGACCTCGCCGGCCCGTCCGATCGTGTTGCTGCCCGTCCACGCGAACTCCGCGCTGGCTCCCGGGATCGCCCCCGGTCTCGACCGGGTCGGGGTCTTCCTGCCCTGCACGCCCGTGCACCACCTGCTGCTGCACGAACTGGCCCGTCCGCTCGTGGTCACCAGCGGCAACCGTGCCGACGAGCCGATCGCGGTCGACGACGCCGACGCCGCGGAGCGGCTCGCCGGGATCGCCGACGGCTTCCTGAGCCACGACCGGCCGATCCGGGCCCGCTACGACGACTCGGTGGTCCAGATCGCCGCCGGCCGGGCCCGGATGATCCGGCGCGCCCGCGGGTACGCGCCCGGCCCGCTGCCGCTCCCGATGGCCACGCCCCGCCCCGTCCTGGCCGTCGGAGCGCAACTCAAGCACACCTTCACCCTCGCCCGCGGCGCCACCGCGCTGGTCGGTCCGCACGGCGGTGACCTGGCCGACGCCGACACGCTCACCGCGTTCCGCGACACCGTGGCGCAACTGAGCCGCCTGCACCGGTTCGAACCCGAGATCGTCGCGCACGACCTTCACCCCGGCTACGTGTCCACCGGGTACGCCGAACAGCTCGCCCCGGCGCCCCGGCGCATCGGCGTCCAGCACCACCACGCCCACGTGGCGTCCTGCGCGGCCGAGAACGGCGTCGACGGACCGTTCCTCGGCCTCGCCTACGACGGGCTCGGGTTCGGCGACGACGGGCGGCTCTGGGGCGGTGAGCTGCTGCTGGCCACCTACACCGGCTTCCGCCGGCTCGGCCGTTTCGGCACCGCGCCGATGCCCGGCGGTGCGGCCGCGATCCGGCGACCGGCCCGGATGGCGCTGGGCTACCTGTACGGCGGTGAGTTCCCCGTGCCGCCGGGCCCCGAACCCGACATGCTGCGACGGATGCCCGCAGCCGAGCCCGAGCTGCTACGCCGGATGATCGAGCGGGGCGTGCACAGCCCGCACGCCTCCAGCGCCGGCCGGTTCTTCGACGCGGTGTCCGGGCTGCTCGGCCTCTGCGACGACGCCGGTTACGAAGGGGAGGCGGCGGTGCTGCTCGAAGCCGCGGCCCACCGGTCCACCGGCCGGGCGCGGGCGTTGCCGTGGCGGCTCCGGCGCGTCGGCGGCCTCTGGGTCTACGACTGGTCGGGCACCATCGGCGAACTACTGACCCGCGCCCACGCCGGGGAACCGGCCGAGGAACTGGCGGCGGCGGTGCACCGTACCGTCATCGCGGTCACCGTGGAGCTCTGCGCGCGGGCCGCCGACCGTACCGGAGTGAAGGTCGTCTGCCTTTCCGGGGGCTGCCTGCAGAACCGCATCCTGGCCGGAGCGCTGCCCCGGGCACTGCGCGACGCCGGACTGACCGCGCTGCTCAACCGCGACGTGCCGGCCGGCGACGGCGGCATCAGCTACGGCCAGGCAGTGGTCGCCGCGGCCTGGCTGCAGCAGGGAGGCTGACGTGTGCCTCGGAATACCCGGCCGGATCATCGACGTACGACAGGAGGACGGCCTGCGCATGGGAACCGTGGACTTCGGGGGCGTCCGCAAACGCGTCTGTCTGTCCTACGCCCCGCAAGCCGGCACCGGCGACTACGTGATCGTCCACGTCGGCTTCGCGATCAGTGTCGTCGACGCCGCGGAGGCCGAGCGCACGCTGGCCGTGCTGCGGGCGATGGGTGACGTCCTCGACCGGGAGCTGAGCCCGTGAGATACCTCGACGAGTACCGCGACCCGGAGCTGGCCCGGACCCTGCTCACCGAGCTGCACAAGGTCACCACCCGGCCGTGGACGCTGATGGAACTGTGCGGCGGGCAGACGAACACCATCGTCCGGCAGGGCATCGACGAACTGCTGCCCGGCGGGATCCGCATGATCCACGGCCCCGGCTGCCCGGTCTGCGTCACCCCACTCGAGATCCTCGACCAGGCCATGGCGATCGCCGGACGTCCCGAGGTGACGCTGACCAGCTTCGGCGACATGCTGCGCGTGCCCGGCTCCCGCACCGATCTGCTGGCGCTGCGCGCCCGCGGCGCCGACGTCCGCGTGGTGTACTCGCCGATGGACGCCGTGAACCTGGCCCGCGAGCACCCGGACCGGCAGGTGGTGTTCCTCGCCGTCGGCTTCGAGACCACCGCCCCGGCCAACGCGATGGCCGTGCTGCACGCCTCCGCCCTCGGACTGCCCAACTTCAGCCTCCTGGTCAGCCACGTGCTCGTGCCGCCGGCGATGACCGCCGTGCTGCGCTCCCCGGGCTGCCGGGTGCAGGGTTTCCTGGCGGCCGGGCACGTCTGCGCGGTGATGGGCTGGACCGAATACGAGCCGATCGCCGCCGCCTACGGCGTACCCGTCGTGGTCACCGGCTTCGAACCACTGGATCTGCTCGAAGGCATCCTGATGACGGTCCGCCAGCTGGAGCAGGGCCACCACGTGGTGCAGAATCAGTACGCCCGCGCGGTCCGCCGCGAAGGCAACCGTGCCGCGCAGGACGCGATCCGCCGCGTCTTCCGGGTCACCGACCGGACGTGGCGTGGAATCGGCGCCATCCCGGCCAGCGGGCTGACCCTCACCGACGAGTTCGCTGCCTTCGACGCCACCCGCCGTTTCGACGTCGGGCGTCTCGTGGTCCGTGAGCACCCGGACTGCATCGCCGGCGACATCCTGACCGGCGCCAAGGTACCCACCGACTGCCGGGCCTACGGCACGGCCTGCACCCCGCGCAGCCCGCTGGGCGCGCCCATGGTGTCGGCCGAGGGCACCTGCGCCGCCTACCACTCCGCCGGGCGCCGCCGCGCCCCACGACCGGAAGGCTCGCGATGACCACTGTCGACCCGGCCGCCGGCAGCTGCCCGGCGCCGCTGCCGGAGACCGAACGGATCCTGCTCGGGCACGGCGCCGGAGGCCGGCTCTCCGCCGAACTGATCGGGCAGGTGCTGCTTCCCGCACTCGGCACCGCCGCACCCGGCGGGCCGCTCGAAGACGCCGCCGTGGTCACCGTCGACGGGACGGATCTGGCGCTGAGCACCGACGCGTACGTCGTCGACCCGCTCTTCTTCCCCGGCGGTGACATCGGTGCGCTCGCCGTGCACGGCACCGTCAACGACCTGGCCATGCGCGCGGCGATGCCGATCGCGCTGACCATCGCGTACGTCGTGGAAGAAGGTCTTCCGGTCACCGAGCTGCGCCGGGTCGCCGTCTCCGCCGGCCAGGCCGCGGCGGCCGCGGGCGTTCCCGTGGTCACCGGCGACACCAAGGTGGTGGGGCGCGGCGCCGCCGACCGGCTCTTCGTGATCACCGCGGGCCTGGGGCGCCGCATCGCCGGGGCCGCGCCGTCGGCAGCCCGCGCCCGGCCCGGCGACGCCATCCTGCTGTCCGGGCCGATCGGCTGCCACGGCGTCACCGTGCTCAGCACCCGGGAAGGCCTGGGCTTCGAGGCGGACGTCGAATCCGACACCCGCCCGCTGCACCGCCTGGTCGCCGCGATGGTGGCGGCCGGCGGCGACGCCGTGCACACGCTGCGAGACCCGACCCGGGGTGGACTGGCCGCCGCGCTCAACGAGATCGCCGCGGCCTCCGGTGTCGGCGCCGAGATCGAGGAACGGGCGTTGCCGGTGCCCGAGCCGGTCCGCGCGGCCTGCGAGATGCTCGGGCTCGACCCGGCGTACGTCGCGAACGAGGGCTGCCTGGTGGCCTTCGTCGCCCCGGGCAAGGCGGACGCCGTTCTGTCCGCGATGCGTTCCCGTGGCGAAGGCCGGCACGCGGTGCGCATCGGGACCGTCCAGGCCGACGGTCCCGTGGTGGTGCGCACCGCGGTCGGTTCCCGGCGTGTCCTGGACATGCCGGTCGGCGAGCAGCTACCCAGGATCTGCTGAGCGGTTCAATCCTCGGTCACGGTGACCACCGGCGGCCGCATCAACGTGTTGCTCACGGTGCAGTGCGACGCCACCGCGTGCAGGCCGAGCCACTGCTCCTTGGGCACTTCCGCCGGAACGTGCACCCGCAACCGGATCTCGGTGACCCGGGTGGGCCGCTCGCCCATGTCGAAATCGGCGTCGACGGCCAGACCCGTACGCGGATAGCCGTGCCGGGTGAGCCACTGCCCGGCATAGAACGCCACACACGACGCCAGCGCGGCCACGAACAGCTCGGTGGGCGTAGGCCCGGCATCGACGCCGCCCGACGCCACCGGCTGATCGACCGTGCAGCGGTGGCCGCGTACCAGGATCTCGTAGGAAAGCCCGGGCCGGGCCTCGACCCGGGCGTGGTGGCTGAGAACGGCGGTCATTGCACCTGCTCCTTTCCTGGGTGCGACGCCGGGCCGGCATCGTCAGCCGGCGCCGGTCATCGCGGTCAGCCCGGAAACCATCCCGGCGGCGGTGGCCGTGCCGGCCCACAGCCGGCGCTGCTGCTCGGCACCCGTGCCCAGCACGCGGACCCGATGCAGGAGGTCGTGGGCGGTCGCGGTGTCGCCGAGATCAGCGAGGGCCTTGCCGGCGTGATCCATCAGCGCGGCGACCAGTTGCCAGGCGGGTACGCCCCGGCCGGTGAACGGATCGACGCCGGGACCGTCGAGTCCGTACCGGGCGGCCGCGAGCAACCCGGTGGTGATCCACGGCCGCGGGGACGGCAGCGGCGGCACCCCCGCCCTGACCTGCGCCAGCGCCGTGGCCACGAGCCCCCGCACCAGCACCGCGACCAGCAAGGCGGTGGCGGCGTCCGGGCAGACGTCCGCGACGCGTACCTCCACGGTCGGATAGACCGGCGAGAGCCGCGCGAGCAGGTAGACACAGCGTTCGTCCATCGCCGCGCCCCGGGCCAGGAACTCCCGGACCACGTGGTCGTACTCGGCGGCGTTGCGCCACACCCCCGGCGGCCTGGCGGTCGGCCAGCGGGTCGCCAGACCGTACCGGTGGCTGGCCCAGCCGGTGTCACGCCCGTCGGCGACGGGGGAGTTGGCGCTGATCGCGAGCAGCGTCGCCAGCCACGGCCGGATCCGGGCCAGGACCTGCACGCCGAGGTCACGCGACGGCACACCGACATGGACGTGGCAGCCGCACACCCCGGACACCGCGGTCAGCGCCGGATGACGCAGGGCCAGGCCGTGGTAGCGGGGGACGTCGGTCAGCGCCGACAGGCCGGGCGCCCCGAACGGCGCGGTTCCACTGGCGACGACGGAGCAGCCCAACGACCGGGTTCCGGCGATGACCAACCGGCGCAGGCGGGTCAGCTCCGCCAGCAGCCCAGCGGCATCGGTGCAGACGGCGGTGGCGGTCTCGACCTGGTAGCGCATCAGCTCGGCTCGCGGGCCGGCATGGTCACGCAGTTTGTCCAGCAGCGCCGGGGCGGCCGGGACCGGCCGGCCGTGCCGCGGATCGAGCAGGAGGAACTCCTCCTCCACGCCGAAGGTCACCAACTCATCGGTCGGCGCCATCACACGACCCCCTCGGAAGCTCGCCCGGCGGGTCGTCGTGCGGCACCGACAGCGGGTGCCGCGCCTCGTCGCGCCAGGCCAGGCCGGCCAGGGCGTGCCGGTACTGCGCCGGGCTGATCCCCCCGTGCATCACCTGGGCCACCAGGGTCCCTTCCAGGCTGGTGGGCGCCTGTGCCTGCGGGCTGGGACCGCCGGGGTCGCCCTCGGCGGTGTCCGGTTCGGTGTCACCGCTCGGCCACCAAGCCGCCACCACGATCGCGACCATCGCCAGCACGAGCACCATCACGTCGAGCATCGCCATCACCTCCCGCCGCATCGAGTGTCGGCCGTCACGGATTCGTCCGGCAGGGCCGCACGTCCCGTCCGGCCGGGCCCCGCGCCGCGGCGCCTCCGCCGGGGAGGGAGGTCAGGACGGCGATCGGGACTTCGGGTAGTCGTGGGCGCGCTGAGTCTCGCGGAAGCTCACGAATGCCGTCTCGTGGGTGAGTGGCAGCAGATCCGGATCGACGGACATCCAGTCGGACGGCCTCTCCATCTCGCAGTCCGGGTCGTCCACGACGTCCTCGAGCAGCATGACGGCCCGATCGACCAGTTCTGCCCGGCCGGGCACGCCGGCGGTTGTGAGAGCCGGGCCGGGCGCCGCGGGCAGCGCGGCGACCACGGCCGCATGCAGGCAAGCCGCGTCGTAGCAGGCGATCCACGACTGCCGCCAGCCGCGAGCGCCGGCCTGGCCGGCCTGGCCGGCGGGCCGATAACGCCGCAGGCAGCGGCTCACCGTGGCCCACTCTCCTTCGAGAATCGCGCGGCGGACCACGGCGATGTCCTGTGCCGTTCGGGCGCCGAGGCGGATCCGATGACGCGATGCCCAGGCGGTACGCAGTGGCAACAGCATGGGACGCAGATCGTCCCGTTGATCACGGTGCAGCAGACGGCGGGTCAGCAGATGCCAGAACCCCAGCGCCCGCCGGTACCCGCGGAACTGCCGCTCGGACAGCCGCAGGAACGCCCACCGGAGGTGCCTGACCTGTGCCGGTGACGGCAGCACCGCGGTGAGCGCCTCGTCCAGCATACGATCGTGCCAGGCGTCGGGCAGCCCGCATCGGCGCAGCGTACGGACGAGATGTCTGCGGTCGGCGAGCGGCATGCCGGTCCACAGGCCGGCGAGATCGAGCCCGGCGACCATCTCGAGCGACATGGCCAGCCGGTAACGCGCCCGGTGGAAGCGCGGGTACTGCGCGCAGTTGATCGCGTGCAGGTGCAGCGCCTCCAGATGGTCGCCCTGCAGATCCCGCAGCAGGGCGAGCTCGTATCGGGCGACGCCCGCGCCGGGGGAGTTGCGGACGGCACGGTCGAGCAGGTGGGCCTTGTGGTCGCGTAGACGCGCGGCCTCGCCGGGCGAGCGGGGATCGGCGGTCACCTGCTGGGCGAGCAGATACGCGGCCAGGTCCTCGCCGTCGAAGGAGCCGACCGACCAGCGTGGCGTATTCGGGTCGGTCGCGAACACGAAGCGGGCGGCCAGTCCCGCCACCCGCTCGGCGGCATTGCCCTCCCGGCAGCAAACCGTACGGACCATGCGACTCTGCTGGCTCCGTGCCTCCCGCACGTCGACGGTCAGGTGCTGCACGCCCGAGCCGTCCTGGCCGGCGTCGCCGGGGCGGTCCTCCTGCCGGAGCTTCACCACGAACCTGGGCGGCTGAGGCCAGAGCGCGCCGGCCAGCCGGACCAGCTGCGCGTACAGTCCCTTCTCCGGCAGGCTGCTCGACTCGACCACGGCGGCCAGTGTCTCCGGGGTGGCGCCACCCGGGACGACGGAGGGCCGGCGCACCTGCACGGCCGGGAGCCGGAACTGCAGCTCCGTGATCAGGTCGGTGGGACCGTCGTGGTCGTCGAAGCTGACGGCCGGCGCCTCGAACCTGGCCGACCATGCCTCCAGCAGCCAGTAGAGCACCACGAGCACGACGCCGAAACAGGCGAGGCTGGTGGTGTCCGGCCCGGGAATCCGGTCCGGGACGAGAGCGTAGAACGGCTTGAAGAAGGCGTCCGAAGCGTAGCTGGCGCCCTGAGTGAACGCGTCGGTGAAGTCGTGGTGTGCCGGCTCGCCCCAGGCGGCGAGGGTGATGGTCGCGCTCAGGACGAGGACGGCGGTCACGATGCGCAGCGTGTGCCGGCTGAACCATCGGCCGACCGCGACGAGCGCCAGGACCACGGCGAGCACCACTGCCCACACGAGGCCGGACCGCAACCAGTCACCGGCGCCCATGGGCCCACTGTCGACCGGGCTGGAGGCGAACAGCCAGAGCCGAGAGTCCCTGTCCAGCTTGGACCTGGGACTCTGGCTGTCGCGCTTCTGCCGTGTTTCGCTCAACGGATCCGCGCGACGCGTCCGCTCGACGCCCGCCACCGGTCTCCGCCCCTCATGCGAATCCGCAGAGGCCTCGATGGCGCGGCGAACGGGATCCCCTCAGGCGCGCCGTCTTCCTGGAGCTGATCGAGGGAGGTCGGTCCGATGGCGTCGTGTGAGGTCTATGAGCTACGGATTCACGGGGTTTCCGGCAGCCCACCGGAAACCGTCCTCGACGTTCCCGCGGCCGGCCTGGTGGCCGGCGACAGGAAAGCCGGGTTCTACCGGCGCAGGGACGCCGACGGCCGGACCGCCGGGCCGGAGCACGGCCGGCTGGTCGAGGCGTACCACTGGGGCGGGCTCACCTCCGGTGGGCGGTTACGGGCGCTGTGGCTGCTGCTGGCGCCGTTCGCCCTGGTCAATGCGGCGTTCTTCACGGCCGCGGTGCCGTTGGGAGTGGATCCCGCCGACTTCCGGGTGCCGGCCGGCAAGGGCGCCGACCTGCGCCGGGTCCGGGCGGGCGGCGCCTCCTGGCGGGCGGTGCGGCGGGTCACCGAGGCATCCCTGCGGCTGGTGGCGCTGTCGCTGACCGTGCTGGCCGTCGCCGGTACCGCGGTCGTGGCGATGGACCTGGTCGGCTGGCAGATGGCGGCGCGTGAGCCCGGCGACCGGCCCGGCTGGCTGGGCTTCCTCGACCGGGCGTGGCTGCGCGACCAGCCGCGACCCTTCCTCCTGCTGGGCTTGGTGCCACTGGCGCTGATCGCGCTGTTCTGGTTCCTGGCGAACAACACGTGGGCTCATCTGGAGGCGGTGCCGGTGCCGAGGGCGGCCGGCGTCGCGTCCACCCCGCTGGAGGACCGGCTGATGTGGAACGGGCGCGGTCCGGTCCGCCGGTTGCGGGCTGTGCACATCACCACCGCGATAACCGTGCTCGCCGGGTTCGTCCTCCTGCCACTGTGGTTCACGGCCGGAGCCGGCGCCCGATCCGTGGCGTCGGTCTGGCGAGGCCCGCAGGGACCGGCCGTCGTGGTGCTGACCTCTCTGATGCTGGTGCTCCTGGCGGCCTGTCCGTGGCTGGCCGCCCTGCCGTCGATGTCCGACCGGAGGACTCCCGGGAAGGACCACGACGACTGGCGCGACGTCGACGCCTTCACGTTCCTGCCGTGGACGGCGGTGGCGGTGCTCGGCGCCGTCGCCGTGACGACCGGGCTGGGGCCGGCCTGGGACGCCGCGCGGGCGGCCGAGTCGGGAGCGGCGGGCGCGCTGCCCGGTCTGGCCGGTGCCCTCCAGGTGCTGTTCCTGCTCCAGACCGTGCTCGTCCTGGTCATTGCCGCCGGAGCCGGTCTGCTGCGGTGGGTGGCGATGAGGCACGCCTACCCGCAGATCACCGGGGCCGGTGACCCGGACAAGCCGGCGCCCGTCGTGACCCGTCCGGCCTGGGGCGGGCTCGCCCCGGCGGCCCTGACGTTGCTGGCCTGTGCGCTCAGCGCCGGGTGGTCGGCCGGGCTGGCCGTCACCGTGGCGCGTCTGCTCGGGACTCCACAGGTGGCCGCGGATCCGGCCGGCACCAGCGAGGTCGTCCTGCCGTCTTCGTACTCGTGGACCGCCGCAGCCGCGTTCTGCGCCCTTGTGGCGCTCGTCGTACCGGCCGTGTTCGTCGTCGCCGGGACGATGAGCGGCCGGGACCCGGTCACGGCCGAGGTCCGCAGCTGGTACGGCGAGGACGCACCCGGCGCGGACCCGGCCGTCCGGGAACGCCGGGTCGCGCGTATCGCCACCGCGTGGCACCGGGCCGACCTGGTGCGGATCGTGCAGAGAGCGGTCGGCGCCTGGACGGTGATGATCGCGGTCATCGTGGTGGGCGCGGTGGCCGGGCACGCGCTGGACCCGGAAGCGGTGTTCGCGCACGTGCCGTGGATGGTGGCGGCCGGCACCCTGGTTCTGGCCGCGCTGGCCGGCGTCATGATCACTCTGGGCCGGCGTACCTACCGGGAGCACGAGGTACGACGCGTCGTCGGAGTCCTCTGGGACCTGTGCACCTTCTGGGTCCGCGCCGCGCATCCGCTCGCCCCGCCGTGCTACATGGAACGGACGTTGCCCGACCTGCTCGAACGGCTCGGCAACGGACCGCTGAGCAATAGTCGGCACATCGTGTTGTCCGGGCATTCGCAGGGCTCGGTCATCGCGGCGGCGCTGGTCATGCAGATGGAGGTGGCGCGGGGCGGCAACGTCTCGCTGATCACGTACGGCTGCCCGCTGCGCCGGTTGTACGCCCCGTTCTTCCCCGCCTACTTCGGCGAGGGCGCGCTGGGCCGGCTCGGCCAGTTCCTGCGCCGGCCGGGCTGGACAGGCGAAACCGGCTTCGCCGATGACCGCGAGGAGCGCGAGACGTGGCGGTGGCGCAACCTGTACCGGCCGACGGACCCGATCGGCGGTCCGGTCTTCGCCGACCACCGCGGACAGCCGGTGGCCGAGGCGGACGTGGACTGGTGGTTGCCGGATCCGGTGTTCGATCCGCCTCCCGGTGATCGTTGTGCGCCGCGGATCTACGGTCACTCCGGATATCCCGCCGATGCGGCCTATGCGCGTGCGGTGGAGACGCTCCTGGGACAGCCGACGCTCACCTTCATCGAGGGGATCACCGTGCGGATCAGGTGATCGCGGCGACGGGGTTCACCCGTGAGTGCGGCCCGCCCGGACCGGGCGGGCCGCACCGCCGCGGCCGGGTGTCACCACTCGTTGGCGAGCGATTCGGCGACGAGCGCCTCGGTGTTGTGCCGTACCGCATCGCTGAGCCGGTCACGGCCGGGGACCGTGCGCCCCGCCGTGACCGGCGGCTCCGGATGGGTGACGGACGGGACGTCGGCCGGTCCGCGCAGGATCCGGCGCACCGGCTCGGCGACCAGTTCGAGGGCGCCGTCGACCTGCCCGGGTGACATGCGGGCGCGCAGTGCCGCGGTCACCGCCGCGGCCACGGCGTCGACGCGCTCGCGGGGGATCTGGGCTTCGAGGGCGAAACGCTCCCGATACTCCTCGGGGCCGTGCCGGTGCGCCGCGCGGCCCGGCTGCCATCCGTCGTAGAACTCGCCCCGGAACAGCTCCGGGAGCTGAGCGGCGAAGTCAGTGGCAGCGGCGGCCGGCAGCCGGTCCCGCAAGGTGTGCAGCCAGGCGCGGAGCGCCCGGTGCGCGGCGTACCGGTCGTCGGTGCCCAGCTGGTGGGTGACGTCGGCGAGCCAGGAATGTGCGGTGTGCAAGGCATGGTCGAACACGTCGGCCGCGGTGGAGGACATGAGCATCTCCCTCGTACGAAGGTTCGTCCCCAGCCTCGTCCCCGGCGCGCGGCCAGGGCAGAGCCGTTCGTCCCCGGCTCGGCGCGCTGGGCGGCATCCCGGGCCGTGCCTCCGGCAGTACGCAAGGCCCGCGCCGGAGGGACCTGCGACCGCAGACCAGCGCCCGGGACCGGGTCCACGATGGAAGTATGAGGGGCTCGGTATCCAGCCGGATCTGGCGCAAGTGGATGGCGACCGTCACGGCGGCCGAGTTCACCGGCTTCGCCGTCCCCGCCACGGCCGGCGCGCTCACGGCGCGGTCGGCGGCGGTCGTGTCGGTGCCGGTGCTGCTTGCCGCCGGAGCGGTGGAAGGCCTGCTGCTCGGCTGGGGCCAAGCGGTGGTGCTGCGCGGGGTGTTCCCGGGTTTCCCGGCACGACGCTGGACCGCGGTGACGTCCGTCGCGGCGATGTGCGCGTACGCCATCGGGCTCCTGCCGTCGGCACTCGCACCTGTCCGGCAGAACTGGCCGGTGTACGTGTTGGTCCCCGGCGCGCTGCTCGCCGGGCTGGCGCTCCTCAACTCGATCGGGGCCGCGCAGTGGACGGTGCTGCGCGGCCTCACGCCGTACGCCGGAAGATGGGTCGTCGCCAGCGCGCTGGCCTGGCTCGCCGGCCTGACCGTCTTCCTGGGCTTCAGCATGCCGCTGTGGCATGAAGGGCAGGCGCTGGGCGTGGTGATCGCGGTTGGCGTCGCCGGCGGCTTCCTGATGGCGCTCACCATGGCCGCCGTCACCGGAGTGGTGGTGCGCGGATGGAGCCGGGCCCGGGCGCTGGAAAGGGTCGCACGATGAGCGCCCCGGTCATGATCGCTGAGCGGATCACGGTCGGCCTGATCGGCGCGTCACCGGGGGAGTCGGCCCTGCGGCGTGCCCTGGACGAGGCCGAGCGGCACGGCGCGGCGGTGACCGTCGTGGCCACCGGCCCGGCCTCGGACGCGGCGGACCGTCATGTCCGGGAGCTGGTGGCGCGCTGGGCCGAGAAGTATCCGTCGGTCGCGGTCACCCTCGCGGTCCGGCGGAGCGTGGACGCGGTGATCACCTTGGCCGCCGCCAGCCGTCAGGCCGACCTGCTGGTGGTGGAGCGCGGCCCGGATCCGCGGGCGGCGGCCACGGTGGCGGCACTGACCCGGCGTACCCACAGTGATCTTCTGGTCGTCGAGGCGCCACCCGGTCCGGCTCTGCGCTGACACGGCAGACGCCGAGCGGCAGGGCCCACCGTCAAGAAGACCAACGCCGTGATCAGCGTGGCCGGCCAGGAGTGCGGCGCCCGGCCCGCCGCGAGCGGCTCAGAAATGGCGGGGAACCGCACCGCCGGCCGGTCTGACATCCCGCACCTCCGGTGCTGCGGTCACCGTCCCTCCAGCCTGAGCCGGCGCAGTCGGCGCCCGCCAGGGCCGGAAGCGGTGATCCGGTGACGAAGAACCCGGCGCACGGCCACCCGGAGAATCCGGCACGGGGTCAGGGGTGCAGCAGTGCCGCCACGCCGCCGTCGTGGGCCAGGACCCGGGCCGCACCTCCACCGAGGAGTGTCACGGCGCCGCCGGAGCCGTAGGTCAACTCGATCAGCTGCTCGCCCGTCTCGTCGCCGGGGCCGTCGATGCCGGCCGGGTGCCGGGCGCCGTCGAGCAGCAGGTGCCGGACCCGGCCTCGGGCGGCCGCGTGGAGCGTGTCGGCCGGACCGGCGGTCGCCGCCCCACCGGCATGCGCGGTGTCCCGGACGAGTTCGGCGAACCGCAGGCGGGCCCGCTGCCGGGCGACATCGAGGTTGACCGCCACCAGTGTGGCGACCCTCGACGGCGGCATCGTGGCGGTGACGACGTGCCCTGCGGTGACCACGTCGGTGTGGGGCAGGCGGGGGAGGCCGGCGACGAAGGCCGCGACCAGGTCACCGTCCCCGGTGACGACCAGCTGCTCCCAGTCCGGGTGGGCGCCGAGCTGGGCCAGCCGGGCACCGCTGTCGGCCAGGAACCGCTCCAGGTGGACGATCGTGCGCCGGTTCTGCAGGTCGCGCTGCGTGCCGCTGCGGCCCGGCGTCCGGGGTGGTGCGGGCGGCTCGAACACCAGGGTGCCGGCTTCCTCGGCCAGGCCGAGCCGGTAGTCGATCAGCCGGATGCCGTGCCTGCTGACAGCGACGATGCCGGCCGGGGCCGCCTTGCTGAACGCGTCGGCGAGCGGGCGCAGATAGGCGGCGTCACCCAGCCGGACACCGTTCTCCAGAGAGGTCTGGACGTGCACCTCACGTACGGTCTCACCGCTCACCGTCGCGAACAGTGCGTGGCCCCGCCCCGGGCTCTTACCGTCCAGCATCCGCGTCAGGGCCGGCTGGATCGCGTCGATGCGCTGCCTCAGGTGCGGCAGTTCCGTCCCGGCCCGCCGGGTGAGTTCGGTCAGCAGATGGGGAATCCTCACCTGCCAGGGAGCGGGCACAGCCGTCTCCGGGTGCGGATCGACCGTTGCGTACACCGAGAGCACGCCTGCCGGGTCCGCCAGGCGAGCTATGTCGTGCAGGTCTTCCGCGCGGATCACGGACATGACGTCACCTCCGCTGTGACACCTGCCAGGCTAGGGCGCCACCGGGGTACCGCGTACAGAGTCCGAAGTCCTCATTTCCGGACAGCTCACCCGGCGCATCCGTACGTCCTCCGGTGCGGCCTCCCGGACCTCGGGGGAGGGACCTTCGTCCCTGCTGATCGAGGCGGGGCAGGAACAGGGTGGGTATAGAAGGGGGTGACAGCCATGCTGATGCTGACGCTGTTCACGGTGGCGCTGCTGGCGGCCGCCGGCTTCGCCGCGTGGCCCGCGTTCAAGGAGGCGGAGAAGGCGACCGCCGCGGCCGGACAGGATCCCGGTGCCGGGGCTGCGACACGGAGCCCGACGACCCTGGAAGGCGCGATGACGGCGCAACTGCTCGATGGTGAGATCAAGCCGGAGCAGTACCGTCACGCTCTCGAGCGGTTGGCGGCCCGCGATGATCGGGAACACCCGCTCTCCCTCCCGGAGAACCATGATCCGGGCGCCGGAGCGTGAGACCGGCCACCGCGTGCCAACGATGATCGGCAGGTGACTCGTGGAATCCCTCAGCGTTTTCGACCTTCTCGTCATGCACGACCTGGTCGCGGACCTGCCGGCCCGATGGCTGCACCGGCTCGCCGGGGCGGGCTGCTCGGTCCGGGCCCCGGCGGGGCAGCGGCTCATCCGTGAGGACGCCGACGCGGACCGTTTCTGGTTGGTGCATCGTGGCACCGTGGGCCTGGACTTTCACGTCCCGGGCCACGGCGACATCTTCTTCGGGCAGGCGCGGGCCGGGAGCCTCGTCGGCTGGTCGTGGCTGCGGCCACCGTATCGGTGGACCTGCGGGGCGGTGGTCACCGAGGACATCCATGCCGTCGAGTTCGAGGCCGATGCGGTGCGCCGGCTGATGGCGGAGGACCCGGCGCTGGCCCACAGCCTGGGCCTTCGCGTGCTGGATGTGGTAGCCGAGCGGCTGGTGGAGGCGCGTCACCGGCTCGTCGAGTGGTACGCCTTTCCCGGCTGAGAACCGGCGTTCGCCCATGGTCACACGGCGGCCGGGAGGATCGGTCCGTCAGGTTCGACGATGATCCTCCCGGCCGGTGCCGTAGCGGCGTTCCGACGAAGTTCCGGGTCGGGCCGGGGAGCCTCAGTCCGGTAGCCGGCGGGCGATCAGTACCGGGCAGGCGGCGTGGTGCAACAGCTGCAGACTCGTCGAGCCGACCAGGGTGCCGGAGAGCAAGCCGTGCCCGTGGCTGCCGACGATGATCAGCTGCGCGTTGCGGGACGCCGCCACGAGGGCGGCAGGCGGTGTGTCGTGCGACAACGTCACCTCGACCGGGACTTCCGGGAACTTGGCCCGCCAGGGGGCGAGCTGCTCCTCGACGTGGGCGAGTTCCGCCGCGTGCTGCTCCGGCGCGTCCACGGTGGGCGGGAAGTCGGTGGTCAGCCATGCGGGGACCACCGGCGGGTAGGCACGGACCACCGTGATCGGGCGGCCGTGCCCGGCGGCGGTGGTGAAGGCGGCTTCCAGGACGAGGTCGGCGTTGTCGGAGTCGTCCACACCCACGGCGATCGGCGCGTCGGCGGCCGGCTCCTGGTCACCGACCACGACGACCGGGCACGGTGCGTGGATGGCGAGCCGCTGACTGGTCGAGCCGAGCAGCATCCCGCCGAATCCGCCGCGCCCGCGGCTGCCCAGCACGAGCAGTTGAGCGGTACGCGATGATTCCAGCAGCCGCGGCACGGCGTGGCCGATCAGCGCGAACGTCTGGATGCCGACCTCCGGCGCGATGCTCCTGACCCGTTCGGCCGCGGCCGCTATGACGCCGTCGGCCTGCTGGCGGGCGGTGTCGACGTACTCGCTGCCGACCTCGAACCGGGACTCGCGCCAGTCCCAGTCGAAGGCGTGCACGATGCGCAGGGACGATCCGCGCTGCCGCGCCTCCCTGGCGGCCCAGTCCACTGCGGCGTTGCTGGTCGGTGTGCCGTCGATGCCGACGACGATGCTCTTGCTCCGCATGGCGAATCCCTTCGTCTCCTCTCCATGGTCGACTCGGCCGGTGCCTCGATGCAGAGCAGCAGAGCCCGGATCGGCGGGCCGGAAGTCCCGGGTCCGGCGGCGCGGCCGACCTGCTCAGGAGGTGACCAGCGGCCGTACCGGCATCGTCGCGACCGGCACAGAGTCGGAACCGGAAGCGACGAGGGAGAGGAGCGACCGATGAAACGCCAGATGATCGCGATCGGGGTGGCCGGCGTGTTCCCGCTCATCGGCGTCGCGGTCGCCGCGGTGGCCACCGTGATCGACCTGACGGCGGTGAACGTCCGCAGGCGCCTGCACCGATGATTCGCGGCCGTCGTGCCGCGTCCCGGGCCACGACGGGTGGCGCGAGCCGCGGCACGACGCCCGGTCAGTCACGAGCGATCAGGACCGGGCAATCCGCGTGATGCAACAGTTGCTGGCCGGCCGAGCCGAGCAGCGTCCCGGTCACGGCGCCGAGTCCGCGGCTGCCGACCACGACCAGCTGGGCGTGGTGCGACGCGCCGACCAGCAGTCCGGCTGCCGTTCCGGTGGCGACCTCGAGCTGCACCCGCACGTCGGGGAACCGGCTCGTCCACCCGGCCAGCAGCGACTCGACCGCGTGGGCATGCGACTTCGCGAGTTCCTCCGGGTCGGGCGGCAGGATCGGGGCGAGGCCCGGTCCGACCGGTGGCAACGGGGTGGGGTAGGCGTGGACCGCGAGAACCGGAGCGTGCCGCAGGCGGGCGGTCTCGAACGCGGTGCGCAGGGCCGGGCGGCCGCCCGGGGAACCGTCCACGCCGACCACGACCGGTCCGTCGAACGCCATCGTCCGGCCACGGACCACCACGGTGGAGCGCCGGGCGTGGCCGGAGACGCGTGATCCGACCGAACCCAGCATCAGGCTGGTGAAGCCGCCGCGGCCGCGGTGGCCGACCACCAGCAGGCCGGCATCCCGGCTGTGTTCGAGCAGCACGGAGGCCGGGTCACCGGGAGCGACGACGGTGTGCACGGTGACGGTGGGCGCCAGAGTGCTGATCGCGGCGCGGGCCTCGGCCACGACGGCCTCGGCGACGTCGGCCGCTCCGGTCAGGTCCCGGCGCGGCAGTCCCGGCGTGGCTGCCCAGGTGGAGTCGTACGCGTTGAGAATCGTCAGCGACGCGCCGCGGCGCTGGGCCTCCACCGCGGCCCAGCGCACGGCGGCCTGCGCCGGCGCGGAGCCGTCGGTGCCGACCAGGATCGCTTCGGTGGTGTTCACCTTTCGCCTCCTGAGAGTGCGAACCGTTTCTGCTCCGTGGGCACCGGGCAGGCGGCCGTGGGCCGGTGTGGTCAGGACCGGGGCGAAGGAGTTGCGCCGTTGGTGGCCGGGGCGGGCCGACGGCTGGCCTCCGACTCGTGGTTGAGGAAGTTCCCCAGCTCGCCGATGGTGCTCATCAGCGGCGCGGGGAAGACCACGGTGGTGTTCTTGTCGACGCCGATCTCGACCAGCGACTGCAGGTTGCGCAGTTGCAGGGCGAGCGGGTGGGCCATCATGGTGTCGGAGGCGTCGCCGAGGGCGGCGGCCGCCAGGGATTCGCCCTCCGCATTGATGATCTTGGCCCTCTTCTCCCGTTCGGCCTCGGCCTGCTTGGCCATCGCCCGCTTCATCGCGTCGGGCAGCTGGATGTCCTTGAGTTCGACCAGGGTGACCTCGACACCCCATTCGACGGTGGTGACGTCGAGGATCATGCGGATGTCGTCGTTGATCCGGTCGGTCTCGGAGAGGGTCTCGTCCAGGCTGTGCCGGCCGACGACCTTGCGCAGGGTGGTCTGGGCGATCTGGTTGATGGCCGCGCGGACGTTCTCGATGGCGACGACGGACTTGGTGGCGTCGACGACCCGGAAGTAGGCGACGGCGGAGACGTCGACGCTCACGTTGTCGCGGGTGATGATGCCCTGCGACTGGATCGGCATGGTGACGATCCGCAGCGAGACGCGGTGCATGATGTCGACGATCGGGATTAGGAAGCGCAGGCCGGGGTTGCGGGCGCCGACGACGCGGCCGAGCCGGAACACCACGCCGCGCTCGTACTGCTTCACGATCCGCACCGACAGCAGGAGCAGCAGCACCACCACGACCGCCGCGATGATCAGGGAAATGGCGAGTGGGCTCATCAGGGTCTCCTTCCACACGGCCGGCGCGGACGGAAGCCCGCTGCGGGGCGTGCCTGACTCCACCGTTGCCCGTCCCGGCAGGTTTCCGGCAGGGCCGGGCGTCCCGTACCGGGCGTGAACATCGGCCCCTGACAGCGGGAACAAGTTCACCGGGCTGCCCCCGGATCGGGCACCTCGGGTCGCCGAGGTGTCATCGGCTTGGCGCCGGCACCACGACCACCGGGCAGGCGGCGCGTTCGACGAGGAATCGGCTCACCGAGGTGAGCGGCGCGATGCCGGAGCCGCGGCCCGCGTAGGCGCCCACGACGATCAACCGTGCGCCGCGTGACCAGTCGGCCAGCAGACGGCGGGCCGATCCTCGCCGGACCTGCCTCCAGACGCGCAGGCCGGGGTACTGCCCGCCGAGGGCCGCCACCGCCTCGGCCAGCACCCGGCGATGCTCCAACTCGCACGACCAGTCCTCGTGACTCATCGGCGCTGTGTCGCCCAGCAGGGTGGACACGCGTTCCCGCCACGTGTGCAGGGCGACAAGTTCGATGCCGCGCCGATCGGCCTCGGCGGCCGCGAACCGGAGGGCGGCGTTCCCTCCGGGTGATGTGTCGACGCCGGCCACCACCGGCCCGGACGGCGACAGCCGCCCACGGACCACCAGGACCGGGCATGCTGCCCCGGCGGCGAACCGGGCGGGCAGCGTCGCGGTCGACTCGGCGCGCCGGAACGATTCGCCGAGCACCAGGAGGGCAGCGGCCCGGCTCGCGTCGTGCAGGACGGTCACGAGATCTCCGATGACGACCGCGGTGGTGATCGCCGCATCGGGCAGAGCCTTGCGGGCGTGCTCGGCTGCCTGAGCGACGACGCGAGCGGCCTGTCCCGCATCGGGCCCCGGCGGTGTGACGTACAGGATGCGCAGCGAACGGTGCCGCTGCAGGGCTTCCACCGCCGCGGCCTCGACCACGTGCAATGCCGCCACGGAACCGTCGGTCCCGACCAGCACGGGGGTACCTGTCGCGGTGATCATCACGTTCACTCTCTCTTTCCAGCGTGCCGCTACTGGGAGGACGCCTGGCAGGCCGGATGTCCCTCACTCGGTCCGCCTTTTCGGTGACCTCCGGCCCCGCCGCGCCTCGCCCGGGCCGATCGGCGTGGTATCCGGGCCGTCGGGCTCGGGCCTGCATTCCCGGCGCGCGCGACGATGGAGGCATGGCTGGTGGCAGGGCACGACACGGCGACGTCGAGATCGCGTACGAGGTGGAAGGTCCCGAGAACGGCGTGCCGCTGTTGTTGATCATGGGACTGGGGCTCTCGATGGACTTCTGGCCGGAGAGTTTCCGGGCGCTGTTGACCGAGCACGGATTCCGGGTCGCCCGGTTCGACAACCGGGACGTCGGGGCGTCGACCCATCTGACCCGGCTGGGAATGCCGTCACCGCTCGTCTGGGTGTCCCGGCGCTGGAGCGGCTACGCGCTCGCCGACATGGCCGACGACGCGGCCGCGGTGCTGGACGCTCTGGGCTGGGACGGTGCCCACGTGGTCGGCGTGTCGCTCGGCGGCATGATCGCGCAGGCCCTGGCCTGCCGGCATCCGGATCGGGTACGGACGCTGACCTCGATCTCCTCCACGCCGGCGTCACACATCGGACGCCCGCATCCGCGTGCCCTTCCCGCGTTGGCCCCCTGGCCTGTCCGGGACCGCGACGCGGCCGCCCGGCGCATGGTCAACATCTTCCGGGTGATCGGCTCGCCTGCCTATCCGCACGACGAGGAAGGGATCGCCGAGGTGGCGCGCCGAAACTTCGACCAGGCGCGCGATCCCAACGGCATTCGGCGGCAACTGGCGGCGATCCTCTCCGCCGAGGACCGTCGTCCGCTCCTGCGGGACCTGCGAATGCCGGTGCTCGTACTGCACGGGGACCGGGACCTGCTGGTGCAGCCCGCCGGTGGGCGCGAGACCGCGCGAGTCGTCCCCGGCGCCAAGCTGGTCGTCTATTCGGGCATGGGCCACGATCTGCCGGCCGCGTTGCAGCCCGACATCGCCGGCGAGATCGCCGCTCTGGCCCGCCAGGAATCAGCGCCACTCACCGGATGAGATCCGGCCGGTGCACCGGCCGGCGCCCCGGCGGCTGGCGCGGGACCTCGGCCGGCGCGACGAGCGACGGGATCGGCCGCATGACCGGGCCGGCGGTCGTGACGACAACCGGCTCGCCGTGGTGCGTCAACTGCAGCGCGGCGCCGCCGGGGCCGCCGCTCAGCGCGTAAACCACCTCCCGCGGCCGGACCGTCACGTGCAACCGCATCCCCCGCCAGAGCAGCGAGAACGCCAGCCGGTCGATGCGGCTGGGCAGCCGTGGCGCGAACGAGAGCCTTCCTTCGTGGTCGCGCATCCCGCCCAATCCGGCGACCAGTGACAGCCACGCTCCGGCCAGCGAAGCGATGTGCAACCCGTCGCGGGTGTTGCGGTGCAGGTCGTAGAGGTCGGTGAGGACGGCCTCACCGATGTAGTCGTGTGCCAATTCCAGGTGGCCCACTTCGGCGGCGACGATCGCCTGGGTGCAGGCCGACAGAGACGAGTCGCGCACCGTACGCGACTCGTAGTAGGCGAAGTTACGGGCCTTGTCGGCGGCGCTGAACGCGTCACCGCACCAGTGCATCGCCAGCACCAGGTCCGCCTGCTTGACGACCTGTGTGCGGTACAGATCCAGGTAGGGGAAGTGCAGCATCAGCGGATAGTCCCCGGCACCGGTGGCGTCGAAGTCCCACTCCTTCATCGTCGTGAATCCGCTGACCTGGGGATGAACGCCCAGATGCTCGTCGTACGGCACGCTCATCGCCGCCGCCGCGGCCCGCCACGCCGCGATCTCGTCCTCGCTCACGGTGAGCGCGGCGGCGCGGCCGGGGTGACGCCGCGCGGCGTCGGCGGCGGCGGTCAGGTTTCGCCGCGCCACCAGATTGGTGTACACGTTGTCGTCGGCGATCGCGGTGTACTCGTCCGGCCCGGTGACCCCGCCGAGGTGAAAGGCGCCGTCGCGGTCGTAGTGACCGAAGGCGGCCAACAGCCGGGCGGTCTCGATCAGGAGCTCGGCTCCGATGTCCCGGTCGAACGCGACGTCCCCGGTGGCGTTGACGTACCGTACGACCGCGTCGGCGATGTCGGCCCCCAGATGCACGGCCGCGGTGCCGGCCGGCCAGTAGCCGGAGCATTCGTGCCCGCGGATCGTGCGCCACGGGAACGCCGCTCCGGCCCAGCCCAGCGTGGCCGCCCGCTCCCGGGCCAGATCCAGGGTGGCGTGCCGCCAGCGCAGCGCCCCGGCGGCTGCGCTGGGCTTCAGGTAGGTCAGCATCGGCAGCACGTAACGCTCGGTGTCCCAGAAGACATGCCCGTCGTATCCGGCGCCGGTGAGGCCCTTCGCGGCGACGGGGCGCCGTTCGGCCCGGGCGCCGGCTTGCAACACGTGGAACATCGCCAACCGGACTGCCTGCTGCACCTCCGCGTCGCCGTCGACCTCGACGTCCGCACCGTCCCAGAATTCGGTCAGATAGTCTCGCTGGGCGGTGAGCAGCCCCGGCCAGCCCTCGAAACGGGCGCCGGCGAGCGCCGCGGCGACCTGGTCGTGCAGCGCGTGCCGGGATCGGCGGCTCGACCAGCCGTAGGCCACCAGCTTGACCAGACGTAACCGCTGGCCCGGCACCAACCGGCAGGCCACCGTCGTCCGGGCCACGTCCGGCTCTGCCTCGCTGGTGCACCGCAGTCCCGGCGGCCCCTCGATCAGGTGATCCATCGCCGCGGCGAGTCTCAGCCGGCTTTCCCGCGTGATGTGCAGGAGTGCGCCCCCGGTGTCACCGGCGTGATGCTCCTCGGCGACCAGCGGCGCCTGCAGGACCGCCGACACCCGCGGATCCTTGAGCGGGCCGGGCAGCGCCTCGTTGGCCACCAACTCGGACTGGACGATCACCCGGACCGGATGATCGAGCGGTGTGACCTCGTACTCGACGGCGGCGATCGACCGCTGCACGAAGGAGACCAGCCGGGTCGACCGGACCCGCACCGCCCGTCCGGCTGTGGACTCCCACTCCACTTCGCGGCGCAGCACACCGGCACGCAGGTCGAGCACACGCTCGTGCCGCCGCACGTGCCCGTCCCGGATGTCGAAAGGCTCGTCGTCGACCAGCAGCCGGATGACCTTGCCGTCGGTGACGTTGACGATCGTCTGCCCGGACTCGGGATAGCCGTATCCGCCCTCGGCGTACGGCAGAGGTCGCAGCTCGTAGAACGAGTTGAGGTAAGTACCGGGCATGCCGTGCGGATCGCCCTCGTCGAGGTTGCCGCGCAGCCCCAGATATCCGTTGGCGAGCGCGAAGATGGACTCGGTCCGGGCGAGCACCTCCCGGTCGAGGTAGGTCTCGCGGATCTGCCAGGGCTCGACGGGAAAGGCCGGGTGCCGATTCACCGCTCCACTGTCCACCGCGCGGCCCGCCGCCGCACAGTGGCTTCCGTCCCGTTGCGTCGGTGGATCCGCGCCACGCGGGTCAGCCTCCACGGGTACCGGCGACGGCCACGACGCGGGCTCAGCGCCGGCCGTCCGCACCGAGCTGATCGTGCCCGGCCGGCGGGCGATTACCGTGGCGACGGGCGTCCTCACCACGTACCGGGAAATGGTCCTGATCGGGAGGCGCGGCCGTGGCCGGCGACGAACGGTGGGCGGTGCGGGCCGCGTGCCACAGGGAAGTGGCGGTGTGACCGGTCATCTGCCGGACCGCGACGGCGCCGACGGCGATCCCGCACATCCCGGCGAGGAAGTAGAGGATCCGGCTCGCGGACAGCGGGACGGCGGTCGGGCCGAGCACGACCAGACTGCCCACGCCCAGGCCGGCCAGGGTGCTGGAGGCCGCGACCGCCAGCAGCAGCATCACGCGCGCCGACGTCTGCACGAAGGCGAAAACCCGCCCGCGTACGGCGTCGTCGACGTCGGCGCCGATCAGCGTGACCCCGCAGAGGAAGGCCGAGCCGGACCCGAAACCGGTGAGTACGACCACCGGCAGGGCGCCACCGAGCCGGGGCATCATCGCCAGCAGCACGACCGCGAAGCCGGCCAACTGCACGGACAGCCCGAACAGCAGACGGCGCGACAGGGTGCCGGCAAGTCGCGGACCGGCCAGGACCCCGAGCCCGAAGCCGACGAACAGCCCGGCGAACAGCAGCCAGAACGAGGCGTCCCCGCCGCCGAGGGAGCGGCTGTAGAACCGCGCGCCACCGACCACGACGCCGGCCCCGGCGAACGCGCCCAGGAGCCCGGCGAGCAGCCCGCGCAGCATCGGGGTTCCGAGCAGGTGACGCACGCCGGTGCGGATCGCCGTCCACGAGGACTCGGTGGCCGTCGTGGCCGGGCGACGCCCGGAGATCTCGGGCACGCCGAAGAAGACGACCGCCGCGGAGGCCAGGAACGTCAGCGCGTCGAAGTAGAGCGCCACCGCGGCCGCGTCGGTGCGCCCGAGGCCGGGCAGGCTCGTCACGGCGGCGAAGGCCAGCGCGGCCAGCACCGGCGTGATCCCGTACGTCGTGATGATGGTCAGTTGATTCGCCGTCTCCAGGCGCGCCTTGGGCAGCAGGTTCGGCACTGCGGCTTCCTTGGCCGGCGTCCACAGCATCGCGCCGGCCTGCACCGCGAAGGAGGCCGCGGCGGCCCAGGCGACCACGACCGCCTGCCGGTGAACCAGTTGCCCGGCCGCCGGGATGGACGCGTAGAGCAGGAACCGGGCGACATCGATCGCCACCATGGTCCGCCGGCGGTCGAACCGGTCGGCCAGCACACCGGCCACCGGGCCGAGGACCAGCGAGGGCAGCAGTTGAACGGCGATGATCGCGCCGAAGGTCGCGCCTTGCGCGGCCGTCGAGCGCATCAGGCCGGAGGCGAACGACGAGGTGGCCAGCAGGCCGAGCCAGTCACCCAGCGACGAGAGCCCGAACACCAGCCACAGCCGGCGGAACGGGCGCAGCCGCACCACCTCCGCGAGCGCGGAGGAGGACAGGTGTGATCCGGTGCTCACCCTCTCACCGTGGGGCGCACCCGGTCCGCCCGGGCAGGGCCGAAGTGCTTCAATGCGCCGGGCCGACCCGGATCGGCTCGGCGGCCGCCGGCGCGTCCAGGTAGCGGCCGTCCACCCCGGTCACCGGCCGGCCACGCCGATCCAGCCGGTAGCGCATCGGCACGGCGGTCGGGATGTCGAGTCGCTCCACCTCGGCCGGACTCAACCCCTCCAGGTGCATCACGAACGCGCGCAGGCCGTTGCCGTGCCCGGCCACCAGCGGCGTACCTCCGGCCAGCAGCAGCGGATACAGCACGTCCACCCAGTACGGCCGCATCCGGCCCCACACGTCGGCGAGGCTCTCGGTCCGCGGCCGTGCCGTGGCGGGCAGGCCGGCGTACCGGTCGTCGGCGTAGAGAACCGCGGCGGCGTCCGCGCTCATCGGCGGTGGCGCCACGGCGAAGGACCGCCGCCAGGCCCGGAAGGTCGCGGCGTCGGTCCCCGCCGCGACCTGCGACTTGTCCCGGCCGGTCAGCGCGCCGTAGTGCCGCTCGTTGAGCCGCCACGAGCGATCCACCGGGATCCACGCGCGGCCCAGCTCGCCCAGCACGATCTCCGCGGTGGTGATCGAACGGCTCAGCAGGGAGGTGTGGACGCTGGTCGGCCGTACGCCGCATCGCCGCAACACCGCGGCGGCGTCCCGCGCCTGATCGGCACCGAGTCCGCTCAGCGCGGCGTCGTTCCACCCGGTGAAGACGTCGGCCGCGTTGCTCACGCTCTGCCCGTGCCGGAGCAGCAGCAGGCTGCCGGCCTCGCCCGTCGCCGTCACGCCCGGCCGATCGTCGGAAAAGCCTTCACCTGTCCACCATCGGGTCGGGCCGTAAGGTCCCCGAGTACTTGCCGGAGCCGGTGACGACCGGTGCGTCGCCGGTCCTCGCCACGAGGCGTCCGGCCCCGTGGACCACGATGATCGGTCCGCGCCCGTGGTGCAGCAGCGTCTGCGCGACCGATCCCAGCATGCCGTGGTACGGCTGCTCGCCGCGCGCACCCACGACGATCAGCGAGGCCTGTCGCGACTCGCGGCGCAGCACCGCGGTCGGGTCGCCGGACAGGACACAGAGCTGCGTGTCGACGTCCTGCCGTCCGGCGCGTACGGCAATCGCCTCCTCGATCTCGTGCACCCGGGCCGGCGCCTTGCCCACGTGCACGATCACCAGCCCGCTGCGGCGCCGGGCGGCCTCGTCGAAGGCCAGGTCCAGCGCCGCCTCGGACGTGCCCGGACCGTTCACCCCGACCAGGACCGGCCCGTACGGCGCGGGCGCCGCCCGGGTCACCATGACGTTGCCGGAGGCTCGCGCCGCCAGCTGGACCGCTGTCGCGTCCGCGGGCAGACAGACCCGTTCGCCGAGGTCACCGTCACCGACGACGGTCAGCGCGGCCTGACGGGACAGCCGCAGCAGGCCGGCGAGCGGTTGGCCCTCGATCAGCTCGGCGGTGACGGTCAGGCCCGGGGTGACCCGGTCCACGGTCGCGCTCGCCTGACGCAGCAGATCCCTGGCTTCGGGCCGGTCGGGCCGGTGGCCGAACGAGTGGACCAGGCGCAGCGGCAGCCCGTAGAGGTCCGCCTCCCGGGCGGCGGCCTCGATCGCCCGGGCACTGGCCGGTGATCCGCTCACCCCGGCGACGACCGGCGTCAGTGATCGGATGGTCATGGGTCCACCTCCTGCTGAGGGCCGACCGGGTCTCAGTCGCCGGCGACGGTGCGGGGGACCGCGATCCGCTTCTTGGCGAGGAACGCGGACGCCGCGTCCTTCATGCTCGCCATCGTGGCCTCCTCGCGGCTTTGCGTGACTTCGTCATCACCTCAAGTTGCGCAGATGGGCCGACCGGCAACCAGGGCCGAACGACCTGACGCCGACGGCTCCGGCCTGAGCACTACTCGGTGCGAGCCGGTTCCGGTGCCGCGGTGACGGCGGCGACGGCGGCTTCCAGGCTGCCGGCGCTGTCCGTGCCGATCACCTGTGCCTGCGGCCAGTCGTCGGCGGCCCGAGTCATCGCGGCGGCGATCCGGGCGTCGGCGTCGGAAAGCTCAGCGGAGGTACGCCGGGCGAGCCGTGCGCTGATCGTCGCCGGATCGGCGGCACACCGCAGCTGCGCGAGCTCACTGTGCGTGCAGTCGGCCAGGCGCTGGGCGCAGCGCCGGTGCTCGGCCCGGGTCCACGTGGCGTCGAGCACCACGGACTCACCACGTTCGAGCAGCTGCCGGGCACGCCACAACATTTCGGCGTACGTCCGCTCGGTCCACTTGCCGGTGTAGATCCCGGTGCCGTAGGTGCCGGCCGATCCGGCGCCCGGGTCCACCCCGGCCAGCTCCTTGCGGACCCGGTCGCTGGACACCACGGTGGCGCCGAGCCGGTCGGCGAGCTGTCCGGCCAGCGTCGACTTGCCCGTCGCGGGAGGACCTCCGACCAGTATCAGCCGGACGGCACCGGCGCGCAGATGACGCAACGTCAAGCCGGTGTAGGCGGCGACGTCCGCCGCCGCGGCCGGATCGCCCTGCTCGTGGCGCAGGCATCCGACCTTGGCCCGGACGAAGGCCCGGTACGCCGAGTAGTGATGCAGCAGGGTGGCCGGCGCCGGATCGCCGCTGAACTCCAGATAGTCGGCGAGGAAACGCTCGGCGAGATCGGACGCGCCCAGATGTTCCAGGTCCATGGCCAGGAACGCGATGTCGTCGATCACGTCGAGGTGGCGCAGCCGGTCGTCGAACTCCAGGCAGTCGAGCACCCGGGGACCGTCGTCGAGCAGGAAGATGTCGTCGGCGATCAGGTCGCCGTGCCCGTCCACGATCCGGTTCTGCGCCATCCGCTCGGCGAAGAGCGCGTCCCGGCCGGCCAGGAACTGGTGGGTGCGGCGTTCGACCTCCTCGGCCGCGGCGGCGTCCAGCACCCCGCCGTGGAAGCGGCGCAGCTGGCCGAAGGTGGCGTCCCACCGATCCAGCAGCGCACTGCGGGAACCCTCCACCGAGACGGCCGGGCCGCGCGGCGCCGCGGCGTGGAAGACCGCCAGCGTCCGGGCCAGGACCCGCAGCTCGGCGGAGATCGGCTCGGCTTGCCGGACCAGGGCGGACAGTCGGCGCGCGGCCGGCATCCGGCGCATCACCACCAGGTGATCGCAGGGTTCCTGGTCCGGTCCGAGGATGTCGGCGACCCCGAGGTAGACGTCGGGGGCCAGCCGCCGGTTGAGCTGCACCTCCCGGTTGCAGACCCGGAATCGATCGGCTCGGGTGCGGAAGTCGAGGAAGCCGAGGTCGACCGGTTTCTTGAGCTTGTAGACCCGGTCGCCGAGGAAGAACAGCACCGCGGCGTGCGTCTGGAGCAGTTCCGCGTAGTCGGGCCCGGCCATGATCTACCGCCTCCCTGCCTCTCCACCTTCACGATCGCCGCCCCGCCGGCCCGCCGGTAGGGGCCATCGGGCCAGGCGCGGGACCAACGGCACCATCGTGGCCGGTGGGCGACGATCGGCACGCTTCAGAGCCGTTCGGCCCTGACCGCGGCGCGGCCCGCGCGATGCGATGAAGGGGAAAACGGAAGGAGGACGACGATGACGTCGCTGCTTCCCCGTCTGTTCGGGGACATGACCGACTGGCTGGAGGTCGACTTTCCGCGTCCGATGCCGGCGATCCGGGTCGAGGACCGGATCACCGACAAGGAGTACGTCCTGCGCGCTGAGCTTCCCGGGATCGACCCGGAGAAGGACGTGCAGGTCAGCACGACCAGTGGGGTGCTGACGGTGAACGCCGAACGCCACGAGGAGAAGGTGGGCGCCGGTCGGACGGAGTTCCGGTACGGCATGCTGCACCGCTCGGTACGGCTGCCGGCCAACGCCGACGAAGCCGCCATCACCGCAACCTACGAGAAGGGCATCCTGGAGATCACGGTGCCGCTGACCGCGCCGGAGCCGGCCGGTCGGCAGATCGCCATCACCAAGAAGTGAGACACGAACGCTGACGCCCGGGCCGGGCGGATCCACCGGCCCGGGCGTCAGCGTTCGTCGGGGCCATGCAGCCGGCGCAGGGCCGGGGCGGGTTCCGGCCCGGCCGGCCCCAGCCGTAGCTCGGCGCCGGTGACCCGGGTCCCGTCCGGCCCGGCGAGCACCTCGAGTTCCAGGGCGGCGACCTCGGGGTGGTTCACGGCCAGGCGGCTCAGCCGCAGCAGCAACGCGGCGAGCGTGTCACCGCCGGACCGGGGCGACAGCGGGGCGCACCGCAACGACCTGGCCATCCGCCCGGCGTCCAGGGCGGTCAGCGGTGTCATCCGCAGGATCGGGTCGGCGGGTGGGCCGGCCGGTCCGTGACCGAGCAGGATCATCGCCCCGAGCGACGGGTCGTGCACCACGCCGGCGACCAGACGGACGGCCGGCTCGGTGCCGGACCGTCCGGTGCGGATGCCGTAAGCCGCCAGGATCTCGGCGGTGCGTGCCTCGGGCTGCGGTCCGAAGCCGCCGGCGAGCGCCGCCTCGATCAGGGCCCGCACCCGGGCGGGTGCCTCGTCCGCGGGCGCGGCTTCGCTCACCGCCGGCGTGCGGCGCCACTCGGCGTAGTCGGCAGCGTGGGTCAGGGCCCGCACGGCCTGGTCCGGGAACCGGTAGACGGGTGCGCGGCGGGCACCGACGGTCGCCGGTGGATCGCTGACGCCCATGACCGCGACCGCTGCCGGCAGCCGCGGATGCCGGTCGGTCACCGGGCCCAGAGCGTCGAGGATCCGTGCCGCCGGGTTCGCCCGGGTCCCTACGACGATCACCAGGAGCATGTCGGCCGTTCCCGAGGTCGCGGCCGACTCCACGGCCGCCGCGAATTCTGCCGGGGACGTATGGACGGGCAGCTCGAGGACCTGGGCCGAGGATGGCGCGCCCGGATCGGTGCCTTCCTCCCCGCCGTTGGTCACCACGGCGAGCCGATGACCGGCCGGGAGGGGCCGGCCGATCAGCATCCGTGCCGCGTCCACGAGGTCACCAGGGCTTTCGGTACGGATCACGCCCGCGCGGGCGAACAGCGCCTCCACGACCGGTGGCGTGTGCCCCTCCCGGACGGCCAGTACGGGCTTGCGCCGGGACAGCGCCCGGGTCAGACGCGCGAACCGCGTCGGATTGCCGAACGTCGTCAGCTGCAGCGCGACCGCGGCCGTCGCCGGGTCGTCGTGGAAGTAGGAGACCAGTTCGTTGCCGCTGACATCGGCCTTCTCGCCCAGCACCACCAGTGCGGACAGGCCGCAGTCGGCCCGGCTCGCGTACTCGGTCAGAGCGAGCGTGAACCCGGTGGACTGCGCGGCCACCGCCAGCTCCCCGGGGGACGGCACGAGCGGGAACAACCCCGCGTCCAGCCGGACATCCGGATGCGTGTTGAGCACCCCGAGGCTGCCCGGGCCGATCAGGCGGACGTCCAGCGAGCGGGCCAGGCTCAACAGCTCGGCCCGGCGGCGGCGCCCGTCCGGTCCGGGCATCTCGGTGAGGATGACGGCGGCGCGCGCGCCGGTCGCCGCACCGTCGCGCAGCACCTCGCCGACCTGGTCCGGGGGCACAGCCACGACCAGCAGCTCGGCCGCCTCGGGCAGGTCGTGCAGGCTGCGGCAGGCGCGGTACCCGGACACCGGCGCACCGCTGCGGTTGACCGGGTAGACCCGGCCGGTGAAGCCGTAGCCCCGCAGGGCCCGGAACGCTTCGTGCCCCGCGCCGCCCGGACGGTGACCCGCGCCGACCACGGCGACCGTGGCCGGGGCGAGGATCGCGTGCAGAGAGGCCCGCTCGGCGACCCGATCGCGCTCGTCGATCACCGAGCCGTCGCCGTCCCCGGTGTTGGTGTCCACCGTGACGTCGACGACGCCGTGGTCGAACCGGGAGCTGCTGCCGGAGCCGAACTCGTGGGCGACGCGCAGCATGTCGAGGTTGCCGGAGAGGACTTCGCCGGTCATCTCCGTCATGCCGTGCCGCCGGGCACGCACGGCCAGGTGTTCCAGCAGCAGGGTGCCGATACCGCGACCGTGGTGCCGGTCGGCGACGAAGAGCGCGAACTCGCCACGCGGGCTGTCGCCGTCGCGGTCGCAGGAGGCGACCCCGACCAGCTCGGTGCCTTCGTAGGCGAGCATGGCCAGGAACCGGGACGACTGCGGCCGGCACAGCCGGTGCACCTCGGCCGCCAGGACCGCCGCTGTCGGCCGGGCGAAGAAGCGCAGCCGCAGGTTCTCCGGATCGGCGGATTCGTAGAGGGCGGCTATCGCGGGGCGATCGGACGCGGTGATCGGCCGGATCGTCACGATGCGGCCGTCGGCTGTCAGTGCGTCCACCGCGGTGGTGGTCGTCGCCGGCCGGGCGGTCCACGTTCGCATGGTCTCGTCTCCAATGCTCGGCCCCTGCTCGGATCATCGGTCGTGCCGATGCCCGCCGGGCAGGGCCGTAGGTCCCGCGCTTCCGCGCCAGGGCCCGCCGCCGGCGGCGCGGGACCTACGGCCCTGCCGTGACCGAGGTGAGGGGCGAAGAGTGGAACCACCGTGGCAGGCACAGGGAGGTGTCATGCGAGACGGCGAAACGGCGGTGCTCCTGGACCCGTCCGGCCTCGATCGGCTCTTCGCGGCCCTGACCAGGCGTGGGTACACGGTCATCGGGCCCACCGTACGCGACGGCGCGATCACGCTGGCTGAGCTCGGCTCCGCCGGCCAGTTGCCGTACGGGTGGGATGCCGGCACCGAGGCCGGGCACTATCGGCTGCGGCGCCGGGACGACGACGCGGTGTTCGCGCACAGCGCGGGACCGCAGTCGTTGAAGCAGTTCCTGCATCCGCCGCGGGCTCGGCTCTGGGCCGCCGATCGTGTCTCGGGCGTGATCGGCACCGACGAGCCTGAGCCGCCCACCAAGCGCTACGCGTTCGTCGGCGTGCATCCCTGCGACGTGGCCGCCATGGCCGTGCTCGATCAGGTTCTGGCCGCCGGCCGGTACCCGGACCCGGCCTACACCGCGCGCCGTGACGGCACGTTCGTCGCGGTGGCCGAGTGCGTCGCGCCCAGCGCCACCTGCTTCTGCACGTCGATGGGAACCGGCCCGGGTGCCGGCCGCGGAATCGACCTGGTCCTCACCGAGATTCTCGACGGCGGCCATCGTCTGCTGGTCGCCGCGCGCACGCCGGCCGGTGCGGAAGTGCTGGCCGAGCTGCCGACTCGCCCGGCCGGCCTCGACGACGTGCTGGCCGCCGGCGCCGCGGTCGACCACGCCGCTGCCTCCATCACCCGTCACCTGCCCGAGGAGCCGCTGCCTGCGCTGATCGCGGACACGCGCGGGTCGGCGCACTGGGACGACGTCGCCTCACGCTGCCTGACCTGCGGAAACTGCACCATGGTGTGCCCCACGTGCTTCTGCACCACCACGGAGGACGTCACGGATCTGACCGGTGAGCACGCGGAACGCTGGCGGCTCTGGGATTCGTGCTTCAGCCTCGACTTCTCCTACCTTCACGGCGGGCCGGTGCGGGCGAGCGGGCGGTCTCGTTATCGGCAGTGGATCAGTCACAAGCTCGGTACCTGGCATGACCAGTTCGGCATGTCCGGCTGTGTGGGCTGCGGGCGGTGCATCGCCTGGTGCCCGGCCGGCATCGACATCACGCGGGAAGCCGCGGCCCTGGCGGCGACCCGGCCGGCCAAGGACCGGTCATGAGCGGGCACCCGTTCCTGACCGGTCTCACCCCGCGGTTGCTGACCGAGCTGTTCGGGTGCGACGCCGCGGTGCGCTACCCGCCGGGACACCGGATCTTCTCCGAGGGCGGCGCCGCTGATCATTTCTGGACGATCGAGACGGGCGATGTGAACCTCAGCCTGGCCGTGCCCGGTCGCGGCGAACAGGTTCTGGAGACCATCGGCCCGGGCGAGGTGCTGGGCTGGTCGTGGCTGTACCCGCCGTTCCGCTGGCGGTTCGGCGCCACCACGCGCACCGAGGTGGTGGCCACCGAGTTCGACGCCGCCCTGGTCCGGGCCCGCTGTGCCGCCGACCCCGAGCTCGGGTACGAGGTACTGCGACGTTTCGTCCCGGTGCTGGGGCACCGGCTGACCGCCACCCGGCTGCGGTTGCTGGATCTGTGGGGACGGCCATGAACCCGGCTGTTCCGGTGCCGCACCGGGTAGTGAGCCGGCACCGCGACACCGCCGACACGGTCACGATGGAACTCGCCGGGCTCGGTGAATCGCTGCCGCCGTTCTCCCCGGGCCAGTTCGCGATGCTCACGGCGTACGGAATCGGTGATGTTCCCATCTCGCTCAGCGGGCGGTGTGGCGACGGGTTGCGCCACACCATCAGGGCCGTCGGGGCGGTCACCACCGCTCTCTGCAGTGCTGAGGTCGGAGACGTGATCGGGGTGCGCGGACCGTTCGGCGCCGGCTGGGACGTGAGCGCGGCGACCGGCCACGACGTGATCGTGGTGGCCGGCGGGATCGGGCTCGCCCCGCTGCGCCCGCTCGTCGAACGGATCCTCGGCGAGCGCCCGGCGTTCGGCCGGGTGGCCGTGCTGATCGGCGTTCGGCACCCGGACGACCTGCTCTACCCGGACGACCTACGCGAATGGGCCGGATCCGGGCAGGTCCTGACGATCACGGACCGGCCCGCCGCCGGCTGGACGGGACCGGTCGGCCTGGTCACCACACTGATCCCGGGTGCGGCGGTGACCTTCGCCGCGGCCGTCGCCTTCGTCTGCGGCCCGGAGGTGATGATGCGGTTCACCGCCGAGGCGCTGATCGCCCGGGGCGTTCCCGCCGGCCGGGTGCAGGTGTCGCTGGAACGCTGCATGCGCTGCGGGATCGGCTGGTGCGGGCACTGCCAGCTCGGGCCGCTGCTGATCTGCCGGGACGGCCCGGTGGTGCCCTACCCGGTGGCCGCGCCGCTGCTGACCGAACGGGAGTTGTGATGGGAACCCCGACGCTGGCCGTCTGGAAGTTCGCCTCCTGCGACGGCTGCCAGCTCAGCCTGCTCGACTGCGAGGACGAACTGCTCGCGGTGGCCGGCCGGGTGCGGATCGCCCACTTCCTGGAGGCGTCCTCCGACGTCCAGCCCGGGCCCTACGACGTCTCCCTGGTCGAAGGTTCGATAACCACACAGGCGGACGCCGACCGGATCCGTCGCGTCCGGGCGAACTCCCGCGTCCTCATCACGCTCGGTGCGTGTGCCACCGCCGGTGGCATCCAGGCTCTGCGCAACAACGCCGACGTCGCCGAGTACGCCTCGGTGGTCTACGCGCGACCCGACTACCTCCGGACCCTGGGCACCTCCACCCCGATCGGCGCGCACGTCGACGTCGACTACGAGCTGCACGGCTGCCCGATCGACAAGCGTCAGCTGCTCGAGGTGATCACCGCTGTCCTCGCCGGCCGGAAACCGGCGCTGCCCGCGCACAGCGTCTGCTTCGAGTGCAAGCGCCGCAACACCGTCTGCGTCGTGGTGGCTCACGGCCGGCCGTGCCTGGGGCCGGTCACCCGGGCCGGCTGCGGCGCGCTCTGCCCGGCCTTCGGGCGTGGATGCTTCGGCTGCTTCGGCCCGGCCGAGACCCCCAACGTGGCGGCGCAGACGGCTCTGCTGCGCGCCACCGGCATGTCCGAGCCGGAGATCCGGCGCCTCTACCGCACCTTCACCGTCACGGCGTTCGACGAGGTGCGCGACGCCGGAGCCGACTGACCCCACGGAGGAATGACCTCAGCGGTGGTGCTCGGCCGGCCACGACGCCGCCAGTTTCACCGCGTTGCTGACGAGCGCGGCGAAGCTGCCGGCAACCCCTACGACCAGCAGGATGCGGACGATCAGCGCCCAGTTGAACGACGTGCTGCCGAAGACGAACGGGAAGACCTGCCACATCCTGGCCGTCGCGGCCGCGCCGATGCCGGCCGTCGCCATGCCGCCGAGCGCGACCAGCCAGGGCGGGTCGCGAACCAGTTGCACCAGGCTGACGACCAGACCGACGATCAGCGAGGCGTTGATCCACGGGAGGACGGCGGCGGTGTCGTCACCGAGGAACGGGACGACCGTCCAGCCGGGCCGGCCGTTGATCAGATAGAGCAGGACGGCGTTGATCGCTGCGCCGATGCCGTACCCGGCCCGGCGGGCGGTCAGCGGCGGGCGCTTCCGGTCTGTCGAGGCGATGGTCATCGTGCCACCTCCCGGTGCCGCGTTCGACCGCCCCACACTGGCACGGCCGCTGCGCCGCCGGTAGAGGACATGGTCCCGGTGGTCATGACAGGGCGTCGCGGTGGCGTGCGACGACGAGCAGGCCGAGGCCGGTCCACGCGGCGAGCACCGCGAGAGACCCGGTTGCGAAGCCGGCGCCGGTGACGCTCGGGTCGGTCGCGGCGAGCACCGCCCGCAACAGGTGACGCAGCGGCAGCAAGCCCGCGACGTGGGTCAGCCAACCGGGCAACGGCTGATCGCCGACGACGAAGATCTCGGACGCGAAGCAGAGCGGCAGCAACGTGCCGAGAGTGACGGCGACGATCGAACGGGCGGCCGGCATCAGCGCCGCGATCGCCAGGCCCAGCGCGGCGAAGCACACCGAGCCGGCCACGATCGCGAGCAGCAGCGCGGGAATCCGCACCGGATCCAGCCGCACGTGCAGGAATCCGGTGCCGACGACGGTGAGCAGCACGGTGGCGGCCAGCGAGACGGTCAGCGCGGCACCGGCGCGTCCGGCGAAGTACCAGCGGAACGGCAGGGGAGTGCCCCGCAGCCGCTTCAGGACGCCGGCCGCACGGGCGGTCACCACCGACTCGGGAAGGTTGACGTACGCGGTGAGCGCCGCGGTGTAGGCGATCATCCCGGCGTACAGATACTGGGCGAGCGTCATCCCGTGCACCCGTCCGTCGCCGAACACGGTCGGGAACAACGCCAGTAACAGCGCCGGGAAGATCACCGAGAAGAACATCGCCAGCGGATCGCGGCGCTGGCCCAGCAGGGCGTACGAGATCTGCCCGGACAGCGTCGTCAGAGGTGACCCGTGCCGTCGCACGGGCGGGGACAGGCGCCCCAACGGCGCGAAGTCCGGCTCGTGGACGGCCTGGGGCGTGGCCGCCCCACGGGGCTGCCATCCGGACCGCAGCCCGGCGACGACGACCCCGGCCACGCCCCAGGCGACCAGGACGATGAGGTGGCCGGGGGAGAACCCGTACCCGGGGGCCGGGTCGAACGTCTCCGCCATGGCGCGGGCGAAATGCTTCAGCGGCAGCGCCGAGCCCAGCCACTGCATCCAACGAGGCAGGGCAGCCCCGACGAGGAAGACGTCGGAGACGTACGCCAGGGTGATCAGCAGTCCCTGGGCCAGCGACTGTGCGACCGCGGCGGTACGGGCGAGTGCCGCCAGCGCCAGCCCGAGCGCGGCACAGCAGGCGATGCCGAGCACCAGCGTGACGACCATCGCCGGCACCTTGCGCCAGATGATCTGAACGTCGTACCCGAGCACGCCGGCCACGGTCGTCACGACCATCGCCAGCCCGGAGGCCACGACGGCGGCCACGATCCGGGACGCCGGAACCGTCCACACCGGGATCGGGGCGGCGCGCAGGCGCAGCAGGACACCCCTCTCCCGCAGCGCGGCCATGTCCGCGGCGACCAGCACGAACGACGCCTGGGCGACCCCGAACACGGCGAACGGGGAGACCAGGTACTGCGCGATCGGCACACCGTCCGCGGTGCGCTGATCGCCGATGATCGAAGCCACGATGATCAGGAGGGCGAGCGGGAAGGCGAGGGTGAAGAACGCCGCGATCGGGTTGCGGGCGAAGCCGCGCACGGCATGCCGGGTCAGCGCATACAGCGCGGATCGGCTGGTCACGGCCCGCTCAGCCGGCGCGCTCATCGGAGTCCTCCTCGGTGAGCGTCAGGTAGACGTCTTCCAGAGTGGGCGGGCTGACCGCCAGCTCGGGCAGGTCGACGCCGAGGTCGCGCGCCCATCCGGTGAGCCGGCACGTGTCGTTCAACGGATCCCGCGAGGCGATCCGGATCGTCGTCCCGGTCACCTCCATCGGCGCGCTCAGCAGCGGAAGCCCGTCGACACGGAACTCCGGGGAGAGTCCGAAGCTGATCACGGTCGGAAGCTTGCTGCCGGCCCGCAGGTCGTCCGGGGCCCCGGCGGCGACCAGGCGCCCGGCCCGCATCACCGCGACCCGGTCGGCGAGGCGCTGTGCCTCCTCCAGGTAGTGGGTGGTCAGCAGAATCGTCGTACCCAGGGCACGCAGGTTCTCGACCAGGTCCCAGGCGCGATGCCGTGCGGCCGGGTCGAAACCGGTCGTCGGCTCGTCGAGGAAAAGCAGGTCGGGCGCCCCGGCGAGGCCGAGGGCGAGGTCGAGGCGCCGCCGCTGACCCCCGGAGAGACCCTTGACCCGGGTGGTGCGCTTGTCGTCCAGCCCCACCAGAGTGATCAACTCGTCCGGGTCGTGCCCGCGGGGGAACAGAGCGCACTGCAGACGCACGAGCTCACGGACCGTGAACTCCTCCTCGAAACCGGCCGACTGCAGCACCACGCCGATCCGGGACCGGTACGCGGGCCCGCCGTTCGCCGGGTCGTGCCCGAGCACGTTCACCGTCCCGGCGTCACGCGCCCGGAAACCCTCCAGGATCTCCACCGTGGTGGTCTTGCCGGCGCCGTTCGGCCCGAGCAGGGCGAAGACCTCACCGGGCTCGACGGAGAACGTGACGCCGTCCACCGCACGCACCGTCCCGTACGATCGGCTCAACTCACGTACCTCGATGGCGGGCATGCTCCCAGCCTTACCCGCCGTCCACCTTCGAGGACAGCGGGATTGGTCCGGTCTCCTCGGGTCTTTCGCCGCTGGAGGGCCCGGGCCCGGGCGCAACGGTGGCCGATGAACAGGCCGAACAGCACTGTCGCCCACGCGCGATCCGCGGTCACCTGGAATCAGGAGCGCCGGCAGCGCGGTCGGCGTCCCGCCTTTCCGGGGTGCCGCAACGTTCCCGGCGTGCGAAACACGCGGATGGGTCGGGAGGCAGTCATGAGCGACCTCGACAAGTTCAACATCGAGCGGGAGGCACGGCAGCGAGCCGGTGACCCGCACCGGGTCTCGCCCTACACCGAGGTGATCAACCGCTACCTCGGCGCCTTCTCCTACGTGGACCCGTACGTCGCCCCGCGGGCGACGTCCCCGGCGCCCGCCGCCGGTGACCGGATCGTCACGAGCACGGTCCTGGCCGGAGTGGACGACATGCCCACCAGCCACGTTGCCGTCGATCAGGCGGCGATCGAAGCCGAACTGCGCGGATCCCCGTTGCTCATCGTGCACGCCGGTGGCTCGCCGCACGACCCGCGGCTGCTGCGGCGCCTGGTCGAACGCGTGCACGCGTTCGCCCCGCAGGTGCCGGTCTCGACCCGGGTCACGGTCGGGATGAACGCCGCCGAACTGCTGCTCTCGGCGGCCGGCGACAGCGATCTGATCGTCGTCGGGCACCGGCACGGCCCGGTCCGCAGCGTGCTGCGGCGCAGCGTCGCCGACCGGGTGGCCGCCGAGCACCCCGGCCCGGTGCTGGTGGTGCGCGAGGCCGGCTGGCCGCCCGGACCGGACCTGGCGGCCCGTCCGCTGCTCGTCGGGATGAACGGCTCGGCGGCGTCCACCCGGGCGGCCGAGTTCGCCGTCACCGAAGCGGCGGCCCGCGGCTGCGACGTCGTTCTGCTGCACGTCACCAGGGAGCCGAGCGAGACACCGGACTGGACCGAACGCCGGGGCGGTGTCACGGTGCACAACCGGAGCGTCGCCGGGAGCCCGGTCAACGAGATCGTCGACGCCTCCGGCCATGCCACCGCGGTGGTGCTGGGTCGCACCACGAACCCGGGCCGGCTCGGCTCGGTGGACCGGGCGATCCTGCATCACGCCCACTGCCCGGTCTTCTTCGTCCGCTGAGCCGGACGCGCCGGACGGCGCCTTTGTACCGCCTTTCGGCCCTGCCCGCGACATCGCCCGCAGGCCGACGATGAGCACGGAGGTGGCCGCCATGACGCGAATTCTCGTGGCTTACGCCAGCCGGAGCGGATCCACCCGAGAGGTGGCCGAGGCGGTGGCGACCGTCGCCACCGCCGCCGGCCACGACGTGGTGCTGGTTCCCGCGCGGGCCGTCGACGAGCCGTTGACCGGCTGGGACGTGGTGATCCTCGGTGCGCCGCTCTACTCCGGGCGCTGGCACCGGGACGCGCACCGATTCCTCAAGAAGCACCGCGGGGAACTGGACCGGCTGCAGGTCGCGGTGTTCGGCCTGGGACCGCGCCGGGACGACGAGGACGCCTGGCGGCGCAGCTCGGCGCAGCTGGATCGGGCGTTGAGCCGCCGGCCCTGGCTGGTGCCGGCGACCGTCGGCCTGTTCGGCGGCGCCGACCCGCCCCGGCGCGGCCGCCCGCGGCGGGATCTGCGGGACTGGGCGGCGATCGGCGAATGGTCACACAAGGTCCTGGCGATGACCGGCGCGGAAGAAATCGCCGGCTGACCTCGGCCACCAACTTCGGCGCATCGGAGGAAACCCATGGCCAGCGGGAAGGCGTCACGAGTCAGCGACAGGATCCGCCGGTTCAACAAGCGCATCCTCAATCCGGTGATGCGCACGGTGGCGGGCCGGCGGCATTGGTACGCGGCGGCCCTGCACCACACCGGGCGCCGCACCGGCCGCGCCTACGTCACCCCGGTGCTGGCCGAGCCGGTGACCGACGGGTTCGTGATCCCGCTGCCGTACGGCACCGGGGTGGACTGGCTGCGCAACCTGCGCGCGGCCGGTCACGGCCGCCTGGATCTGCACGGCCGTCGATTTGTCGTCTCCGGTTTCCAGGTGATCGGCCCGGAGACGGCACTCCCGCGGGTGCGCGCCGTCCGGCGAGTGGTCTGGCGCCGGCTCCGCGTCAAGAATTTCCTGTACGCGGACGCGAAGCGCGCGTGACGTCGCGGGTCAGCCGCTCGCCGGTGGATCGTGCCCCGGGCAGCGCGACCGGTGACAACCTGCGCAGGCCGGCGTCCGGTTCGGCGCCGGCCGCGGCGACCCGGATCCGCGCGTCGGCGGCGGTGACCCCGTCCGGGCCGGCGAGGACGGGCGCCAGTTCCAGCGCCGCGATCTCCGGGTGGTCCTCCGCCAGTCGGCCGACGCGAAGCAGCAGGTCCTCCAAGGCGGACGTGTCGAACGAGGGGATCCGGTCGGCGGCGAGGTCCAGCTCACGCCACATGCGCCGCGCGTCGAGGTCGGTCAGCGGCATCAGCCGTACGGCATGAACGTCGCTCTGCTCCTCGGAAACGAGCCGCAGCAGTGAGCCGAAGAGCGGGTCGTGGCGGATCGCCGCACTGAGTCGCGTCGGGGCCGTGATCTGCCGTTGCATCACGACGCCCGCTGCTCCGCGGACGGTTCCGGCGACCTCGTCGAAGGCGTCCCGGACATCAGCGACCCTGGTCAGGCCGGGCCGTACGGCCGCCGGCCGGTCGGGCGCCGCCGCGGCCCGCATGACCACCGGGAAGCCGAGACGTTCGGCGACCGCCACCGCGGCCACGCCCGTCGCCGCGGGGAACACCGGCAGCAATCCGATGCCGTACGACCGCAGAATCGCGGACACGCGCAGCCGTGACAGCCAGCCGCCTCCCTCGGCCAGCGCCTGACCGATCAGTGCCCGCGCCCGCTCGGTCTGCAGACCGGGCAGGTCGGGCCGCCGGCCCAGTGGCTGCCGGCGCCACACCGCGTACCGCTGAGCCCTCGACAGCGCCTGCACCGCCGGGTCCGGCTGCTGGTAGACGGGCGCGCCGCGGGCACCGAAGGTCGGCACGTCGTCGGTGCTGCCGATCACGACGGCCGTGACGGTGACGTCCGGATGGTCGTCCACGACCCGGCCGAGCTCGGCCATCATGCCGGGCGGGCAGTTCGCCCGGGTCCCCACGATCATCAACAGCAGCATGTCGACCTCGCCGCTGTTCGCGATGATCTCCGCGGCCTCCGAGATCGCCGGGACCGTCGCGTCGACGCCGAGATCGACCGGGTTGTCGTGGCCCCGCGGCAGCTGGCGGCGAGTCTCCCGGCTCAGCGGCGGGCAGGTCAGGCCGGCGGCCTCGGCACGGTCGGCGGCCAGCGGGGTCAGCCCGCCGGCGTTGCCGACGATCCCGATCCGGGTGCCGGTGGGCAGCGGCTGACCGATCAGCATCCGCGCGGTGTCCAGCATGTCGCCGATGCCGGTGGTGCGGATGATCCCGGCCTGGGTGAACAGCGCGTCGACCAGGTCGTGCGACGCGGTCGTGGCACGCCGGCTCTCGATCGCCAGCACCGGTTTGCGCCGTCCGAGTGCCCGGACCGTGCGGGCGAACCTGCGCGGGTTGCCGAAGGACTCCAGGTGCAGGGCGACCGCCTGTGTCGCCGCGTCGTCGTACCAGTAGGCGATGAGGTCGTTCGCGCTCACGTCGAACCTCTCGCCGAGGGAGACGAAACCGGAGACACCGCAGCCGCTTCGCGCGGCGTCGGCCAGCAGGGCGATGCCGACCGTGCCGGACTGCGCGGCCACCGCGAGGCCACCGGCCGGGGGCCGGGCCGGGGCCAGACAGGCGTTGAGGCGTACGTGGGGATCGGTGTTCAGCAGGCCGGCACTGCCCGGCCCGACCAGCCGGATGCCGTGCTCCCGGGCGATGCGCAGTACCTCCCCCCGCCGCTGCCGGGCGGCGGGCCCGGAACCTTTGAAGCCCTTGCTGAGCACCACCGCCGCGCGCACCCCGCGCTGCCCCGCCTCCTTGAGCACCCCGGGGACCAGGTCGGCACGGACGGCGACGACCGCCAGGTCGACGGGCTCCGGCAGGTCGGCCACACTGCGCACGGCCGGCATCCCGCACACCGGTCGTCCGGACGGGTTGATCGCGTACAACCGCCCGGTGAAGCCGTAGTCACGCAACGCCCGGAGCACCTCGTGCCCCGCGCCTCCGTGCCGTTGCCCGGCACCGATCACCGCCACCGAGTCCGGCGCCAGCAACGGGTGCAGGGAGGCCCGTTCCGCGACCCGGTCCCGGGCATCGGCGGCCCGGTCGAGGGCGGGCCGATCGTTGAGGTCGATGGCCACGTCGACGTACCCGAGCCGGGTGTGACTGCGGGTGTGCGCGTGGAAGTCACGCACCATGCGCAGCACGCCGGCGTTGCGGGGCAGCGCCTGCCCGAGAAAGGTGGTGATGCCGACCCGGCGTGCCCGGGCGGCCAGATGCTCGAGCAGCAGGGTGCCGATTCCCCGGCCGTGGTGGTCATCGGCCACGAAGGCCGCTATCTCCGCTGTCCGGCCGGCGTTGTCCAGACGGGCGCAGGAGGCGACGCCGAGCAGGTGGCGGCCTTCGACGGCGACGACCGTCAGACGGTCCCGGGTCTCCGGCGCGACGAGCGAGTCCAGCTCGGCGGCGACCGTCGACGGGCCCGGCACGATGAAGAACCGCAGTCCGAGATTCTCCGGCGAGGCTCCGGAATACAGGGCGGCCAGGCCGGGGCGGTCCTCCGGGCGGACGGGCCGGATGGTCACGATGCCTCCGTCGGAGGCGAGGGCGTCGGCTTCGGCCCCGTTGTCGACGGGCAGGTCGGTGGTCATCGGCATCACACCTTTGTGTCCGGGTACCACCTTCAGCATTGGTCTGCTCAACGGGGCCGGGCAGGGCCACAGGCCCCTTCCGCACCGCGGGGACAGGGTGTAACCCGAGCCCCTGAGGATCGGTGTGATCAGGCGGCCGCGACCGGCACCGCCCGGACCACAGCGACCGGGCAGGCGGCGCGATAGATCAGGTGCTGGCTGACCGAGCCCATCATCAGGCCGGTCACCCCGCCGTGCCCGCGGCTGCCGACCACGATCAGCTGCGCGTGGTCGGACCGGGCGGTGAGCACCTGACGGGCGAGGCCGTGCCGCACCTCGCCGTGCACGGTCAGGTCCGGGTGCCTCTCGGCGATCCCGGCCAGCGCCTCGGCCAGCACCCGGTGATGCTCCTCCGCGCTGCCCCCGCTCCGGCGGCCGGCCGGGAGACCGTCGTCGAGGCCGGTGCCACCGGCCGTCGTCCAGGCGTGCACCGCGACCAGTTCGGTGCCGCGGCGATCCGCCTCGTCGGCGGCGAAGTCCAGCGCCGCCGCGGACCCGGGTGAGCCGTCGACACCGGCGACGACCGGGCCGCTCGTCACGCTTCCGCGCACCACCGCGACCGGGCAGGCGGCGTGCGGGGTGACGTGCGCGGCGACCGAGCCGACCATCATCTCGGCGAAACCCCCGGAGCCCCGGGCGCCGAGCACCAGCACATTGGCCTGTTCGCTGAGTTCCAGCAGCACGGTGGCCGGGTCACCGGTCACGGCGCGCGTCGAGCAGGTGATCGCCGGGGCGGTCCGGGCGGCATGCCAGGCCGCGTCCTGCAGGATGTCGTCGGCGGCCCGGCGCAGGGTGGCGTCGGCCGTGGCGGCCAGGGCCGTGGAGTAGGCGACCCCGGCCGGTGGCCACGCGTACGCATGCAGGATCAGCAGGGGGCGGTGGCGCAACGCCGCCTCGGTCGCGGCGTACTCGACGGCTCGCATGGCCGAGGCGGAGCCGTCGGCCCCGACCACGACCGGTGCTCCGGCATGAATGGGCATGATCTCTCCTCTTGTCGCGGGTCAGTGAGCTACCGCGATGTCCCGGCGGGCGAACCTCGGCGCTGCCGCGCCTACGAGAAGCATCGCCACGGCGGGCATCACCAGATAGGTCCAGCGGAATCCGGCCCCGATCGGCCCTCCGCTCATCGCCTGGTCGAACGGGGACAGCGGCTGCCACGGCTCGACGGCGCCGACCAGTTCCCCGGCCACGTACAGCAGGTAGCCGGCGACCGCGGCGGCTCCGGCCACGGCGATCGCCAGGCCACGGCGTCCGGTGACCGCTCCGGCGGCCAGCGCGAGAGCGCCGAACTCGAACGCCAGCAGCACCATCGCCAGCGTCGCGGACAGCAGCGGGCCGAGCCCGATACCGAGCCCGAACAGCACCGAACCGGCCAGGACGGCCGCGTACAGCACCGTGCCCAGGGCCAGCAGCCCGGTCAGCAGGGCGGCGCTCTGCTGGAGCAACAGGCCGGTGGTCGTCACCGGGGTCACCAGGAGCACGTCGAGCGTGCCGGCCTCCTCCTCGCCGGCGATCGCCCGGGCTCCGCGGCCGATCGCATACGTGAGGAACAGGACCGGCACCAGCGCGCTGAACAACTCGCCGTTGACGAATCCGGTACCGGTGCCGAAGTCCTGCAGGTTGAACAGCTTGCGCATCGCCTCCGGATAGTCGGCGAGGAACTGCTGCAAATTGGTCATCTTCCCGATCGACGGCCAGAGGGCGGTCTCCAGCAGCACCACCAGGGACAGTCCCAGGCCCCAGCCCAGCAGGGAGCGGCGCTGGTCGTGGAGGGCTTTGGCGAAGACGGTACGCATGGCCGGGTCACTCCCGCCGGTCGTAGTAGCTGAGGAAGACGTCTTCCAGGTCGGGCTCGTGCGTGACGATCTGCTCGATCCCGTACGGCGCCGCCACCCGCATCAACTCGGTCGTGTGCCCCTCGACGACCAGGTGCGCGGTACGCCCGGTGACCGTGATCTCGCGGGCGGCGGAGACCTGGTGGAGCAGTTCCACGGGCGGGTTGCCGGTGAACGTCAGGTCGATCCGGCGTACCGCCTGGGCCTTGAGCTTCTCGATCTCCTCGACCACGGCGAGCCGTCCGTGGACCAGGATGCCGACCATGTCGGCGACCGCCTCCACCTCGTAGAGGTTGTGCGAGGAGAGGAACACGGTCTGCCCACGGTCCCGGGCCTCGCGCACCATGGCGAGGAACTCGTGCTGGATCAGCGGGTCGAGACCGGCGGTGGGCTCGTCGAGCACGAGCAGAGCGGGGGAGTGCATGAACGCCTGCACGATGCCGACCTTCTGGCGGGTGCCGTGCGACATCGCGCCGATCCGCAGGTTCAGGTCCAGCTCGACCCGGTCGGCCAGGGCGCGCACGGTCTCCCGGACCGGCCCGCCGCGCAGCCGGCCCAGGTATTCCAGGTAGGCCGCCGCGGTCAGCCGGGGATAGGCGGCGAAGTCGCCGGGCAGGTAGCCGATCTGACGCTGTGCCCGTTCCCGGTCGCGGACCACGTCGAACCCGTCGATCTCGGCCCGGCCGCCGCTGGGGCGCAGAAGGCCGGCGAGTAACCGGATGGTGGTGGTCTTCCCGGCCCCGTTCGGGCCGAGGTAGCCGAAGACGATGTCGCGCGGGACGGTCAGGTCGAGCGCGTCCAGCGCCTGCCGGCCTCGGTAGGACTTGCTCAGCTCCCAGGTCTGCACCGCGTTCGGCACGGTGTCCCTCCGGTCGGGTCGGGTCGGTCAGGGCCGAGTTGATCAGGGCCGAGTTGATCAGGGAAGTGCGTGCAGGTCGCGCTCGGCGGGGGCGGCTCCGAGCCGGATGACGCCGATCAGCCGGCCGACGTCGCCGGCGGTCAGTACGCCACAGGGCCGGTCCCGATCGACGACCACCAGCGTGTGCAATGTCGTGTCCAGTCCGTCCACGACCTCGAGAAGGGGGTCCTCGGGGTGGACGACGCGCAGCCGGGCGACCGGGATCATGACGCGCGCGAGCCGGGCGTACCGGCGATCCGAAGCCGGCAGCGACGCCAGCGCGGCGACGGGGAGAAGTCCGGCGAGCCGGCCGTCAAGATCGATCACCGGGTACGTCCGGTGCGGGCACCACCGGGCGGTGTGTTCCGCGAACTCGGCCACGCTCTGCCCGGCCTGCCCGGACACCGCCGGTGCCGACATCGCCGCGCTGACCGGGATGCCGCGCAGGTCCTCCGAGAGCCGGACCGCGGCCTGTTCACCACGGGCGGCGAAGCCGAGATACCAGCCCAGCAGGACCAGCCAGACCCCGGTGATGACGGCATGCCCGAGGACGAGCAGGGCGCCCAGCCCGGAGAGCAGCACACCCAGGACCGCGCCGGTCTGGGTGGCCGCGCGCCGGGCGACCGTCTGGTCACCGCGGATCCACCAGACGATCGCCGTGAGGATCCGGCCGCCGTCCAGCGGGGCGCCGGGCAGCAGGTTGAAGACGGCCAGCATCAGGTTCGCGCCGGCCAGCCAGGTCAATCCGATCCGGAGCAACGAGGAGGAGAGCAGGCCGGCCGGGAACGTCAGCACTCCGAAGAGCCCGGCGGCGACCAGGCTGGTGAGCGGACCCACCCCGGCGATCAGCAGCTCGGCCCGCGGACTCCGCGGCTTGTCGTCGAGGACGGACACACCACCCAGGGCCCACAGCGTGATCGACTGGACGCTGATGCCGTAGTGCTGCGCGACGAGGGCGTGCGCCAGCTCGTGGGCGGTGAGGGCGGCCAGGAACAGCACCGCCATCCAGATGGCGGTGAGCCAATAGGCGAGCGCGGGGTAGCCCGCGGCCGCATCCGGCAGCAGGGTCTCCGCCAGGGTCCACACCAGCATGAGAAGAATGACCAGCACGGACCAGTGGACTCCGATCGGAATCCCCCGGACCCGGCCGAGGCGGACGGTCTGCCGCATGGCGGCCACCTTCTTCGCGGTCAGTCGCCGGCCGGACCGGCCGGTGCGCCATCAACTGCCCACCGGGCGCCGCACCCGCAGTGAACGTCACCCGGTGGACGTCTCAGCCCGAGCGTCCACCGGCCGGTGCCGCCGTGCCAGGGCCATTGGTCCCGGCGGGCGGTGGTCAGCGTGGCCGTCGCCGGGCGGATGGCCGGCACAGGGAGCCGGTGTACTCGCATACCGGCCCCTGCCGATGCCGAGTCGCTCCCGCCTCTCGCGGCCGCTGATACGACGGCGCACGGCCGGGGAACCGTGCGCCGTCCCTTCTTCCGGCATCTCAGGTGCGGTGCAGTGTCCCGCCCTGCAACAGGCCCACAGCATTGCCGGAAGGGTCCCGGAACATCGCGTACGACAGTGAGTCGTTGATCCTGGTCGGTGGAATCAGGAGGGTGCCGCCGAGGGCCTCGACGCTCCGGAGAGCGCCCTCCAGATCCTCGACGTCGATGTAGACCGTCACATGATGTGAGATGTCGTCCCGGGTCTGCATGAGAGCGCCGCCGGCTCCGCCTGCGACCGGACGGACCAGGCAGTAGTCCTCGATGGCGTCGTCGATGGTCCAGCCGAAGGCTTTGGCGTAGAAGTCGCGCAGCACGGCCAGATCCCGGCCGCCGATCTCCCAGTGCACCACCGCGTTCGTCATGGTGATCACCTCGATGTGGTTGCCGTTCACCGCCAGTGTGCGTCCGGCGCCGGCGGTGTGGCCAGGGCCGGTGGTCCCGTGAAGTCCGGATGCTCGCCCGGCCCCGGGCCTCATCGGCGGGCGTCGGAGGGGAAACGCTCCGGCCCGTGCGAGGCCATCTCCTCGTAGACGCGCCAGCGCTGATCGACGGCCTCCTGCGCCAGCCGGGCCAGCCGCTCGGCCTCCGCCGGATCGGTGTCGTGCAGCTGCCGGAACCGCAACTCGCGGCCGGTGAACTCGGTCAGCGGCAACCGCGGTCGCGGGCAGTCGAGCAGGAACGGGTTCTCCCCCGTGGCCCGCAGCACCGGGTCGTAGCGCATCAGCGGCCAGTACCCGGTCGCGACCGCCCGATGCTGCTGGTTCAGGCCGTCGCGCATCTCGATGCCGTGGGCGATGCAGTGCGCGTACGCGATGACCAGCGACGGCCCGTCATAGGCTTCCGCCTCGCGCAGTGCCTGCAGGGTCTGCTGCGGGTCGGCGCCCAGCGCGACCCGGGCGACGTAGACGTTGCCGTACGCGATGGCCTGCAACGCCAGGTCCTTCTTCGGGGTGGTCTTGCCGCCGGCCGCGAACCGGGCCACCGCCGACAGCGGGGTCGCCTTCGACATCTGCCCGCCGGTGTTGGAGTACACCTCGGTGTCGAGGACCAGCACGTTCACGTTCCGGCCGCTGGCCAGGACGTGGTCGAGGCCGCCCGCGCCGATGTCGTAGGCCCAGCCGTCCCCGCCGACGATCCACACGCTGCGCCGGACCAGGTGATCCAGCACGCTGCGCAGGTCGGCGACGAGCGGATCGCCGGGTGCGAGCTCGTCGAGCCGTCGTTGCAGCTGCGCCAGCCGGTCCCGCTGGGCGGCGAACTCCGACTCGCGTCGTTGCGGCGCGTCGAGGACCGGGTCGACCAGTGCGGAGCCGATCCGGTCCCGGAGCTGCCGCAGCCGGCTCTGGGCCAGCTCGCGGTGCAGATCGGCGGCGAGACGGAAACCGAGGCCGAACTCGGCGTCGTCCTCGAACAGCGAGTTCGACCAGGCCGGGCCGCGCCCTTGGGCGTTGCGGGTCCACGGTGTGGTGGGCAGGTTCCCGCCGTAGATCGACGAGCAGCCGGTGGCGTTGGCGACCATCAGGCGGTCACCGAACAACTGCGAGAGAATTTTGAGGTACGGCGTCTCGCCGCACCCGGTGCAGGCCAGCGAGAACTCGAAGAGCGGCTGGAGGAACTGCGCGCCGCGGACGGTGCCGAAATCAACGCGCGTGCGATCGGCGTACGGGATCGTCTCGAAGAATGTGATCTTGTCCCGACCGGCCTGCACCTGCGGCTCCCGTGGTTCGAGATTGATGGCCTTGCGGTCGGGCGAACCGACCGGGCACGCCTCGACGCAGAGTCCGCAGCCGGTGCAGTCCTCCAGGTAGACCTGCAGGCTGAAAGCGGTGTCCGGCAGCCCCCGGGCGTTCAGGGGCGCGACCGGGAAGCCGTCCGGCGCGCCGTCCAGGGCCGGCCGATCGATCAGCTTGGCCCGGATGACGCTGTGCGGGCACACGAACGCGCAGGTGCCGCACTGGATGCAGGTCTGTGGATCCCAGGTGGCGACCAGCTCGGCGAGGTTGCGCTTCTCGTAGGCGGTGGTTCCGCCGGGGTAGGTCCCGTCGACCGGCAGTGCGCTCACCGGCAGACGGTCGCCGAGCCCGGCCAGCATCGCGCCGGTGACCTCACGCACGAACCGGGGCGCGGTCTCCGGGACCGGCGGCGGCGGTTGCCGGGTCGAGGTCTCCTTCGCGGGTACGTCGACACGGCGCAGACCGGCGAGCGCGGCGTCCACCGCGGCGTGGTTGCGGGCGACGACCTCGGGGCCCCGCTTCGCGTAGGACTTGCTGATCGCGGCCTTGATCCGGGCGATCGCCCGGTCGGGCGGCAGCACCCCGGAGACGGCGAAGTAGCAGGTCTGCAGCACGGTGTTGCTGCGCCCGGGGAGCCCGGCCTCGGTCGCGACGCGGTCGGCGTCGATCGCGTGGACCCGCAGGCCCTTGCCGATGATCTGTTGCTGTACCGGGCGTGACAGCGCGGCCCAGACGTCCTCCGCGGCGGTGTTGAGCAACACCGTGGCGCCGGGCGCGGCTGACTCCAGCACCTCGGCGCGGTCCAGCAGCGAGGCATGGTGGCAGCCGACGAAACCGGCCCGGGTGATCAGGTAGGGCGCGTGGATCGGCGCCGGCCCGAACCGCAGGTGGGACACGGTGAGCCCACCGGACTTCTTGGAGTCGTAGACGAAGTAGCCCTGCGCGTGCGTGCCGGGGTCCGCGGCCAGGATCTTGATGGTGTTCTTGTTGGCGCCGACCGTGCCGTCCGAGGCGATCCCGAAGAAGACGGCCCGGTTCGTCCCGGGCGGTTCGATGTCCAGCTCGGCCCAGGGCAGGCTGATCCCGGTGACGTCGTCGACGATCCCGACGGTGAACCGGGGACGCGGATGCGCGGCGGCCAGCTCGTCCAGGACCGCGGCGACCATGCCCGGAGTGAACTCCTTCGACCCGAGACCGTACCGGCCGCCGATCACCGCCGGCATCGGGCGGCCGCTGCCGGCCAGCGCGGCCACCACGTCCAGATGCAGTGGCTCGCCGGCCGACCCGGGCTCCTTGGTGCGGTCCAGCACGGCCACCCGGGTCGCCGTGCCCGGCAGCGCGGCCACCAGCTCGGCGGCGGGGAACGGCCGGAACAGCCGGACCTGGACGACACCGACGCGTTCGCCGCGTGCGGCCAGGTGGGTGACGGTCTCCCGGGCCGTCTCCGCGCCCGAGCCCATCACCACCAGGACCCGCTCGGCGTCCGGGTCGCCGTGGTACTCGACCGTGCGGTACCGCCGCCCGGTCCGCGCGCCCAGCTGGTCCATCGCGTCCTGCACCGCCTCCGGTACCCGGGCGTGGAACGGGTTGACGGTCTCGCGGCTCTGGAAGTAGACATCCGGGTTCTGTGCCGTGCCACGGATCACCGGGCGTTCCGGGGACAGCGACCGGGACCGGTGCTCGCGGACCAGACCCTCGGGCACCAGGGCCCGCAGGTCCTCGTCGTCCAGGGTGTCGATCGTGTTCAGCTCGTGCGAGGTGCGGAAACCGTCGAAGAAGTGCACGAACGGCACCCGCGTGCGCAACGACGCGGCCTGGGCCACCAGCGCCAGGTCGTGCGCCTCCTGCACCGAGGCGGACGCCAGCATCGCGAACCCGGTGGCCCGCACCGCCATCACGTCCGAGTGGTCGCCGAAGATCGACAGCCCCTGGGTGGCGAGCGATCGAGCGGCCACGTGCATGACGGCCGGCGTCAGCTCCCCGGCGATCTTGTACATGTTCGGGATCATCAGCAGCAGGCCCTGCGACGCCGTGAACGTCGTGGTCAGCGCGCCGCTCTGCAACGCGCCGTGCAGGGCGCCGGCGGCACCGCCCTCGCTCTGCATCTCGACTACCGACGGCACCGAGCCGAAGAGGTTGCGACGCCCGGCGACCGACCACTGGTCGGCCAGTTCCGCCATCGGGGACGACGGCGTGATCGGGTAGATGCAGCAGATCTCGTTGAGCCGGTACGCGACCGACACCGCGGCCTCGTTGCCGTCCATGACCGTGCGGCTCACGACCGTACCTCCTGTAGTCAGGACCGGTTCTCCGGGACCAGTTCGATGGCGTGTACCGGGCACTGGGCGAAACAGGTGCCGCAGCCGGTGCAACGGTCGTAGTCGAAGCGATAACGGTCGCCCGGCCCCAGCTTGATCACCGCGTCCTCCGGGCAGGCGCCCAGACACCCGTCGCACTCGAAACAGTTGCCGCAGGACAGGCAGCGTTCCGCCTCGAAGCGCGCGGCGTTCTCGTCGAGCCCGGCGACGACCTCGGTGAAGTCGGCGACCCGGGTGACGGGATCACGCTCCGGCTGGACCCGGCGCCGGGCGTCACCGAAGTACCACGGATGCAGCAGATCGAACTCGGCGACCGGGTGCTTGACCGGAACGGCTCCCGGCGTACCGCTGAGGAAGTCGTGGATGTGGCGGGCGGCCTTGCGGCCGTGCCCGACCCCGACGGTCACCGTGCGTTCGGCCGGAACCATGTCGCCACCGGCGAAGACGCCCGGGCAGCCGGTCATGAACGATCCCGAGACCACCACCGTGCCGTCCGGACCGCACTCGACCCCCGGCACGTCCTGCAGGAAAGCAGTGTCGGCCCGCTGTCCCAGCGCGAGCACCACCGTGTCGGCCGTGAGCGTCTCGGTGCGCCCGGTCGGCACCGGCCGGCCGTCGCCGTCCAGGTCCATCACCTCGACCGTCAGCTGCGGCCCGTCGAACGCCTGGATGGTGCGCAGCCAGTTGATCTTCACGCCTTCGCGTTCGGCCTCGGCCGCCTCCTCGGCGTGCGCGGGCATCTGCGCCCGGGACCGCCGGTACACGATCAGCGCCTCCTCGGCGCCGAGCCGCTTGGCGACCCGCGCGGCGTCCATGGCGGTGTTGCCGCCACCGTAGACCGCGACCCGGCGCCCGATCACCGGCCGCTCGCCCGAGGCCACACTGCGCAGCAGACCGATCGCGTCCACGATCCGCCCGGCCTCGCGGGCCGGGATGTCCACCCGGCGCGACAGGTGCGCGCCGACGGCGACGAAGACGGCGTCGAACCGGCCGGCTCGGCGCTCGGCCACCAGATCGCGGACCGGATGCTCGCACTCGATCACCACACCGAGGGCGGTGATCCGGGCGATCTCCGCGGCCAGCACGTCCCGCGGCAGCCGGTAGGCCGGGATGCCGTAGCGCATCATTCCGCCCGGCTCGGCGCCCGCGTCGTGAATCTCCACGTAGTGACCGAGCCGGGCCAGGTGGTACGCGGCGGAGAGCCCGGACGGCCCGGCGCCGATCACCAGGACCCGGCGGCCGGTCGGTGCCGGTGCCGGAGCGAAGGCCCAGCCCCGCTCCAGGGCCAGGTCGCCGAGGAAACGCTCGACACCGTGGATCGAGACCGCACTGTCCAGGTGCAACCGATTGCAGACCGACTCGCACGGGTGGTAGCAGACCCGGCCGTGCACGGCCGGCAGCGGATTGTCGGCCGCCAGCACCCGCCAGGCCCGCTCGTAGTCACCGGCCTGGGCGTACCCGAGCCACGCCTGGATGTTCTCCCCGGCCGGGCAGCCGGCGTTGCACGGCGGCAGCAGGTCCACGTAGACCGGACGGCGTTCCCGGACCGGACCGCCGCGCGCCTGGTCCCGTGCGAGATCCGGCAGCGGCGTCATGTCGTGCGGCCCGGCGCTCATGACGGTTCCGCCCGGCGAGCCTGGTCCAGGCTGTGGTCGAGCATCTCCCGGACGGCCTCGGCGAGGTGGTCCTTCGGCGGCGGGACCAGAATGGGGAACAGGCAGGGCGTGGCCGCCCACTCGTCGGCAGAGCACGCCTCGTCCGGCGTGCCGGGGCGTTCCGCCTCGTCCGACGCCCGGGCGAGCGCGGCACGGTCGTCGGGCGAACCGTCGTATCCGATGACGCTCTTCTTCTTCAACACGGGACGGACCTCCTCACCGGCATCGGGCCGTTCCACCCCATGGCACGCAGATCCGCCGCGTGTCCGACAGGGCCGGAGGGCCCGGCCGGGCCGGGCCGGTGGCCGGCCCGGCCGTCGGGGCGACGGTTCGCACCGAGCGCCGGGAACGTCGGGCCCTTCGCCCCTGACCGGGAAGGGCACCGGCTCGTAGCGTCGGCGGTGACCGGTGCGCCCGCTGCGAAGGAGCCGGCGATGACCACGGTAGGAGCACTGCGGGAGACGGCAGAGCACGAACGCCGGGTGGCGCTGACCCCGGACGTGGCCCGGCGTCTGTCCGAGCGGGGCGTCACGGTGCTGGTCGAGAACGACGCCGGGACGCGAGCCGGATTCGGGGACGAGCAGTATCGCAAGGCCGGTGCCACGCTCGGTGACCGCGCCCGGGTGTACCGCGACAGCGAGGTGCTCGTCTGCGTCATCCTCCCCCCGGACGCCGACGGCGCCCGGTCCGGGCAGACGCTGATCGGCCTGCTCGATCCGTTGGGCGACCCGGCCGCGATGCTGCGGCTGGCCACCGCCGGCGTGACCGCGATCAGCCTGGATCTGGTGCCCCGCAACCTGTCCCGGGCGCAGCCGATGGACGCGCTCACCTCGCAGGCCAACGTGGCCGGCTACAAGGCCGCGATCGTGGCGGCCGCAGCGTACGGCGGCTACTTCCCGCTGCTGATGACCGCGACCGGCACCGTCCGGCCGGCCCGTGTCCTGGTTCTCGGCGCGGGCGTCGCCGGGCTGCAGGCCATGGCGACGGCCCGGCGGCTCGGCGCGGTCGTCACGGGATATGACGTGCGCGAGGCGGCGCACGCGGACATCACCTCCACCGGCGCGGCGCTACTCGACCTGGGCGGTTCCTCCGTGTCCTCGGCCGACGGCTACGCGCGCGCCCTCACCGCTGACGAGAGCGCCGCGCAGCAGCGGGCGCTGCAGGCCGCGGTCGCCGGCTTCGACGTGGTGATCACCACCGCGCGGGTGCCCGGGCATCGGCCGCCCGTGCTGATCCCCGCGGCCGCGCTGACCGGCATGCGACCGGGCTCGGTCGTCGTCGACCTGGCCGCCGGTCCGCTCGGCGGCAACGTCGAGGGCGTGGCCCCGCACAGCACCGTGCTGATCGGAGGTGTCAGCCTGATCGGTCCCGGGGATCTGGCGGCGTCCGTGCCCTCGGCGGCCTCCACCGCGTACGCGCGAAATGTCCTCGCTCTTCTCGGCACGCTGATGCCGGGCGGTGTGCCGGCGCCGGACCTGACCGACGAGATCCACGCCGCGGTGACGGTCGCCCGCGGCGGCGAGGTCGTCCATCCCGTCGTTCGTGAGCTGCTGGAGGAGAGTGTGTCGTGACCCCGCTGCTGATGGCGGATCTGACCGTCTTCACGTTGAGCCTGCTGGTCGGCTTCGAAGTGATCAGCAAGGTGCCGGCCACCCTGCACACGCCGCTGATGTCCGGGGCCAACGCCGTGCACGGCGTCGTGCTGATCGGCGTGATGCTCCTGGCCCTGACCGCCACCACGGCCGGTGGCTACCTGCTGCTCGGTGTCGCCGCGTTCTTCGGTGCGGCCAACGTCGCCGGGGGTTACGCCGTCACCGACCGCATGCTGGCCATGTTCCGGAGCCGGTCATGACCGTCTTCGACACCATCGTCCACCTCGTCTACCTGGCCTGCGCCACGATGTTCGTCCTGGGACTTCACCTGATGAACGCGCCGTCGACCGCTCGTCGCGGCAACCGCCTCTCCGCCGCCGGCATGCTGGTCGCGATCGGTGCCACCGCCGCTGTCCTGATCGAGAACGGTCAGCTGACCCCCATGGCGGTCGTCGTGCTGACCGCCGGCACAGCCGCCGGAGCAACAGCCGGGATGGTCGCCGCCCGGCGGATCCGGATGACGGCGATGCCGCAGCTGGTCAGTCTGTTCAACGCGGTCGGCGGCGGGGCGGCCGCCCTGATCGCCCTCGGTGACCGGGCCACCGGCGTGCCGGCCGCCGTCACCGGTGCCCTCGACGTGATCATCGGCGGCATCACCTTCAGCGGGTCCCTGATCGCCTCGGGCAAACTGGCCGGGCGGATTCCCGGGCGTCCGATCGTGACACCCGGTGGCCGGGCCGGTGCCGCGCTGCTCGCGGCCGCGGCTGTGGGCCTGGCCGTGTTCGCCGGGCCGGAGCGCGCCCCGGTGGCGCTCGCCGGGGTCGCGGCCTGCGCGCTGGCGGTCGGGGTCCTGGTCACCCTGCCGATCGGCGGCGCCGACATGCCCGTGGTGATCTCGCTGCTCAACGCGTGCACCGGCACGGCCGTGGCGATGGCCGGATTCGTACTCGGAAGCACCCCGCTGATCATCGCCGGCGCCCTGGTCGGCGCGGCCGGCGCGATCCTCACCAAGCTCATGGCCGACGCCATGAACCGGCCGGTCCGCGCGATCATCTCCGGCGGGTACGGCAGCGGCGACGCGGCCACGGCCGCCTCGATCCCCGGCACGGCCGACGTGCGCCGGGTCAGCGCCGAGGACGCGGCCATCCAGCTCGCGTACGCCACCAGGGTCGTCATCGTCCCGGGCTACGGTCTCGCCGCCGCCCAGGCTCAGCACGAGGTGGTCGCCCTGACGAAGGTCCTCATCGCCCACGGGGTCGAGGTCAGCTACGGCATCCACCCCGTCGCCGGCCGCATGCCCGGCCACATGAACGTGCTGCTGGCCGAGGCCGATGCCCCGTACGATCAGCTCAAAGACCTCGACGAGATCAACCCGGTGTTGCCCGCCACGGACGTCGCGCTCGTCGTCGGCGCCAACGACGTCACGAACCCGGCGGCGCGGCGCCCCGGCAACGCGATCTCCGGGATGCCCATCCTCGACGTGGACAAGGCCCGCAGCGTCATCGTGATCAAACGGTCACTCGGCCACGGGTACGCCGGGATCGACAACGAGCTCTACCACGATCCGCGCACCGCGATGCTCTTCGCCGACGCCAAGGCGGGACTGACCGCGCTGCTCGCAGCGGTGCAGACCTACGCCCGGTAAGCGTTGCCCCTCCGGTTCCGCGGACGGCACGGGTCGCGTGGCCTGCGACCAGCAGTCGACGGACCCTGCCGCGCTGCCCTCGAGGCGGCCTAGTGTCGACGGTGGAGGGATTGCCATGAAGGTCTGGCATGTACGTGATGTGATGACCGCACACGTCTTCGCTGTGCGGCCGGACGCCTCCTTCCGGGACGTGGCGGAGCTGCTGGTGAGCCGATCGGTCGACGCCGTGCCGGTGGTCGACGGACGAGGTTCGATCCTGGGCGTGGTGTCGGAGTCCGATCTGCTTCCCAAGCTGCAGATGCCGGCCGGGACCTCGCCGGACCGGAGACGCCGGCGGACCTGGCGGCGCAAGGCGGCCGCTCGCACCGCCGCCGAACTGATGACCGCGCCCGCTGTAGTGGCGCACCTGGACACGAGCCTGCGCGATGCCGCGCGGCGGATGCACGAGGCCGGCGTCAGACAGCTGCCGGTCGAGGACGAACTGGATCGCTTGGCGGGGATGGTCAGCCGCGGCGACCTGCTGTGGATACAGCGGCGTCCGGACCAGCAGCTGATGGCCGAGATACGGTCGATCGTGGACGAGGGCCTGATCGGCGAGAGCCTGGCTTCGGTGGACGCCGAGGTGAACGACGGCAGCGTGGTGCTGAGCGGGCGCGCCGAGCGGCGGTCGACCGCCGAGATGCTGGTGAGTGCGGTCGCGGCGGTCCCCGGCGTGATCGAGACATCCGACCAGATCGCCTACGACTTCGACGACTGTGCCACGTCCGCGGGTGAGCGCTGACAGCACCATCGCTCACCCGGCCGGAGGCCGCGTCGACCGGGAATTCTCCGGTAGCAGGTGAGCCGCCCACCCGCCGACCGGGGACCTTCGGCCCTTGGCGATCACGGTGAGCCGGACACAGGCTCGCAGGGAGAACCTCACGTGTCCGAACGGAGGAACGACCATGAAGGCGAACATCGGCGATCGGATCATCATCGAGGGAAAGCATCTCGGCGACTCCCGGCGGATCGGCATCATCACCGGCGTTGCCCACAACGACGGGAGCCCGCCGTACGACGTACGGTGGCTGGAGGACGGGTACACCAGTGTGGTCATCCCGGGTGCCGAGGCGCGGATCGAACCGGCGCCGGGGGAGAACCCGGCCACCTCCGGTTGACCGGCGGCGAAGCCGCATGCCCGAAGTCCTCCTGCCACTACTGGCAGGAGGACCAGTCATGCCACCACCGGGTTCAACTGCCGAGGAATCGCAACAGGTCGTGGACGACGAAGACCGGCCAGACGATTGCCTTGAGCACTCCGAGGACTCCGATCCAGAAGCCGTCGGCCGCGCCGATGTAGTAGATCAGTGCGCCGATCACGCCGAGTCCGTACACAGCGCCACCGCCGGCCCCGGCCGGGGCACCGCGCGACTGCTTCGCCTCGTTCATCACGTCCCTCCCTTCGGTCATGCGTGCTGGGTCTCGGCTGCTCACGACGTGGGGTACTTGGCCAGAATCTCCCGCAACTGCCCCACCAGACGCAGGGAAGCGTCATGATCGCGCTGCCAGACGTTGCGACCGAAGATCAGCCCGGTCGCCCCGGCGGCCATCGACTCGTGCGCCTTGGTCAGCATCGCCTCGTCGCCGGCCTTGCTGCCGCCGGAGACCAGCACCAGCGTGCGTCCCGCCGCGCGGACCACGGCCTGCATCGCCTGCTCGGCGCTGAACTCGGCCGTGTAGGCCGGCGGGACCTCGGCCCGCTTCTCCGGATGCGGGAAGTTGACCTTGACGACGTCCGCGCCGAGTTCGCTGGCCACGCGGGCCGCGTAGTGCACGGCGTAGAACGAGTCCTTGCCGCCCTTGTGCTCGATTGCCTCGCCTCGCGGGTACGCCCAGACGATCAGCGGCATCCCGAAGCGCTGCGCATCACGCCGCACCTGGTGCAACTGCGTGCAGTCGGCGGCCTGCGCCGGTGATCCGACGTACAGCGTGTAACCGACCGCGTCGGCGCCGAGCCGCACCGCGTCCTCGACGGAGGCGTGCAGCGGCGAGAGGGCCTGCCCGTCCGGCGGGATGTCGGTCTTGCCGTTCAGTTTCAGGATCAGCGGCACTTCGCCGGCGTAGTCCCAGTAGAACTTCTCGGCGAGGCCGATCTGGACGGCGATGCCGTTGAAGCCGCCCTCGAGGGCAAGCTTCACGATGTACCGCGGATCGGTGGCGGCCGGGTCCGGGAAGAAGTCCCGGGGTCCGTGTTCCAGGCCCTGGTCGTACGGCAGGAACAACGCCGTGCCGTTGCCGAGCCCGTGCTGGTAGAGGATGCGGTGCAGCCGGGCCCGCTTGCCCGCACTCAGACCGCATTCCGACAGGCGCAGTCGCGTGGTCATCGCGATACTCCCTTCCTCGGCCTCCACCTTCGATCGCGGCCCGGCCTGCCGGTCAGGGCCGGTCGGCCCGCGTGGGCGCGATCCGGTTCGCGTTATTCAAGGAAACCGGCACGGGAGGAACCTCCGGCACCTCAGGTCATGACGGAAGTCGATGCTTGCGAGTCGTTCGGATCTGCCGGTGCGGCACTCGCGCTGTCACGCTGGCGGGGAGAGACGAACCTGGGGAAGCACCGTGTCCCGATCTGACATCACGGCCCGCCTCAGCACCACCAGGACTCCGGTCACCGCACCGAAGGCCCCGGGGCTCGTGCCGGTACGCAAGGTCCGAAGCGGCATCGGCGAGATCGCGATCCTGTTCATCCTGGACGTGCTCGCCGCCGTCGTCGTGACCGTCGCCACCCGCGCAGCCTGGCCGATCGTGCTGCTGCCACTGGCGCTGGCCGCCGCCGGACTCTACCGCGCGCGTCTGCACTTCTCCGCGCTCGACGATCTGCCGCGAGTGATCCTGGCGATTGCGGTCGCCGCAGCCGCTCTCCACTGGCTCACCCCGTTTCCCGGGCCGAGCCGGACCGTGCTCGGGGTGCTGCTGGCAGCGGTTCTGCTCGCCCGCACGACCGGCTACAGCCTTCTGCGCGCGCACCGGCGTAGCTCGCCCGGCCGGGCGGCGATCATCGTGGGCAGTGGTGACCTGGCGGTACGGGTCGCGACCGCACTGCGCGAGGACCGATCGTGCGGGTTGACCCCGGTCGGGTTCGTGGGTCCGCGTGCGCTCGCGCAGCGCGACCTGCCGGTGCTGGCCCCGGTGACGGACCTGGAACGAGCTGTCACCCGGTACCGGCCGTTGCACCTGATCGTCGCCTACCCGGCGATGCCCGACAGCGAGCTGGTCACGAGGTTGCGGCACTGCCGCCGGCTGGGCGTGACCGTGCACGTGGTCCCGAGGCTGCACGAGCTCGCCGTCGGTAGCCGCGGAGCGGACCTGGTCCGTGGCATCCCGCTGACCCGGCTGCGTCCCGAACCGGTGCAGCAGCGCCGCTGGCGGCTCAAGCGGCTCGTCGACGTCGTCGGCGCCGCGACCGCGCTGGTGCTGCTCTCACCGTTGCTGCTGCTCTGCGCGGTCGCGGTGAAAGTCGAGTCGGGGCGGCACGCCGTCATCTTCCGGCAGGAGCGGGTCACCCGCGACGGAGCACCGTTCACCATCCGTAAGTTCCGATCACTGACCCCCGTGGACGAGGCCGAGTCGTGCCGCCGCTGGAACATCGACACCGACGCGCGGGTCGGCCGGGTCGGGCGGATGCTGCGCAACTCCTCGCTGGACGAGCTGCCGCAGCTGGTCAACGTACTGACCGGCAGCATGTCCCTGGTCGGGCCGCGACCCGAACGGCCGCACTTCGCCGACCTGTTCGGACGCGTGTACAACGGCTACCCGGACCGTCACCGGGTCCCTGCCGGGATCACCGGCTGGGCCCAGATCCACGGCTTGCGCGGGGACACCTCGATCGAGGACCGCGTCCGCTTCGACAACTACTACATCGAGCACTGGTCCCTCGGCCTCGACCTGAAGATCATGCTGCGCACTCTCGGCAGCATGCTCCACAAGCCGCGGGGGTGAGCCATGCGACCGCGACTCCCGCTGAGCCGGCCGAGCGTGCTGGTCGCCGCCACGGTCCTGCTGGTCTGCCTGCCCATCGGGACCGACGACGTGACCAGGTCACAGCTCAGCCCGGCCGACGTCGCCGCCGGTCTGGCCGTCACGGCTGTCGCCGTGCGACTGCTCGGCGGATCACGCGCCGGCACACGACGGAGCCGGCTGCCGTTCGCCGTCGCCCTGGCGGCCTTCGCGGTGGCGACCGTGACCGCGACGGACGTGTCCACCAGCGTCCTCGGCTTCGTCCGTTACACCGAGATCTTCGTGCTCGTCCCGCTGGCGGTCGCGCTGTCGCTGCGTGACCGGTTCGACGTACGCCTGGTGGCAGGATCGATCGTCGCGGTGAGCGTCGCCGAAGGCGGCGTCGGCGTCTACCAGTACCTCACCCGTACCGGTGCGTCGTACGCCGGTGCGTACATCCGTGCGATCGGCACCTTCGGGCCCGGACAGGTCATGGCCCTCGCCTCGGTGCTCGGGTACGGGATCGTCGTCACCCTGGCCTTCGCCTTGGCGGCCCGCGGCCCGGTCCGGCCGGCGGTGATCGTCCTCGCCGCTCTGTTGACGGTCCCGCTTGCTCTTACCCTGAGCCGTGGCGCCTGGGTCGCCACCACGATCGGCGTGCTGACGGTGCTCGCTGCGGCGAACTGGCGGCTGGCCGCCGGCGTGGCCGGTGCCGGCGTGCTGCTGCTGATCACCGTGTCGCTCACCGCGGGAAGCGACCCGGCCGAGGGCACGTTCGTGCAGCGGGTCGTCAGCATCGCCGGCTCCGGCAGCACCCCGGACCAGTCCGTGCTCGACCGCTACGCGCTGTGGCGGACCGCTGCCGCGATCTGGGCCGACCACCCGATCCTCGGAGTCGGTATCAAGGACTTCGCCGGTTACCGCGACTCCTACGCCTCGGTGGCGCTGTCGGCCGGCAGCGACATCGGCGACCCGTCCACCGGCATGGGCCGCGAGCCGCTGCTGTCCGCCCACAACCAATACCTGCAGGTCGTCAGCGAGCAGGGCACCGTCGGGCTGGTCGCGTTCAGCGGGTTGCTCGCCGCGCTGGCGACAGGCGCCGTACGTCGCGTCCCGTCCACACTGCCGGGGCCCGAGCAAAAATTCCTTGATCTCGCCGCACCCGGCATCATGGCCTGGACCCTGGTCGACTTCGTCTACGGCGATCTGGGTGGTGGCCCCGGCGCGGTCCTGCTGGCGGTGCTGCTCGGCCTGGCCGCGCGGCGTGCTCTGATCGTGCCCGCCCCGGCCCCGGCCGCAGTGACGGTGACGCCATGAGCACCACCACGCTGGCCAAGGCAGCGCTCCTCACCGTCGCGATCTCGCTGAGCGGCACGGCACTGGGGCTCGGCCGCGATCTGCTGCTGGCCCGCTACTTCGGTGCCGGGGGCGGCACCGACGCGTTCCTGGTCGCGTGGACCGTGCCCGAAACGGCGTACGTGCTGGTCGTCGAGGGCGCGATGTCGTTGCTGATGATCCCGGCGTTCAGCGCGGTCCTTGCCCGTGACGGCGACGCGCGCACGGTGGTGGCGGCCACCCTGCCCCGGATCGCGCTCGTCCTGGTCACCCTGTGCACCGCGGTCCTGGCCGGAGCCCCGCTGCTGGTCCGCGCGCTGGCACCGGGCCTGGGCAGCCAGGACCTGGCCGTCAGCTGCACCCGCTGGACCGCCCTGACCATCCTGACCTTCGGCGTGGCCGGCTACCTGAGCGCAGCCCTGCGCGCCCATCAGGTGTTCGCCGCGCCAGCAGCGCTCACCCTGGTGTACAACATCGGCATCGTCGGCTGCATGGTGCTCCTGCACGCCCGTTCCGGGGTGGTCGGTGCTGCCGCCGGTGTCGCCGTCGGCGGACTGTTCATGGTGCTCGTCCAGGTGCCGGCGTACCTGCGCAGGGTCGGCCTGCCACGCCGCTGGCGGCTCAGCGGCTCGGCCCTGACCGCGGCCGCGGTCCTTCCGGTGGTCGTCTACACGCTGACCCGGCAGGCGCAGGTCTTCGTCGAACGCTTCGTCGGCTCCGGGCTGCCCACGGGAACCATCTCGCACCTCAACTACGCGCAGAAGATCGACCAGATCCCGATGCTCGTCGCGCTGCTCATCTGCGCGGTCACCTTTCCCACCCTCGCCCGTGACGTCGCCGCCGGTGACGTCGCCGAAGCCCGCCGACGGGTCGAGGCGGACCTGCGCACGGTCACGGCGCTGATCCTGGTCTCGGTCGCCTTTCTCATCGCGTACGCACCGCAGGTCGTCGCTGTTCTGCTGCAGCACGGCGCGTTCACCGAGGCGGACACCGGCGCTACCGCCACGCTCGTGCGCGTCTATGCCCTGGGGGTGCTCGGCCACTCGCTGGTCGGGGTGCTCGCCCGTCCGTACTACGCGGACGGCCGGCGGACCTGGTTCCCGGTCGGAGCGATGGCGGCCGGGCTCGGTCTGACCGCCCTGCTCGCCGTGCTCGGGACCCCGGTCCTGGGGGCGTCCGCCATCGCGGCGGCCAACGGCATCGGGATCAGCACCACCGCGGTGGTGCTGTTGCACGGGCTGCACCGCAGGGTGCTGCCGATCTCGATGCGCTCGGTCCTGGGCCCGGCGGCCCGGCTCGCGGTGGTCGGCGCTGTCGCGTGTGCCGCCGGGCTGATCGCCGCATTCCTCACGGCCGGGCTCGCACCCCTGCTGCAGGCGGTCGTGGGCGGCGTCGTCGTGCTCGCCGTGTTCGCCGCGCTGGCCCATCTCGCCGGATTTCCCGAGATCACCGCGGCCGTCACAGCCATCTCCCGGAGGTTGCACCATGGCCGCTGAATTCGCCCCGTTCGTGCTCATGCACCACTCGGTGCAGGACTACGACATCGACCCTTACCAGGTGACCGTGCGGCCCGGCCGCTTCGAGGAGCAGTTGCGGTGGCTGCGCCGGCACGGACGGCGGGGCGTGTCGGTCCGTGAACTGCTGCGCTCGCGCCACGCCGGCCGGGGCGCCGGGCTGGTCGGCCTGACCTTCGACGACGGATATGCCGACTTCGCCACGCAGGTGCTGCCGGCCCTCACCCGGTACGGCTTCACCGCCACCGTGTTCGTCGTCGCGGGCGCGCTCGGCGGTGCGAACACCTGGGACGACCCCGGTCCCCGCAAACGCTTGCTGACCGCTGCCCAGGTACGCCAGGTCGCCGCGGCCGGCATCGAAGTCGGCTCGCACGGCCTGCACCACGTACACCTGCCCCGGCTGACCCCCGCGGACCTGTGCGAGCACCTGTCCCGCAGCCGCCAGATCCTCGCCGGTCTGACCGGTGAGGAGGTGATCGGCTTCTGCTACCCGTACGGTGCGGCCGGCCCCCGGGAGATCGAGGCCGTTGCCGCAGCCGGCTACGAATACGCCTGCACGGCGGGCCGGAACCGGCCGGCCGGTCGCCTCACCCTGCCGCGCACGTTCATCGGCGACCGGGACAACTCGGCGCGCCTCTACGCCAAGTTGCTGCGGCACCACCTCACCGCCGGGCGGGTGCCGGCATGAGAGTCCTGCATGTGATCACCGGACTGAACGCCGGCGGGGCCGAGCACCAGCTGCGGCTGCTGCTACGCCGGATGTCCGCTGACTGCGAGGTCGCCACCCTGTCGAATCCCGGCGTGGTGGCCCGTGCGATCCGTGCGGACGGCACCGTGGTGCACGAAGTCCTCATGAACGGCAACCGGGACGTCACCGTCGTGCCCCGTCTCGCTCGCCTCATCCGCCGTCGCGGCTTCGACCTGGTCCACACCCACCTCTACCGGGCCTGCGTCTACGGCCGGGTCGCGGCCCGGCTCGCGGGCGTGCCCGTGGTGGCCACTGAGCACTCGCTCGGCGACGGCATCATCGAGGGCCGAAGGACTTCAGCCGGCGTACGGGCCCTTTACCTGGTCACCGAGCGGCTGGGCCGGATGACGATCGCGGTCTCCGGCGTGGTCGCCGCGCGGCTGCTCGCCTGGGGTGTGCCCGCCCACCGGATCGCCGTCATCCCGGACGGCATCGACCCCGCCGAGTTCCGCTTCGATCCGCACCTGCGTCTCACCGCCCGGTCCCGCCTCGGCGTCGCCACCGGCGAGCAGGTCATCGGGGCGGTCGGGCGTACGGTGACCGGCAAACGCTTCGACCTGCTCGTCCAAGCGCTGCCGAACCTGCCGGACACCGTCCTGCTCCTGGTCGGCGACGGCCCGGCGGCACCCGCACTTCGGGAGCAGGCCGGCCGGCTCGGCGTGGCCGACCGGCTCGTCCTGACCGGTGAGGCCACCGGCATCCGCGAGCTGTACTGCGCCATGGACCTGTTCGCGTCCCCGTCGCCGCAGGAGACCTTCGGTCTGGCGGTTCTCGAAGCACTGGCCAGTGGGCTACCCGTGGTGTATGCGTGCTGCCCGGCGCTCGACGACATCCCGGCCGGCGGTGTGGCGCTGCGGGTCGACACCCCCGAGGCGATGCCACGCGCGCTGGCCACCGTACTGATCGGGCTCCGCGGGCACGACCGGGTCCGGTCAGCGGTTCCGCCGGTGGTGGACCACTACGACATCGCGCGGCTCGCCGGTGCGGTGACGGATCTCTACGAGCACATCGTGCCGTCCGTCCTGGAAGGGGATCGTCTGTGAACACGTCATCGCCTCTGCGCCGGGGGCTCCGGCGGCTCGTTCTGATCATGGTGCTCACGGTGGCCGGTGGCGCGGCCGGCGCGACGTACGCGGCGGTGAAGACCCCCACCTACACGGCGAAGGCCTACCTGGTCGCGACCGCCTCCCGTAGCGATCCGGCGACCGCGCTGAACTTCGCGCAGGCTTATGGCCGCATCGCCACCAGCGGTCCGGTGCTCGCCGTCGCCGCGAACCGGCTCTCCGACACCTCCGGGCTCTCCTCGGTGCGCGCGGCCACCTCACCCGACGCCCCGGTTGTCGAACTCGTCGCCACCAGCGACGACGCGCAGCACGCCGCCGACCTCGCCAACGCGGTGGCCCGGGGGCTCGCCGAGTACGCGTCCAAACACGGCACGGACACCACGGTGAAGCTGTCGGTGCTGGCCGCAGCAACCGTGCCGGACCGGCCCACGTCGCCGAAACCTCCGTGGGAACTGGCGATCGGCGCCGCCGCGGGCCTGCTGATCGGCGGGCTGATCGCCCTGGGTGGAGGCGGCGGTGGAGAGCCGGCGCCCGAGCCCGGCCACGTCGAGCGCTCGCCCCGCGCCGGCCGCGCCCCGATGCCGCCGACTGCCGCGACCCGGACAGCCGCAATACCCCTCTTCTCGATGCCACCGGTCGAAGAGGACGCCACGGCGATGACCGACATCCTGCGGCCCGTTGCGGAGCAACCGGTCTCGCCCGCCGTGGGCAGCGTGCCCAGCCGGGCCGTGGGGCGGGTCCCGGTGGACGAACCGGAGGAGGAGCAATCATGATCGTGCTGGCCGGAGCCGGATGGACGGCCGAGACCCGGGGCGACGACGCATTCCGTGAGCTGCGCGACGACTGGGAGGACCTGTACCACCGTTGCCCGGCGGCGTCACCCTTCCAGTCGTACGGGTGGCTGGACGCCTGGTGGCACGCCTACGCAGAACCGGGCCGTCTGCGTCTCGTCCTGATCCGCCGGGACGGCAGGCTCGTCGCCGCGGCGCCGCTGATGCTGTCACACCGCGCCGGTACCCGCGTTCTCGTGCCACTCGGAGGCACGCTGGCCGACTACACCGAGGTCTTGATCGCCGACGACCTCGCCGGTCCGGCGGCCCGGGCCCTGGCCGACGCTCTGCTGCGCGAACCCGGCTGGCGAGCGATCGACCTGCCCGAGACGCGGCCCGGCGCGACGACCGGCACAGCGTTCTGGGACGCCTGGCCGGGGCACCGCTACCGGATCGCCTCGTCGGTGTGCCAGCACCTACCAGCACTCCCGTGGGACGATTTCGTCGCGTCACTGCCCGGACGGCAACGCCGGCACGCCCGGCACGCACTGGTCACGCTGAACCGCTCCGGGCTGGTACGGCACGAGGTCACCGCGGGCGAGGCGGATCGAGCGGTGCCGGAGCTGCTGCGGCTGCACGCGCTGCAGTGGCGGGGCCGGGGCATCAACCCCGAGCACCTGACCGAGGAGTTCGCGGCGTACCTGGGCCGGGCCGTGACCGCGATGCTCGCTGCCGGGCAGGCGGTGCTGGTCGAGCATCGTGACGGCGACCGGGTGAAGACCTCTCACCTGGCCTTCGTCGGGCACGACGCGTTGGACGGCTACCTGTACGGGGCGGACCCGGCGCTGCGCCGGGGGATGGACCTGACCGTGATGATGCTGGCCGATGCCGTACCGCGGGCGCACCGGCTCGGGTTGTCCGCGATGAGCTTCCTGCGGGGTGAGGAACCGTACAAGGATCGCTGGCGGCCGCAGCGCGAGCGCAACGAGCGGGTCCTGCTGATCCGGCCGGGAAGTCCCGCGGGTATGGCCTACGCCCTCCGCGTCCGGGCCTGGCGGGCCGCCGTGGCAGCGGCGAAGAAGCACGCGCCGTGGTTGCGGACGGTCCGTGATCGGATCCGGGCGTGACCGTCACCGTGCTGCACGTGGCCCAGCCCACCGAAGCCGGGGTGGCCCGATACGTCCTCGGCGCCTGCCGTCACCAGCGTGCCCACGGGTGGCGGGTCACCACCGCCTGCCCGGACGGCGGAGGGCTCGCCGCCGCCCTGCGCCGGGCGGGCGTGCCTCGCCTTCGCTGGGCCGCCACCCGCGGCCCCGGCCCGGCGTCGCTCGGCGAGATCGCCCGGCTGCGGGCGCTGATCCGGACGGTCCGGCCGGACGTGGTGCACCTGCACGCGTCGAAGGCGGGCCTGGCCGGCCGTCTGTGGCCGACAGCGGGGGTGCCGGTCCTGTTCCAGCCGCATGGTTGGTCCTGGCTGGCCGTCGACGGTCCGCTGCGCTGGGCCTGCGTGCGGTGGGAGCGGTTCGCGGCGCACCGGACCGACCTGCTGATCTGTGTCGGCGACGGCGAGGCGGAACAGGGCCGCGCGGCCGGGATCGCAGGCCGGTGCACCGTGGTCCGCAACGGCGTGGACCTGGAGCGTTTCCAGCCCGCGAACGCGGCGGAGCGGTTCGCCGCCCGTACCCGGCTGGGTGTGCCGATCGACGTGCCGCTGGCCGTCTGCCCGGGCCGGTTGACCCGGCAGAAGGGGCAGGACGTGCTGCTGGAAGCCTGGCCGGCGGTCCGGGCTGTCTGTCCGCGGGCCGGCCTGGCGGTGGTGGGCGAGGGTGACCTCGGGCCGCGGCTGCGGGCGGGCAACACGCCCGGCGTCAGCTTCGCCGGAGCAGTCGAGGACGTACGGGACTGGCTCGCGGCCGCCGACGTCGTCGTGCTGCCGTCGCGGTGGGAGGGGCTTTCGCTGGTCCTGCTCGAAGCGATGGCCACCGGCCGCAGCGTCGTCGCCAGTGACGTCCCCGGGCTGAGGGAAGCGCTTCTCCCGGGCGCCGGCGCACAGGTCCCGCCCGATGATCCACAGGCGCTGGCCGAGGCGCTGAGCCGGCGGCTGCTCGACCCGGCGGCCTGCGAGGCCGAGGGCGAGCAAGGAGCGCGGCACGCCGCGCAATTCGACCTACGGCGTACGTACGAGCAGCTCACCGCCCGTACCGAGGAGGTGTTGCGGTGATCGGCCGGCTGCTGGCGCTCGTGGTTGTCCTCGTTCTGGGCGGCTGCGGCGCTCCCGTGGTCCCCGCGGCGAGCCCGCAGCCGCTGGGCATGCCCGGCGACTGGCGACTGGCGTTCAGCGACGAGTTCGACGGGGCGGTCCTCGACCCGCGGCGCTGGTCCGACCACTCCAGTGCCGAGCCGGACGACGGCCACGGCAACCCGGGCAACGAGCAACTCGAGTGGAATCAGGCCGCGAACTGCCGGGTCGGCGACGGGCTGCTGACCATGACGGCCCGTCGCGAGCGGGTGACCTCCGCGGCGTCCGGGCAGACCTATGCCTGGACGTCCTGCCTGATCAGCAGCGCCCCGGCGTACCACTTCCGGTATGCGTACGTGGAGGAGCGTGCGATCTTGCCCGCTGACCGCGGTTTCTGGCCCGCGTTCTGGACCTGGCAGGCCGACGGCGTGGATCGGCACACCGAGACCGACGTGTACGAGTACTACTCGGACAATCCTCGGATGCTCTACGCCACTCAGTTCTCCGGAGCGGGCGGCAGATGCGAGTGGCGTCCGGCCTTCCATCCCGCGGACGGCTGGCACACCTACGGCGTGACGATCGAGGCGTCCGGTACCACCTGGTACGTCGACGGCGTACGAGTCTGTCGCACCGCGGCGACCTCGGACGGACTGACCGCGCTCATCTCCAACCTGGCGGTCTACTCCCGCATCCCACCCGATCCGGCCACGGCGACCGCGGTCAAGCGGGTGGATCACATCCGGGTGTGGACGCCCGTCGGGTAACCCCGCAATGGCCGCGCCGCGAGAGGATGGCCGGGTGTCGCCGGCTGTCAGGCCGGCCCGAGCGGCTCCAGGACGACGACCGGAGTCTCCGAGTAGCGCAGCGCTGCGTACTCGTCCAGCTTCTTGTCGACCTGCCGCCACCGGTCCCACAGCCGGTCACGTTCGGGGCCCGTGGCGGCACGGCCGAGCGCACGGTACCGGCCGTCGGCCGAGACCACCGTCACCTCCGGATGCGCCTGGAGGTTCAGCCACCAGGCGGGCGCGCCGTCACCCCACCCGTTCATCGCCAGGGTGACCAGGTTCGGACCGTCCTCGAGGTAGCCGAGGACGACGCTGCGTTCACGCCCGGTGCGCCGCCCCGTGGTGGTCAACCGCAGGGCACCCCAGCCGCCGGTGCGTGGCTTCCACAGCCCCACCCTGCCGCCGGAAACCCGGTAGACGCTCCGATGCGCCGCCCACGCGGTGCGGACGAACCAGCGTGGTGGCAGCCAGGGTTTGCGTGTCCGGGGCTCGACCGGCATGGCGACCTCCCACCGTGGTGGCGAACTGCCGTTTCCTGCAGGCAGGCTAGACGCGGCCATGGGCCACCCGGCAGAGCCGGAAGACCCCACCCGGTGGCCATCGTCGCTCGTCGGGTTCGCGCTGCGGTCGGATGCCGGCTCCCTTCGGGGCGGTCGGTGGTGACCGGGGGGACATTCACAGCGGGATCAGGCGAGCGGCCAGCGCGACCGCCGAGAGATCCCCCTCGCGCAGGCTGCTGGCGGCACCTGCTTCGCCGTAGGTCTCCAGCCGCTGGGCGGACGCGTCGATGAGGGGCTGGTCGCCGTCGAGGATCCGCTGGGCGAAACGCGCCTGAGCCGGGCTGAGCTCGGCGTACGCGCACCGGTCCAAAGCGGTGATCGTCTGCTCGTCGAGGGTTCCGGCCAGCGCCCGGCCGGTGACCACCTTCAGCAGCCAGGTGGGCCACCAGCCGTACTTGCCGATGGCCCGGCCGGCCCGGACGGCCATGGCCGGCGGCTGCCCGGCGCCGAGCAGCCGCAGGGTCAGCGGCACATCCAGCCGGTCCAGGAGCAGCGCGGCGACGAACGCCTTGAACAGGGCGGTGGTACCCACATAGGGCTCGACCCGGGCCGCCGCCTCGGCCCACCGGCCGGTCAGCACCAGGCACAGCGCTTCGGCCTCGGCCGCCACCGGCTCATCCGACGTGGATCGTTCGTTGAGCCGCTCCACGGTGGCCAGCAGCCGCTCGGCGGCCTGACCGGCGCGCTCGGCCAGTTCCGGGCTGGCCGGCTTGTTCAGGTGCCGGACGGTGACGTCGGTGGCGATCCGCGCTTCCCGGCGCAGCAGCGGAGAGCTGATCCGCGGGATGATCACGTCGGCGAGGGCCTCGGTCATCGACGCGGTGTCCAGCCGTTCGGAGGCTTCCGGGAACTGCGCCCACCACGACGCCGGATGCTGACCGTACGTCCGGTCGGCGGCGAGGGAGGTCGCGGAGTGGCTCGACATGGTCGGCAACCCTCATTTCTTTCCGTGCGGATCCGCCCGGGGATCCGTAAGACTTTTCGGGGTGGCCTCCAGTTTTCGGCCGGACCGGGTGCGGGCCCAGTGTGGCCAGGTAGCAGCTGGGTTGCGACCGGCGAACTGCCCGGTGCGACATTCTCCACGCGTTCTGCACAGCGGTTGCACGCCGCCATCACGCCCGCCGGTCATGGTGAAGCGGTGACAGGAAGGGAGAAGTCATGAAGACCATCACCCGCCGCACCGCCACGGTTCTGGCGGCCGGCGCGCTCGGCCTGGGTGGGCTGGCGGTCGCGGCCCCGGCGCTGGCCGGCAACCCGTTCGGCGGCCCGGCCGTGACCAGCACCGCAGTGCCGGGCGGCAACGGCTTCGGCATGGGTTCCGGGTACGGCATGGGCGGCGGCCACCGGGACGGCACGTGCATGAGCGCCGGCCTCACCGCCGCGCAGGGCACGCTGACCGACGCGCAGAAGCGCACCCTGGCTTCCATGGCACCGGAGGAGAAACTCGCCCACGACTTGTACGTCGCCTTCGCCGGTCGCTACGACGAGGCGATCTTCGGCCACATAGCCATGTCCGAGTCGCAGCACCTGTCCATGGTCCGCACAGTGCTGCGGCGCTACGGGATCGCCGACCCGACCGTGAACCAGCCGCCCGGCACGTTCACCGACCCGGCGGTGCAGTCCACCTACGACAAGCTGCTCGCGCAGGGCGAGGGCGGCCTGTCCGCGGCTCTGGCCGCCGGGCAGCAGGTCGAACGCGACGACATCGCCGCGCTGACAGCCGCCCTGAGCGGGTTGACCGCCGCCGACGTCCAGCAGGTCTACAGCCGGCTGCTGGCCGCCTCGGAACGGCACCTGGCTGCCTTCACGCGATGACCGGCCCGGTGACGTCGCGGCCGCACCGCAAGGGATCAGTGGCCACGCCGCAGGGTGTCGTCACCGGCCGACGGTAGCCGGACGGTGACGCTCACCCCGCCGTCCGGCGCCGACGTGATGCCGGCCGTGCCGCCGTGGGCGGTCACGATCTCGCGTACGACGGCCAGCCCGATCCCGGAACCGGCGACCGTCGCGGCGCCGCGGCCACGCCACAGCCGGTCGAAGGCGTGCGGCAACTCGTCGGCGGCGATGCCCGGACCGGTGTCGGCGACCCGCAGCACGGCGGCCCCGTCCTCGGCCCGGACCGTCAGGTGCACCCGGTCACCGGGCCGGCAGTAACGGGCCGCGTTGGCCAGCAGATTGCTCACCACCTGATGCAGCCGGTCGGCGTCGCCGCGTACCGGCACCCGTCCGTCCAGTTCGGTGGTGACGACGAGCCCGGCAGCGTCCAGGCGTGGCCGCTCCGCTGCCAGCGCTTCTGCCGCCACCTGGCTGAGCTCGACCTCCGTCAGGTTCAGGGACAGGGCCGCTGCCTCGGCTGCCGACAGGTCGGCCAGGTCCTGCACGATGCGGCCCAGCCGCAACGACTGGTCGTGCAGGGCGGCCAGCCGTACCGGGTCGGGCTGCTGCAGTCCGTCGCGCAGTTCCTCCAACCCGGCCTGCAGCCCGGCCAGCGGCGTACGCAACTCGTGGGCGACATCCGCGGCCAGCCGCCGGCGTACCGTTTCGGCCTTGACGACCTCGTCGGCCATCGTGTCGAAGGCCTCGCCGAGCTCGCCGAGTTCACCCGGCGCCCGCAGCCGGGCCCGCGCCGAGCGATCACCGGCAGCGAATCGGTGGGCGGTCGCGGCCAGCGCGACGAGTGGCCGGGCCAGCCGCCGCGCGACGTAGGCACTGACCGCGAGCCCGGCCAGCACCGCGACCGCGGCCGCCCCGGCGATCCAGGACCAGGCCACGGTACGGCCACCGGCCGCGGCCGAGGGGAACGCCAGCCGGACACTGCCGATCGTCCGCCCGGCGACGGTGACCGCCGACTCGGCCGCCCCTCCGCCGTTGCCGTCCGCGCCGTGCATGCCGCCCATACCCGGCCCCATTCCGCGCCCGATCCACACCGTGCTCCCGTCGGCGTCCCGCACGGTGAGCCGAGCGCCGGCCGCGTCCGCGATCGCCGCCGCGGCGGTCAGGTCGGCGCTGCTCCAGCCGCCGGAGCGGGAGTACGCCTCCGCGGCCGCTGCCGCCACCCGCGTGGCGGTCCGCCGGCGGTCCTGCTGGGCGGCGCTGGACAGGCCCCGGTCGGTGGCCACCAGCGCGGCGCCGGTCAGCACCACCACCGACGACAACGCCACCAGCAGGAACGCGGCCAGCAGCCGCCGGCCCAGCGGACCGGTCAGCGGAGCGCGATCACTGGTCACGTGACCACCCGAGCCGGTAGCCGACTCCCAGCACGGTCTCCACGATCCGGGCGCCGTCCGGGCCCAGCTTGCGGCGCAGATTCTTCACATGGGAGTCGACGGTGCGCTCGTAGCCGGCGAACTCGTAACCACGTACCTGATTGATCAGCTCGTATCGCGAGTACACCCGTCCCGGGGTGGTGGCCAGCGCGGTCAGCAGACCCCACTCCGTCGGCGTCAGATCCAGGACGGCGCCGTCGAGTCGTACCTCGTGCCGCGCCTCGTCCACCCGCAATCGGCCGCCGAACGTCACCACCTCACCGGCGCCGTTGCCGCCCCGGGCGCGATGCAGCACCGCTTCGACCCGCAGCACCAGCTCGGTGGGGGAGAACGGCTTGGTCACGTAGTCGTCCGCGCCGCGGCGCAGCCCGTCGATCCGGTCCTCGACACCGCTGCGTGCGGTCAGGATCACCACCGGCACGTCCCGGTCCGTGCGGGCAACGGCCAGCACGTCGTGCCCGTCGATGTCCGGCAGCCCGAGGTCGAGCACGACCAGATCGACACCGCCGCCGGCGAGCAGGCCGACCGCCTCGGCACCGGACCCGGTGGTGTGCACCAGGTGACCGGCCCGCTGCAGATAGCGGCGGACCAGTTCCCGTAACTCCCGATCGTCCTCGACGACCAGGACGGTGCCCGGCATGCCTCCACCCTGCGCCACGGCCACGCTGAGAACCAGGGCCGACCGGCCCGGGGCGCACCCGGCGGAGGCGTCGGAACCGGGTGATCCGTCCCTTCCTCGCGAGACCGGGACCATCGGCCCTCGCCACCCGCCCGGTACCGGTCCACCGTTGAGGGACAGCGCCACGACGGCACCATCCACAGGAGGATCCGATGTGGCAACCCTTGCGAGAGTTCCTCGCCACCGTCAAAGAGTCCCTGGGCATCGAGGTTCCCGCTGTTCCCGATGCCGCAGATCAAGCAACCGATGCAGTGGCTGCCGCGACGGAGGTCGCCTCGAGCGTCGCAACTGACGCAACGACCGCCGCCGCCGATGCCACGGAAGCGGTCGGCGGGGCCGGTGACACCGTCACCGCCGCCGGGGAACAGGTCACCGGCAAGGTGTAGGACCTGCTCGGTCGTCTCGGCGAGTGAGCAGTCCCGACCGGCCCGCGGGAAGGAGAAGACATGCCGACGCTGTTGCAGCGCCTTCGGGAATTCCTCCGCAGTCCTCGTGGCAAGCAGCTGATCGAGCGGGGACGACAGGAACTGGCCGAGCCCGAGAATCAGCAGCGGGCCAGGCGACTGCTCGGCAAACTGCGTGACGGCCGCAAGCCACAACCTTGAGCCGGGCGCAACCACCTGGTCGACCGGCATCGCCGGATGCGTGGTAGTTGAACTGCGTTCTGGCGGAGACGTGAGTGGCGGCTCCCCGGCATCAGTGCCGGGGAGCCGCCGCACGCTCAGGTCGAGGCCGTCGACAGCGGCGGCGCCGGTTGCGGTGGTGGTTGCGGACCGGGTCCGGGCGGCTCGGCGCTGTGCCGGCGACCGAGGCCGACGCCGCCGAGCACGATCAGGCCGACGGCCAGCAGACCCGACACGATGCCGGCGACGAGCAGACCGGTGCCGAGCCCGCTCATCGCGGGCAGTTGCACCGCGCCGCGCACGTCCGCGGTCACGCCGGGGGAGCCGTCCGGGTTGGCGACCACGACGGCGTACTGCCCGTCGGTGACCTTCCAGTTGACCGTCGTCGAGCCGGTTCCGCCGGCCGAGGCCAGCCAGAACTGCTCGCTCGCGGGGCTCGCCACCGAGCGCGTCGTGCCACCGGCGCGGTCGTAGCGGGCCGTCCCGGACCGCATCCCGAGGAACTGGTCGTGGGCGGTCCCGCCGAGCCAGGCGTCGACGGCCTGCTGCGAGGCGATGCCGATGAAGACCGGCCGGCCCGCCGGTGCGGTCGCGGTCAGCCGCAGGCCGCCGACGTCGGCGACGTCGCGGGTCCAGACGTCGGCTGAGGTGATGGTCAGGTTCTCCGCGGTGATCGCCGCGGTGTTGCTGTGCAGGGCGACGGCCGGGCTGGTGACGTAGCCGGCGCTGTCACGTGCGGCATCCAGGGCCAGCACCGTGCCGCCACCGATGGTCAGCCCCACCGCGGGAAGCAGGATCAGCACGCCGATGACCAGGGCGGTGACCGGTCCGGCGGCGGACGGCCGGTGCGCCGGGACCGACGGGTCCGCCGGGACTGACGGGACCGACGGGTCCGTGTGGACCGGACCGATGGGTCCGTCCGGTGGTTCGGCGCCACCCTGGTCCAGGCGGAACGGCGGGTAGCGCGGGGTCAGCATCGTCAGGTAGGCGATGACCCGCAGTTGCCAGCGGGCGATGCCGACCAGCAGGTCGTGCAGGCCGGTCGGGAGCCGCCCGGTGAACAGCAGGGCGAGCCCGGCGATCAGCACCGCCGCGCCGAGCACGCTGATCGAGGTCCGGGTGTACCCCGGGCCCGCCCAGGTCGCTGTCGTGGTGAGCGCGCCGATGAGGATCAGGTGGGGCACCGCTGACAGCCAGGCGACCAGCGGCAGCCAGCGCGGAATCGGTTCGGGCTCGCCGACCGAGAACCGGGCCGGGTGGCCGGGGACGTCGGCCAGGGTGAACGGCGGGTACTGATCGGTGCCGAGCGCCTGGTAACCGTAGTAGCCGACGCGCCAGGTCCAGCGCAGCACCCCGATGGTGTAGGCGCGGATCGCGGCGGGACAGCGCCCGGTGAACAGGATCGCCACGTAGGCGACCAGGGTCAGCACCACGACCCCGGTCCAGAGCACGGCCAGGGCGATGACGTGCGGGATCAGCAGCAACCATTTGACGAGCCAGAGCCCTCGGCTCAGTGATTCGTCGCGATGAGCTTGCACACGTACGGGATAACGCTCCATCACTCCTCCCGGAGGTCAGCCGCCCACGAGTTTGAGGGGTGGGTCGGCGGTGATCGCCGTCAGCAGGCCGGCGATGCGCTCGACCGGGACGACGTGATCGATGATCTTGTCGCGGCTGATCGTCGCGTACGGCATCGCTGACACCGTCGACGTGGATCCGTCGACGGCCACGACGGTGCCGCCCAGCCGGTGGATCGCGGCGGCACCGGTCGCGCCGTCGTTGCCGTGACCGGACAGGAACACCGCGATCGCCCGGCGGCCGGCGGCCAGCGCCATGCTGGTCAGCAGCAGATCCGCCGACGGGCGATAGGGCGGCCGGTCGTCGGAGGGCACCAGCGTCACCTCGTAGGAGCAGTTCACCAGGGTGTGGAAGCCGGTCGGTGCGACCAGCACCCGCCCGGCGGCCAGGTGTCCGCCGTGGCAGGCGAACTCGACCGGCAGGCGGCTGGAGCGGTTCAGGATCTCGGCCAGCAGATCGCGGTGCGCCCGTGGGTCCTGACGGCGCAGCGTGATCACCGCGCCGGGGAAGTCCGGTGGCAACCCGGACAGGATCTCCTCGATCGCCGGCAGGCCACCGGCCGAGCACACCAGCGCGACGATCGGCATCGAACTGTGCATGGCGACGCCTCCGTTCCCTGGTTCTCACGGTGGAATGGCGTCGACGGCGGGGACAGGGCCGATCGGCATGTGTTCCGGCCACTCGACGCTGGTTGGCGCTTCACGGCCAGACGGGCGGCACTTGGCGTTCGGGGATGCGGATACTTCACCTGTCCGACACGGATCTGATTCGGGACGCCGGGCCCAACAACCACGGAGTGGACCCGGCGGCGTCGCTGCGGTTGATGCTGCGGGACCGTGGCGAGCTGTGGGACCTCGACGCGGTCCTGGTCACCGGGGACGTGGCCGACGACGGGACTCCCGAGGCGTACGCGCAAGCCTTGCAGGTGATCGAGGCGTGCGCCGGATCCTTTGCGGACATTTTCACTCGCAGCTCTCCGGCACGCCGGCCGGGGTGCCGGTGTGGGCGACCCCGGGCGTGGTGACCCGGATCGACCTCACCGCCCCGCCGGAGGTGGTCCGGGCCGTGCGGGGCGCGTCGGCGACCGTCGCCGACCTCGGCGGTCCGCACTCGCCGGTCCCGCACACGCTGCACGCGCGTGATCCGGAGACGGGGCGGACCGCATACGAGACCGGCGTCGAGGGGAGTGCGGTCAGCCCACCGGGCCGGTAGCCGGCTTGACCGTCGCGGTGTGCGACGTGCCGCTGACGTCGGTCCAGGTCAGCTCGACCCGGTCGGCGGGGTGGTAGCGGTCCATCAGGTTGGTCAGGTCGGTGGCGGTGGCGACGCCGGTGCCGCCGACCGAGGTGATCACGTCACCGCGGGTCAGTCCGGCCGACTCGGCCGGGGAGCCGCTGACCACGCCGAGCACGGCCGGCCCGGGCACGCCCTGGTAGCCGCTCTGGCTGCTGGTCAGTTCGACGCCGAGGTACGCCGTGGCGCCGATGTGGACGCTGCTCGACGCCGCCCCGGCCCGGATCTGGCCGGCGATCGCCGTCGCGGCCGCGATCGGGATCGCGTAGCCCTGGCCGCCGGCCTGCGGGTACCGGAAACCGGTCGACGCCGCGGTGTCCACCCCGATCACCTGACCGGAAGTGGTCAGCAGCGGGCCGCCGGAGTCGCCGGCCTCGATGGCCGCGTTCACCTCGATCAGCCCGGTCAGTTTCTCCGACGCGCCGGACGACTCGTCGGACGCGGTGATCGACTGGTCGAGGGCGGTGACGGCGCCGCCGACCGCGCTCGGGGTCCCGCCGGTGCCGCCGGCGTTGCCGATCGCGACGACCGGGTCACCCGCCTTGACCGCCGTGGTCGCCACGCCGGCCGTGGCCAGGCCGGACGCGCCGGAGAGCCGCAGCACCGCGACGTCGTGCGAACGGTCGTAGCCGATCACGGCCGCCCGGTACGCCTTGTGGTTGCCGATGTCGGTGACGGTGATGCTGGTCGCGCCGGCGACCACGTGGTTGTTGGTCAGCACGATCCCGTCGGAGGCGATCACGATGCCGGTGCCGGCGGCGGCCGCGTTCTGCGCGCCGAGCACGGTGTCGATGTCGACCAGCGCCGGGTCGACCTTGGCGGCGACCGCGGCGACCTGCTCCGGCGTGGCACCGCTCGCGGTCGTCCCACCGCCGTTGCCGGAGTTGTCGCTGCCCGAGCCGGGGCCGGTGCCGCCGAACGGGGAGCCGCTGCCGCTGCCCGTTCCCGGGTTAAACGGCAGGTAGGGCACGGAGGCCGTCGTCCGTGCCGCCGGCGTCGGTTTCAGTGATCACCCGGCCGCGAAACCGCCACCCGCGGCCAGCGCGAGCACGGCGAGCCCGCCGCCGATGAACGCGGTGGCCCGCCCGTTGCGTCTCGGGGCCGGCTGCGGCTGCGGGGGCCACCCGGCGGCCGCCGGCCACTGCCCCTGACCCGCCCACTGGCCCTGCGGAGTCCAGCCGGTGTTGACCGGCCAATGCTGCCCGGGCGCCCAAGGCCCCTGCGCCGATGGGTCCGGACGCTGCTCAGGAATGGTCACCGGATCTCTCCTCCCGGCCGGTATCAATCACCTCTTTATGTACTCGCGGACCCTGAAAACTGGCTGACCGCTCGCTGTGCGTACCCGGCGAGGTCCGGGCTCGGCGCTTCCGTCGCTGTCGGGTGTCCTGGGCCGCGCCGAACTGCTGTGCCACCCGGCCGTGCTCAGCGGCCGTGCGGGGACTGCGCCGGCAACGGTTGTTTAGGCGCCGGTTTCTGTGGAATCGGGGAGCGCATGGGACGTACCGGAAAAGCTCTTCTGATTGCCGCACCGATCGCGGCCGGAACCGTGGCGGTGGCCGCGAGGCGACGCCGCGCCGCTTCCGGGCCCGCGGCACACCGCAGTCATGTCCTGACCGTCTACAAACCGATCGGCGAGCTGCAGGCCACCCAGCTGCCCGGCTCGCTGCGCGAGATCGCCGGGAGCGTCGAGATCAGCCTGCGGGCCGCCCCGGGAGACCGAGGAACAGAGATTACTGTACGCATTCCCGACGGCTCTCCGGTGACCGACGGTGACGTGCGCCGTGCCCTGCGGGAGACGCGCTCGCTGATCGAGGCCGGTGACGTGCTGCTGCCGTCCGGCCCGGCCACGACGACGCCGACGCTGCTGAACCGGCCGTTGCAGACGGCCACCCGCCACGGCCGTGAGGGAGGCCTGCTGTGAAGGCGCTGCAGTGGCAGGGGATCAACAAGCTCGCCGTCGGCACCGTGCCCGACCCGGAGCTGCGCAACCCCGGCGACGTCATCGTCAAGGTCACCAAGAGCGTGACCTGCGGTTCCGATCTGCATCTGCTGGGCGGGTACATCCCGTTCATGGAGAAGGGGGACGTGCTCGGGCACGAGTTCCTCGGCGAGGTCGTCGAGACCGGACCGGACGTGCGCAACCACCGGGTCGGTGACCGGGTCGTCGTCTCGTCGTTCATCTCGTGCGGCAACTGCTGGTACTGCGACCAGAAGCTCTACTCGCTCTGCGACAACGGTAACACCAATCCGGCGATCACCGAGTCGCTGTGGGGGCACGCGCCGAGCGGCTGCTTCGGTTACTCGCACGCGATGGGTGGCAACGCCGGCAGTCACGCCGAGTACATCCGGGTGCCGTTCGCCGACGTCGGCGCGTTCACCGTGCCTGACGGTGTCAGCGACGAGCGCGCGCTGTTCGCCTCCGACTCCGCCTCGACCGGCTGGATGGGCGCCGACCTGGGCGGCGTCAAACCCGGCGACGTCGTCGCGGTGTGGGGCGCCGGTGCGGTCGGTCAGATGGCGGCCCGCGCCGCCGTGCTGCTCGGCGCGGACCGGGTGATCGTCATCGACCGTCTCGACAACCGGCTGCAGCAGGTGGAACGCCACATCGGCGCCGAGACGGTCAACTACGAGAAGACCGACGTCTCGGCCGAACTGCGCGAACGCAGCGGCGGCCGGGGCCCGGACGTGTGCATCGAGGCGGTCGGGATGGAGGCGCACGCGCCCGGGCCGCACTTCGGATACGACCAGATCAAGCAGCAGTTGCGCCTGCAGACCGACCGCCCGATCGCGGTCCGCGAGGCCATTCACGCCTGCCGTAAGGGCGGCTCGGTGTTCGTGCTCGGCGTCTACGCCGGCGTCGTCGACAAGTTCCCGCTCGGCGCCCTGATGAACAAGGGCCTGACGGTACGGGGCGCGCAGATGCACGGCCAGCGGTACATCCCGATGCTGCTGGAGCGGATGGCGAAGGGTGAGGTGACGACCGAGCACCTGGCCACCCACGTGCTGCCGCTGGACCGGGCGCCGGAGGGCTACCGCATGTTCAAGGAGAAGGAGGACGGCTGCGTCCGCGCGGTCTTCCTGCCCTGACGCCCCGGTCGCCGAGGGGTCAGGCCGGCTGGCTCTGCTGACTGGCCCACTCGGCGACCCGGCGGGCGCTCTCCTCCTCCGAGAGGTCCTCGACCCGCGTCAAGATCGACCACCTGATCCCGTACGGGTCCCGGACGCTCGCGAACCGGTCACCGGAGACGAACGTCGCCGGCGCCTCGCGCACCACCGCGCCCGCCGCCTCGGCCCGCGCGACCACGTCGTCGACGTCCGGGCAGTACAGGCCCATCGAGTAGCAGTCCTGGTCCCCGGCCGGCGGCGGGATCAGCCCGTAGTCGGGCTGCGGCTCACCCAGTTGCAGCAGGCAGCCGCCGAAGTCGAGGACGGCGTGCGCGACCACGTCGCCGAACTCGGTCACGTCGACGACCCGCGCGCCGAAAATCTTGATGTAGAAGTCGATGGCCCCACGGGAGTCCGGAACGACCAGGAAAGGGGTCAGCCGGGTCGCGCCGTGCGGGATGCCGTTCGTCGTGTACTGGCCGTCCGCGGCCTTGTTCGTCTCGGTCATAGGTCAGGATCGTAGGTATGCCCGATGCCGAGCCGCTTGAAGATTCGCGACAGAAGACCCAGCCGCGTGGCATCCTCTACCCGGCCCGTCTGCCCACCTTCGACAGATATGCGCCGCCGGACGCGGTCGCCCGGCTCGTGCGATGGTTCTGGATCCCGGAATGGCAGATCCAGCCCGGCCGCACCTCCCGCCAGCATTTGATCGCCTTCCCCGCCTGCAACCTCGTCGTCGAGCCGGACCTGGTCGGGCTCTCCGGGCCGACGACGCGCGCCTCCCACCGCGACCTCAGCGGAACCGGGTGGGGCGTCGGCGCGCTGCTGCGACCGGCCGCCGTGCCACACCTGGTCGCCGAACCGGGGGCGCTGCGGGACACGTACCGGGAAATTGAGATCCCGGTCCTGCACGAGACCGTGGGTCGCGCGATGGCCGGCCCCGGGGACGCCGCGACCCGGCACCGGCACGCGATCGAGGCCTTCAGTGACTGGCTCGCCGCTTCGGTGCCCCCGCCCGATCACGAGGCGCTACTGGCCAACACGATGGCGGACGTCATCGACACCGACCCGACGATCCGCACGGTCAAGGACGCGGCCGAGCGCCTGAACGTGTCGGCGCGGTCGCTGCAGCGGCTCGCGGCACGCTACGTCGGGCTGTCGCCGCTCACGATGATCCGCCGCCGCCGTCTGCAGGAGGCCGCCGAACGCGTGCGAGCCGAACCCGGCCTCAGCCTGGCCGCGGTCGCCGCCGACCTCGGGTACAGCGACCACGCCCACCTGGCCAACGAGTTCCGCACTGTTCTCGGGCTGACGTTGAGCGGCTATCGCGAGGAGGTCACGCCGGCCGGCGGGGCGACGGCTGCCTCGCCGGGGTCCACTGTCTGATCGTTCGGGGGAGCGCAAGCTGCTCGTGCAGATCCGGCCACACCGCGTGCTCGGGCTGACCGGCGGGACGTCGTCACTGCTCGCGTACAGCTTGGTGCTGTGGGCGCAGACGCGCGGCGCGCCGGCCCCGGTCGCGGCCCTGCGCGGGAGCAGCGGCGTGCTCGCGGCGCTGACCGGCGTCCTGCGGTTCCACGAGCCGTTCGGCCGCTTCCGCGTCCTCTCCGCGATCCTGGTCGCGACCGGCGTGGTCGTGGTCTCGGTCCCCTGACACCGGACGATCAGTCGCCGAAGCGAGCCGGTCGCGCGTCCTGACTCGACTCCGTGACGCCGGTCAGTCGTCGAGGCCGATGTGCTGGGCCGGGAGCGCGTCGTGACTCGCCTCGGTGACGCCGGTCAGTCGTCGAGGCCGATGTGCTGGGCCGGGAGCGCGTCGTGACTCGCCTCGGTGACGCCGGTCAGTCGCCGAGGCCGATGTGCTGGGCCAGGAGCGCGACCTGACTCGCGTAGTGCTCGACGAACTCGGGGGAGCGCGGATCCGCCCCGACCAGCCCCTCGATCACGTGCGGCAGCGTGGTCGTCGCCATGCACGCGGCCATCAGCATGATCTCCAGGCAGACCGGGTCGAGCTCGGCCGGCAGCCGGCCCGCCGCCTGCAGGGCCCGCAGCCGGGTGACACTGCCGCCGAGCATCTCGGTGCGGGTGTCGCGGTCCGGGTCGTCGTCGGGGCCGGTCCACTGCAGACCGCTCCACGCGAACATCCGCACGCCGGCCGGGTCGCGCAGCGTCTCCGTCGCGTAGCCGCGCAACTGGTCCGGCAGCGACGAGCCGGGCGGTGCCAGCTCGTCGCGGCGCTGCGCCCACCGCTCGGACATGGCCCGGTAGAGGCCCTCCTTCCCGCCGAAGTAGTACGACACCAGCTGCTGGTTCACCCCCGCCCGGGAGGCGATCGCCCTGGTCCGCGCGCCGGCGTAGCCGTGCTCGGAGAACTCCGCAGCGGCCGCCTCGAGGATTTTCTGCCGGGTGCGCTCGGGGTCCCGCTGCCGGTTCTGCGGCGCTGGTGACCTGCGCGGACGTGGAGATGTCACGCGGTGATCATACGCCCGCCTGAAACAGTCAAGTATTCATATGATTGACAAAAACATGCGTGCGATTGATACCGTGCCGGGCATGACACGAGTACTGATCAGCGGGGCCGGCATCGGCGGTCTCGCCCTCGCGCAAGCACTGCGGCAGGGCGACGTCGACGCCGTCGTCTACGAGCAGGACCCGACCCCACGGACTCGCAACCAGGGCTACCGGATCCACATCGACGCCAACGGGAACGCCGCTCTCCGGGCCTGCCTGCCGCCGGAGGTGCTCGACCGGGTCCGCGACACCAGCGGCGTCAACGGGGACCTGGTCGCGACGTTCACCCAGCGGCTCGAACGGGTCTTCGCGCAGGAGTTCCCCGGCATCCCGGCGAGCGAACTCAGCAACGTGGACCGGGACACGTTCCGCCGCGGGCTGCTGACCGGGCTCGACGGCCGAGTGGTCTTCGGGCGGACGGTCAGTTCCTACCAATGGACCGATTCCGGACGGGTCCGCGTCGAGTTCGCCGGGGGCGGCACCGACGAAGGTGACCTCCTCGTCGGTGCGGACGGGGTCGGCTCGGCCGTGCGGCGGCAGTTGGTTCCCGATTCTGGTCCCCGCGACCTCGGGTTACGCTGCGTCTACGGCCGGATGCCGATCGACGCCGAGACCGAGCCACTGATCCCGGCCGACTTCCGCCGCGGATTCTGCTGGGTGGCCGGCGACAACGGCATCGGCGTCGGCTTCGCTCCCGTCCGCTACCGCGACCACCCCGGCGGATACCTGATGATCGCGCTGGTCACGACCCCGGAGCGAGTCGGCGCCGACCTCCACCAAACGGCGATCGACGCCACGAGCAGTTGGGACCCCAGAATCAGGACCCTTATTGCGTACGGCGACAGCACCTCCTTCTTCCCGATCACTCTCCGCGCCGGCACCCGCTTCGACCCGTGGCCGCCCGGCCCCGTGACACTGCTCGGCGACGCGGTCCACACGATGCCGCCCGCCGGCGGGGTCGGCGCCAACACCGCCCTGCAGGACGCCGAGACTCTCGCCGCCGAACTGCTGTCCGACAAGGATCTGCTCTCCGCGGTCGCCGCCTATGAGCGCGTGATGCTCCCGCGCGGCTTCGACACCGTCGAGAACTCAGTCCGCATGATCGGCCAGCTCACCGGGCGCTGACTGCCACCCGCCATGCCGGGACGACTTCGCCGATAGAGGCGATCCTTGGTGGCAGCGCGCGTCAGCTGCGGAGATCGGCCGCTGCTGACCGGCGATGTCCTTGCACGGGAGCGCGTTGTGGATCGGTCTTGCGGTCTATGGTGTCGCGGTGATCATCTCGGACTGGTCGGATGTGCCCGATCGCCTGGCCACGCTGTCCACCCACCCGCACGCCGGATCGGTTTTCGGAGCCAACGACCATCAGTGGCGGCTTGAACCGCCGGTCACCGAGCATGAGCTGGCCGAGTTGGAGTCACAGCTGGGCGTCGACCTACCCGCCGAGTACCGGACCTTTCTCCTGCAGGTCAGCCGGGGCGGGGCTGGGCCCGCATACGGCCTGTTCCCGCTCCGCCGCGTCGGAGGCCGTTGGTGCTGGGAGGGAGATGGCGCGACGTTGACCGATCTGGAGACGTTGAGCCAGCCGTTCCCGCACACCGAGGCGTTCAACCCGGCCGATGGCCTGCCTGAACCACCGGACGAGGACGACTTCGAATCCGAGGAGCAGTTCAACGCGGCCGAGGACGCCTACTGGGAGCAGCACGACGCTGCGGTCTGCGCGCCCGAGCACTACGTCGGACTGCTTTATCTGTGCCACCTCGGTTGTGCCTACCGCGAGGCACTCGTGATCAACGGGCCCGCGCGTGGCCGGATGTGGGCGGACGACACCGCCGACGACCGCGGATTTCGCCCTCTGCGCGAGCCGGACGGAAGCCCGACAGGTTTCGCCAGTTGCTACCGCGGATGGCTCGAACAGGCAGAGGAGCAGGCCCGATCCCGATAACCGGATCTCCGCGACGAGTTCGGCGGCCGAGTCGTCGCCGAAAAGATCAGTCCTCCATGTTCCCGTCAGGCACGCTCCGGTCCATCGGGTCAAGGTCGTATCGGGCTTTTATCGCCTGCCAGCCGATGAGGGGGCGCACCTCTCCTGCGCACTCAATTCGGCACGATTCCGTTCGGCGGCGCGCCGGCGGGCGCGTTGTCATCGGCCACGAAGTATCTACCGAGGTCAGGAAAATCGTGCGGCTTCTCCAGCACGATTGCCCGGAAGAGCGGCGTCCGTGCCATCTCCCGGGCGACGGGAGACCAGCCTTCGTCTCCCGGGTCCGGAAAGCGATCACCCACTCGCAATGCGTGGTCAACAGCGCCGGCCATCTGATCGGCCACGATGAGAGCGCGATCGAGTTCTTCCCCGACGAGGTCCACGGCCTTCCGCCCGAAGATGTACGGCCTGAGCTCAGGCTTTTGGAAAAGCATGGAAAGACCGGCATCGTAGCGCTCGTTGGCATGATGCAGGGCGTCGTATCTGCTGTACAAGTTGGAGATGTGAACTTGTCTCTGGAGCTTCCTTGTTTGCGACGACGCATAGTAGATAGCGAGAATTACCCCGGCCAGGCTGAGTGCCTGGAAGATGTTCCCGACCATATTCATCCAAACTGTCACCACTCGGATGCGACGATGATATCGTCAACCGTCAACGTTCGGCCTCGCATTCGGGCGACCGGACCCGCGCTCATGCCGGCAATTGACAGTGCCGAGGTCGGGGGCGGTGAGCAGGGAACGGGGACGCGCCGCCTGCCGAGACGCCGGCGAGACGATTCAGTACGAGGGATCTTCCGCCGGCGAGCGGACCGACGCGCAGATGGCGCGCTGCACGTGTTCGTCGCACCCGGGATTGGTGGCCGCCGCCCAGCGGACGCGCGGGTGCGGGTCGTCGACGAGACGGATCAGAATCTTCGCGGGATGTTGCCGGGTTCGCTGCCACCGCCCGGAGAGTGGGGTCCCTCCAGCGGCACGCCTCCGTCGGCTCGTCCATGGTCCGGTTCACGGTCGCCACGCCCGCCGAGGCCAGTGGCCGGTCACAACTGAGCGGCCTGCGTGCTGCGGTGGCGCAGGCGCAACCAGGAGAGCCACCCCAGCCCGATGATGAACCCGAAGCTGATCAGCCGATAGAGCACGACGACCGCCACCGCCACCGGCGCCCCCACCCCGCCGGTGATCAGGCCGAGGATCAGGGCGCTGTCGATGATGCCGAGGCCCCCCGGGACGATCGTGACGGTCCCGGCGGCCATCGCCGCGCAGAACGCGAGCAGGGTCGCCGTGATCCCGGGCGCCGGTTCGCCGATGGCCAGGAAGCACAGCCACAGGCCGGCCGCGTCCAGCAGCCAGTTCAGCAGGGCGAGCAGGGCGGCGGCCAGGCCCCGGGCGGGGCGCAGCCGGGCCGCCCGCAGCTGGGTGAGGAAGTCCTGGATGCGGTCGTGGCCGTGGTCGGCCGGGCGGTGGCGCAGGCGGTTCACGGCGGCGAGCGGGCCGTGGAAGAGTGCGGGGCGCCGGGCGATCCGGCGGGCGCCGGCGATCAGCAGGATCGTGGCCGTGAGCAGGCCGACCAGGTGCCGCCAGTCGGCGTCGCCACCGGCGGCGAGGGCGCCGGCGACGGTGATCACGGCGAGGGCGCAGGCGGAGAGGATGCCGCTGAGCGCGATCACCCAGGAGGCGACGGCGGGCGTGGCCCCGAAGCGACGCATCTGCTGAAAGTTGAGCCGGGTGGAGAACGCCGGGCCGCCGGGCAGCGTCTCGTTCAGCGAGTGCGCGGCGTAGGCGAGGTGCACGTTGTCGATCATGGGCGGGCGCACCCCGGCCGACCGCAGCAGGTGCCGTTGCATGCGGGCGTAGGCGTTCATCGAGACGATCTCGGCGGCGACGGCCAGCAGCAGCCATCCGGGGTGCGGGCGGCGCAGCTGGTGCAGCGCGTCGGTCAGGGAGCTCCAGCCCAGGACCAGCTCGACGGTCACCAGCACCAGGACCGCGGCGACGGCGGCGAGGCGGAGCGCGTTACGACGTACCCAGGAAGGGGTTCGGGGTTCTGGGAGGACGATCGCGGGCGCGGTGGGCCGCTGGAGGGTCGGGATCACCACTGGCTCCTGGCGGGTGTAGCGAACGGGGGGATGCAGCGGAATGATCAACAGACGGCTGTCGCCACGAATTCCCTGGTAGGCAGGGTGACGATGGTCATGCTGGGGGAGCCCGTTCCGGCGCGCGAGGTGGTGTCGGCCTGGAGATGCGCGCCGGAACGGGAGCCGGGGATCAGCGCCGGGTGGTGTCCACCTGGTCGATGGCCGGGGCGCCGTCGACCGCGTCGGCGGCGACCGCCGCGGCCTTGATCTCGTCGGGCAGGTCGAGGCTGTCGCGCAGCATGACCGGCCGCATGGCGATCGCCGCGATGATGCCGACGATCCCGATGAACGCCGAGATTCCGAAGATGTGCCCGGTCGCGTCGCCGTAGGCGGCCCGGATGATGTGCACGATCGGCTCCGGCAGCGCGGTCAGGTTGAGCGCGCTGGTGCCGCCGCCGCTGCCGGAGGCGGGCACGCCGGCCGCGGCCAGGTCGTGGGTGATCTGGTCGGTGACCTGCCGGGCCAGGACCGCACCCAGGACCGAGACGCCGATGGTGCCGCCGAGCGAGCGGAAGAACGCGACCGTGGAGCTGGCCGCGCCGATGTCCTTGAGCGCGACGGTGTTCTGCACGGCGAGCACCAGGTTCGAGGTGACGAGCACGCCGGCCATCAGCGGAATGGTCAGCAGTCCGGCCTGGGTCGGGCTGTAGCCGCGGCCGATCTGGAAGTACTGACCGAGGAAGACCGCGCCGCCGAACATCGCCATGCCGACCGCGAGACTGGCGAGGATCGCCAGGGCGGTGTTGCGCTGCCGGACGATGGGCAGCGGGATGATCGGCTCGCCGCGGGTGCCGCCGTTGGGTGGGTGCGCTCATGGCGCGGCTTCCGTTGCGCAAAGGGCAGATTTTCTCAGAGGGAAAGTTCTGCGGGGTCGCGCCGGGCTGTTCCCTTCTGATATCTCTTCACGTCATCGTTCGATCTTGAGATACGGGGCCCCGGAACATGCCGTCCATCCGCTCGGCCGCGGTCGCCGCGGCAGCGTTGCTGCTGCTCGTGACTGGCTGCGACAGCAAGCAGCCGCAAGCGGCCGCGTCACCGTCGCCGTCCGCCCCGGCGCCGTACACGCCGGCCGTCGGCACCTGCTTCAACTTCGAGGACCAGCGCGACGCGAAGGACAGCGTGCCGTGCGACACCGAGCACCAGTTCGAGGTGGCCTATGTCGGGCCGATCACGTACCAGCTCGACATTCCGCCGCTGGAGGGCTCGGAGCGGAGAGCGACGGCCTACCGCGAGTGCCGGACGAAAGTCGACGCATACGTCGGTGGCGCCCACCCCGGCCTGCTGGTCAAGATCGAGGTGGGCTACCCGAGCGACGCGGCCTGGCGAGCGGGCTCCCGGTGGTACTCCTGCGACGTGTCCAAGGAGTCTTTCGCCTGGAACGGGTCGACAGCCAAGGAGTTCGTCACCGGGAGCGTCAAGAACGCCTACGCCAATCCGGCTGCCGGCGTCCGGATGCCCTGCGCCGTCGCCACGCAGGACAAGGCCGGCCACGTCACGGACTGGACGGCCAGGTCATGCTCGACTCGACACACGGTCGAACTGGTCGGATTGGTCAAGTCCACCAGCAAGGCGAAGACTGCGCCGCGTGACGACGATCAGATCGCGGACGCCTGCTTCGACCTCATCGCGGCCTACCTCAAGGTGCCGGTCGACGACGAGGAGAAGTACGGCGTCAACGCGATCTGGTTCACTCCGTCGGACCGTGAATGGGAGGCGGGTGAGCGCCGCGTCCGCTGCTACCTCCACCGGCCCGAACATCCGTTCAGCGGTTCCCTGGCCGGGGCCGGCCCGTCCGGTCTCTGATCAGGCGGCCACCGCGACCTGGTCCCGCCCGGACTCCTTGGCCTGGTAGAGCAGCTGGTCGGCGAGCAACGGAAGCCCGGCAGAATCGGTCACGTCGGTCGGGGTGCACGCCACCCCGACCGACACCGTCACCGTGATCGACTCGGTCGCGGTGACCGGGATCGGCGTGGCCCGGACCGCGGCGTGGATGCGGGCGGCGACCAGGTGCGCCTCCGCGGGCGAGGTGTGCGGCAGCAGGACCGCGAACTCCTCGCCACCGTAGCGGGCGATCACGTCCTGCGCCCGGACCGCGTCGCCGAGCCGGGCGCCGACCTCGCGCAGCACCCGGTCGCCGCCGTCATGCCCGTACGTGTCGTTGACCCGCTTGAAGTGGTCGATGTCGAACAGGATCACCGCGTGGTCGCGGTGCCCGGCGTGGGCGAGGGCCTCCTGGAAGTGCCGCCTGGTCCGCAACCCGGTCAGCCCGTCGGTCGTCGCCATCCGCCGCATGTCCCCGACCAGCCCGGCCAGCCGCCCGATGACCAGCAGGAACAACACGCCGCAGGTGGCGCAGATCAGCGGCACGTGCAGCGGCGCGCCTCGCAGGAACTGCACCAGCAGCGTCGCCGGTGCGAGCAGTGAGGCGAGCGCGAGCGTGGTGAGCCGCAGCGGGCCCATGTCCGGGGTGGGCACCGCACTCGGCGCGTCCAGGTCCCGCATCGACGGGTGCATGCAACTCAGGCCGAGCACCAGCGGCGAGACGACCCACAGCACGGCGGCCAGCGCGTGCCCGCGCGTGCTGCCGGACAGCGTGCCGAGCGTGCTGATGGTGTCCGGGACGACGGTCAGCCCGAGGTAACCGGTGATGCTGTAGACGGCGACGGACTTGCGGCCGGTGTCCAGCAGCAGGCGGGCGCCGAGCGCGGCCAGCATCAGATCACCCAGCGGGTAGGCGGCCGCGACCAGCCGGGTGGTCAGCTCGACGTCGGTGCCGCCGACGATCGGGTCGATCAGGAAGATCCACCAGAACAGGCCGGCCGAGACCGTGATGATCGCCGCGTCGAGCAGGCCCGCCAGGTCCCGTCCCGGGTTGCGTTTGCGCAGGATGAGCAGCAGGGTCACGGCTCCGCCGGTGGTCACGCTGAGGAAGCACGCGTCGGCCGCGCTCGGGGCGTCACCGTTGAGCACGCCGGGTGGGAGCAGGGTGCCGACCGCTGCCAGCAGCAGGGAGGCGGCCAGCAGCCACGGCCACAGCGTGCGCGGCCGGTACAGGCGGATACCCAGGATCGCGGCGGTGAGGCCGGCCGCGACCGACACCGCGGACAAGCTCGTGGTCACGGCTTCGGGGGCGCCGGTGACCGTCGCTACGACGTACGCGACGGCAATCGTCACCGCGATGGTGACGTATCGGATCCACGGGGAGCTCAGGAACATGGGCCTTCCGGTGTCCGCGGGTGCGTAACCCACCGATCGGCACCGGCCCGCGCGACCTGACCCTTTTCACACAATCGGTCGGCATGCTTCCTCCTCGATCGGCCCGCCGAAAAACGTGAGGTGTTCGGCTTCCCCGGCCCCGACGGCGCCGGCAAGTCCACCACCTCCCGGCTGCCGCGCGGCCGGGCGCGGCCCGCCGCCGACCGGGCCGAGGCGTTCGGCGTCGAGCCCGCCGACTTCGCCCGCGCCCACCGCCGACCGGCCTACGTGCCGGCCTACGTGCCGGCCGACGTGGCGCTGTGGCCACGGCTGACCGGTGCCGAGATCCGGCACCTGCAGGCCCGGACCGGGCCCGGCACCGATCTTGCCTCGTGGCGAACCGATCGAACGGTTCGCCCTCGACCCGGCAGAACCGGCTCAGGATCAGAACCTTCGGCCCGTACGGCGGTCCGGCGCCTGATGTGGTCCTTCGGCCCTGCCGCCGCCGCACCGGGCCACGGGAGGATGGGGGCACGTACGCGCACCCGCGAAGGAGGCCGTCGTGCACGCTCCGCCGTTGCCGCTGCCCGTCGCCGCAGCCGCCGTTGCGCGCTGCGCCGGTGTCACCGCCCGCTTGCTGGCCCGCCGCCGGGTACACCTACCTCGGACCCACGTTGGCCGGATGGTGTCGTTCGGGGACGGCACCATCGCCCGGGTCTACCGGGACACCGTTGTGGACCGGCCGGCCCCGGCGCAGCCCTGCGTTCTCGTGGTCGAGTTCCGGCTGCGCGGGGTCCGCGGCCGGGGTCACGCCCTGTTCCGGGCCGAGAGCATCCTCAACACGCCCCTGTTCGTCGGATTCCCCGGCTTCGCGTCCAAGCTGTGGCTGGCGCACGACGATCACGGCGTCTACCGCGGCCTGTACGAATGGGACGGCCCCGACCGGGCGGCCGCGTACGCCCGTGCCCTGTGGTGGGTGCTGGCCCTGGTCAGCCACCGGGCTTCGATCGACTACCGGGTGGTGCCGGGGATGACCCGGGCCGACGCCGCCGAGCGTTCCGAGAGGTGGCGGGCGGCGACCGGCGACGCCGGTGCGGCCTGGTGGTGCCCGGTCGGCGTGCGATGAGCGGCCCGCCGGTGGACGTCCTGGTCGCCGGGGCCGGCCCGGTCGGGCTGACCGTGGCCCTGCAGGCGCATGCACTCGGGGCCCGGGTGCGGGTGGTGGAGCGACGGCCGCGGGCGTTCCGGCCGTCCCGCGCGCTGATCGTGCACCCGCGCACGCTGGAGGCGTTGAGGCCGCTGGGTGTCGTCGAGTCGCTGCTCGACCGGGCGGGCGCCGCCCCGCGAGCCGTGCTGCACACCGGGCGAGGCGTAGTGCTCGCCTCCCTCGAGGATCTCGGGATCCGCGGTACGCCCTACCCGTACCTGACCCTGGTCCGGCAGGCCGACGTCGAGGCCGTTCTGTCCGGCGCCCTGGCCGAGCGCGGCGTGACGGTCGAGCGCGGTACGGAACTGACCGGGTATCACCCCGGGCTGGACAGTGTGTCGGGGGAGGCGGTGCTGCACACCTCGGGCCGCGATGAGCGGGTGCGATGCCGCTGGGTCGCCGGCTGCGACGGAACGGACAGCACCGTGCGCGGGATCGCCGGGATCCGTCGCCGGGAGGCCGGCTACCGGCAGGAGATCCTGCTCGCCGACCTCGCCCTGACCGGCGACCTGCCACCCGAGCTGCTGCATGTGTACGCCGGTCGGCACGGGCTCTGCTTCCTGTTCCCGCTCGGAGAGGGCGCGCACTGGCGGCTGCTGGTCACCCAGCCCGCCGGGGGACCGGCCGCCGGTAGCGCTCATCCGGACCCGGACCCGACGCCCGGCGAGTTGCAGTCTGCCCTGGAGCGGTCCGGAGTCGTGGCCCGGCCGGCAGCGGTGGCCTGGTCCACCCGTCTGCGCCTGCGGTACGGCGTGGCCGACCGCTACCGCGACGGGCGGCTCCTGCTGGCCGGCGACGCGGCGCACGTGCACTCCCCAGCCGGTGGTCTCGGTATGAACGTCGGGCTCCAGGACGCGGTCAACCTCGGGTGGAAGCTCGCACTGGCCGGGCGGAGCAGCCATCCGGCCCGGCTGCTCGACTCCTACCAGGCGGAGCGGCGCCCGGCCGCGCTTCGATCGTTGCGCCTGACCAACCTGATCTTCCACGCCGAGTCCGGGCTCGAACCGGTCGCCGAGTTCGCCCGGGGCGTCCTGCTGCCGCTCGCCGCACCGGTCCTGCCGGCCGTGCTGCGCCGCCGCCGGCTCGTCGGCGAGGCCGTCCGTCTGCTGGGCCAGCTCGATGCGAGCTACCGGGACAGCGCACTGTCCCGCGCCGCGCCGCGCCGCGCTGGGCCGTGGTCGCCCGGTGATCGGCTGCCGGACCTGCCGGTGGAGGCCGGCCGGCGCCCTGTTCGCCTGCACGAGCTGATCGCTCGGCCGGGCGTGCATCTGCTGCTCGATCGAGGGGCGCCGGGCATCGCCGGGGACGGCGAAACCGTGCATGTGCACCGGCTCGGAAACGCCCCGGGGCACGGCGTCACGGTGGTGCGCCCGGACGGGCATGTGGGTGCGTGTGCGGACCGCGCCGACGATCCCGCCGTGGCCGGATGGCTCGCCACCATCGGCGCGCCCGTCGCCCCGCCGGGATCTAGATGAAGAGCAGTTGCGCGCCGGCGGTCTTCTCGATGAAGTCGGCCGCGTTGATGATGTCCTCCACCCCGTCGTAGAGGTCCTCGCGGCTGAGCTGCATCATGTCGGCCGACAACCGGCAGGCCCACAGGTGGCCGCCGGAGGCGACGATCTGGTCGAGGAAGTCCGGCACCTCGGGCACCCCGGCCCCGGCGATCTGCTCCCGCATCCGGTGGGTGGACATCGCTGTCATCCCGGGCAGCCCGCCCAGGCCCTGCGGCAGGTGGGTGGCGGTGTTGCCGAGCACGGTGAACTTGAGGTCCGCCATGCGTGACTTGGTGATCATGTCGAATCCCCAGAACGTGAAGAACAGGTGCGTCTGCACGCCCTCGCCGAGTGCCGCATTGGCCAGGATCAGCGCGGGGTACGCCATGTCCAGACCGCCCTTGGAGCAGATGATGGCGAGGGTGCGGCCGGTGGCGGCGTCGTCGCCGAAGTCCGGCACGCGGGCCGGCTCAGTCTCCGTGGTCATCGTGCAGTCCCTTCCCGGACAGAGTTGCTGGGGCGAGGCCGCCGGGTGCGGTCAGACGCAGCCGTGCGGCTTGGGCAGTCCGGCGAGGTAGGCCATCTTCTTCGCCGGCTTCGTGGGGAACAGGGCGAACAGTTCCTTGATCGGGATGCCGGCCCCGGCCGACACCCGCCGCAGCGTGGCGGTTTCGCCGCGTACGGCATAGTCCTCACGCAGGAACGTCAGGGCCTTCCAATGCGTGTCGGTGAGGTCGATGCCGATGCGCTCGGCGAGGCGCCCGGCGAGGTCGGCGTCCCATTCGCCGTACGCGGTGAGGAACCCTTCGTCGTCGACGTGGATGTCGCGGCCGTCGATGCTGGTGACAGGCATGGTGGGGTTACTCCTCGGGCTCGGGCGGGTGCTTGCCGGCCATCGACATGCGGGCCGGCAACGGGAGCGGGCGGCCGGGCAGCAGCAGATGCCAGTACATCCACCGGAACGCGAGCTTGCCCCAGTGGTTGACGACGGACTCGTCCAGCAGCCGGAAGGGGCCGAGGCCGGGCACCGGATAACGGCCCGGCAGCGGCTCGGTGTCGTAGTTGAAGTCGATCAGGAGGCCTTTGCCGTGGCCGGATTCGACGAAACAGTTGGCGTGCCCGTCGAAGCTGCCGGTCATCGGGCGGCCGGCCGCGTGCTCGACGAAGTTGCCGGTGAAGACCTCGGCCGCGAAGTGCGCCACCGAGCCCGCCTTGGAGGCCGGGATGTCGTTGGCGTCGCCCAGCGCGAAGACGTTGTCGTACGCCTTCGCCAGCATGGTGTGCCGATCCACCGGTACCAGGTTGAGCTCGTCGCCCAGCCCGGACCGGGCCACGTAGTCCGCACCCATGTTCAGGGGCACGGTCACCAGCAGGTCGAACGGGACCTCCCGCTCGTCGTAGGAGACCAGCTTGCGTCCGTCGATCCGCTCGACCAGGAAGTCCGGCTCCACCGCGACCTTGCGCTCGTCGAGCATCGTCCCGAGCCGCGCGGCCGCGATGGGCTTGGTGAACGCGCCGGGCAGCGGGGTCACGTACGTCAGGTCGACACGATCCCGCAGGCCGCGCTGTCGCAGATAGTCGTCGGCCAGGAAGGTGAATTCCAGCGGCGCGACCGGGCACTTGATCGGCATGTCGGTGATGTGCACGACCAGCCGGCCGGCGGTGAGCCGCTCCAGGGCCGGGGCCAGCGCGACCGCGCCGTCATAGGTGTAGAAGTCGAAGATGCTGTCGCGCCACTGCCCGCCGTCGAGCATGCCGGGCGTCTGATCCGGGCGCGGGCTCACCCCGGTGGCGATCACCAGGTAGTCGTAGGGGAGTTGGCAACCGTCGGCCAGCGCGACCCGGCCGGCCACGGCGTCGACTCGCCAGACCTCCCCGCGGATCAGCTCCACGCCGTCGGCGAGCAGCCGCTCCGTGGGCTTGGAGACCAGCTTCGGAGCGTATCGCCGGAACGGCACCAGGAGGAAACCCGGCTGGTAGAAGTGCCGTTCGCCGGATTCGACGACGGTGATCCGCCAGTGGGCCCGGTGCAGGCGCCGTCGCAGCTTGTTGGCCACCATGACGCCGGCGGTTCCGGCACCCAGCACGAGTAGTCGTCGCATGCCGACCACCTCCTGATACCCCTCCACCGTATGCAGCGGTGGGTGTATCGGGTAGGGGCCTCCGGCCCTGCGGCGGGGACCAGCCGAACGGTCGTGACAACGCGGGCCGTCTCGCGTGCCGCGGGTCGTGGGAACCGGGCCGTTCGGCCCGTGCGGCGGCCCTCTGCTCGCCGTCATCGTGGAGGGAGCACCGGAGGTGACGTGATGTTTCACGATCGGGTGGAGGCCGGGCGCCGGCTGGGCCGGGCGCTCGCCGACCGGCGCGGGACCGGCGTCGTGGTCCTCGGTCTGTCCCCGGGCGGGATCATGGTCGCCCGTGAGGTGTCCCGGGCGCTGGACGCCGTGCTCGACGTGATCGTGGTCCGCACGGTCGGGGCGCCGCAGGAGGCGGAACTGGCCATGGGTGCTGTCGGCGAGAACAGCGCGGCCGTCGTCGACCCCCACGTGGCCGGCCGTCACCGGCTCGGTCCACGCGCGCTCGCCGTGGGCCGGACACACCTCTGGACCGAGTTGGAACGAGCGGTGCATTCGCTGCGGGGCGACCTGCCGCCGGTCGTCTTGTGCGGGCGGAGGGTAGTGCTGGTCGACGACGGTGCCGCCACTGGCACGACCGCTCGGGCCGCCTGCGAGGTGGCTCGGGCTCTGGGCGCCGGCGAGGTGATCCTGGCGTCGCCGGTCGCGGCGCCGGCCGTGGTGGAGGATCTGGCGGAGGTCGCCGACGAGGTGGTCTTCCTGCACAGTTTGCCGGCCGGGGAGGAGACCGCCGACCACTACGACGACTTCCGGCCACCCGGCGACCACGAGGTGACCGGGACACTGCGATCGGCGGCCGCCGAGCGGGCCGGCCACCCGGAGCCCGCCTGGGCGCGGGAACGCGATGCGCCCGGGGTGGCCCGCCGCGCCGTCGTGCCCTTGTGAACGGCGATTTCGGCACGTCATCCCGGTCGTCTCGGATCGCGGCGCGGTACGTCACGATCATCGCCCGGTCGCGGCGCGGGCCCGACGGCGGATCGGCAAGCTTGCCGGAGGGCTGAATCCGACCAGAGCCCAGCTTGAGGTTACGGCTCGACCGTAGTGGACATGAACGCAACCGCCACGCTCGAGCGCCTCGTCCCCACCGCCACCCCGGCCGTCGCCGCTCCGGTGACCGGCCCCACCCTCTGGGCCCCGGCCACCACCGGTGTCGAGCTGACCGTGGTCGTGCCGTTCTACAACTGCGGCCCGGTCGTCGGCCAGACCATTCACGCGATCAGCGCGACGCTGGCCGCCGCCGGCATCGGGCACGAGATCATCGCGGTGAACGACGGCAGCACCGACGGCTCGCAGCTGCACGTGCCGTACCTGCCGCAGGTCCGGCTGATCGACAACCGGCTCAACTCCGGCAAGGGCAACGCGCTGCACCAGGGCTTCGCCGCCGCTCAGGGCGCCTGGGTCGGCTTCATCGACGCCGACGGCGACATCGACCCGGCGCACCTGGCCACCTACCTGGAGCTGGCCCGCGGCGGCGACCACGCGGCCGTCTACGCCGACAAGCGGCACGCCCACTCGGTCAGCGGCGCCTCCAAGGCCCGCAAGCTGATCTCGATGGTCTACTCGACCCTGGTCACCCTGCTCTTCCTGCTGCAGGTCAAGGACACCCAGACCGGCTGCAAGATCATCCGCCGGGACGCCCTCGCCCAGCTGCTTCCGCACCTGCGCGAGCAGCGCTTCGCCTTCGACCTGGAGTTCTTCGTCGCGGCCAAGGCGGCCGGCATCCGCAACCTGCACGCCGCGCCGGTCGCGCTCAACACCGCCGCCAACGGCAGCACGGTCACCAGCAAGACCATCGTGCGCACGCTGCGCGACACCGTCACGATCCTGGGCCGGCACCTCGGCGGCCACTACCGCCAGGCCGCCGTCTGAACCGCGGCGACAGCTCGCGCCGATGCTCCACCAGACCGGCGGCGAGCAGCGCCAGCAGCGTCAGCAACGACCCTGCCAGACCCAGCCGTAACCACTTCCACGGCGCGTAACGCACCGTGAAGGCCCCCGAACCGGCATGGACCGCGACCGTCCCCGCGACGGTGCGCCGGGTGACCTGATCCCCCGCCGTCCAGCCCGCCGACCACTCCTCGGGCAGCACCACCCAGCCGGCCTCACCCGCAGCCACCCGCCAGCGGGTCGAGCCGATGCGCCGCAGGCCACCCGATGCCGCGGACGGCACGGTTCCGCCGCCGGCCCCGGAGATCACCGCCTCCGTCCCGAGCCGCCCCTGCCCGGCCCAGGCGAGCAGCGCGGCGTAGTCGCCGTCCCGGGCGCTCACCACCCGGCCGGTCCCGCTGACCGTCACCCGGTACAGGTCGAGGGAGGCGGTCCGCAGCACCGGCTCCAGATCCGTCTGTCTGTCGAGCCACGCGTACGTGCCGCTTTCCCGGTCGTGGGCCAGCGCGACGTACCGGACGCCCAGCGGGGCGATCAGGTGCCCGAAATGCCCTCCGCCGCCGGCCGCGATCAACCGATCCAGGTACGCCATCCGATACGACGACGAGTTGCTCCGCACCGGTCCCAACTCGACGGCATCGCTGCTGAGCACCGGTCGCCGGAAGAAGGCTCCAGCCGGCGTCGCCACGCTGCGCGCCTCGGTGAAGGAGAAGGGCTGGTACTGGTGCCAGGGCAGGAACAGCATCGACTCGTCGCCGTCTCCCATGATCCGGTCGGCGGTGTACCAGGCCTGCGGATAGTGACTGACCCGAACGCTGCCGCCGAGGCCCCAGAGCAGCGATCCGCCCACCGTGGCGGTCATCCCGGCCAGGGCGAGCGCCGCCCCGGCCGCGACCGCCCGCAGTGTCACCGGGCGCCCGGCCCGGCAGTGCACGGCCACCGCTTCCGCGGACACGCCGAATCCCACCGCGTAGCCGATCATCGCGAGCGCTGACCACTTCTGCTGCTCCCGCATGGCGTGGAAGAGCGGCAGCGTGTCGAAAGCGATCCGGTACGCCGAGCCGAGCGGCCCGGTGATGCCCGCGCCGAGCAGCAACCCGGTTACGGTGACGGCGACCAGCGGCGCCCCCGTGCCCGGGTCACGCCGGCAAAGCCGGATCAGCCCGGCGACGGCGGCGGCCACCAGTATCGCGCCGGGCACCACGCCCAGAGCGAGCTGCGGGCTGCTGTCCGAGGCGCCACGCCAGAAGCCGCGGAGGGTGGCGACGGTCGCGATCAAACCCGAGTTGCCGGCGTACGTCGCGTACACCTCAAGATCTTCGTCGCTGACGCGGACCGTGAGGATCGCGGTGGCGATGACCGCCGCGGCGTAGGCGTAGACGCAGCCGGCGGAGGCGACGACGACGACGGTCCGGACCACGTGCCGGCGGCCGGGCCGGGGCAGCAGCGCGACGGCGAGCAGCACCGTTGCGCCCAGCCAGGCGGCGTGCGCGCCGACCGAGATGGCCAGGGCGTACCAGCCGGCCGGCCGGGCGGCGAACCAGCCGCCGCGCCGGCGGGCGTGCAGCGCCGACGCGGTCATCGGGCACACCAGGGCCACCGAGAGCAGGAACGGCACGTGCCCGGCGTGCAGCCGCTCGACGACGAACGGGTTGACACAGGCGAACACCGCCGCCGGATGCCGTCGCCACCGGCTCCCACCGGCGATGGCGGACACCCCGCCCGCGGCGACCGGGAAGTACGCCAGGATCATCAGCCAGCTGGTCGCGCCCGCCCCGGTGACGGTACGCAGGGCATGCGTGACCAACCGGTACGGCAGGGCGTCGAGTGCCGCCGGGTCGAGTCCGTAGAGCCCGGGGGTCAGCGCGGTGTGCGGACCGGCCACCCAGTCGAGCAGCAGCAGATAGCCCGAGCGGGTCCACGGCGCCACGACCAGCAACCCGATGACCAGGCCGACGAGCGTGGACTCCACGGTCAGCCGGGTGGCCGAGACGGGTCGCCGGTGTCGCGCGGCGGGCGGCCGGGGGCGAGCTGCCCGGTTCCGCCATGGCTCGGTCATTTCTGCCAGTATCAGCAATCCGCCGGGTCGGCGAGGTCATATCCCGGCGTTCTCAACCCGGCGCTGTCCCGGCCGATCTCCCCGGTCATGCGCATCCTGGTCCTGAACTGGCGTGATCTGAGCCACCCCGCCTCCGGTGGCGCCGAGGTGTACACCGAGCAGGTACTGCGCCGCTGGGCAGCGGCCGGGCACCAGGTCACGCTGTTCGCCGCGGCGGTGGCGGGGCGCCCGGCGGACGAGATCCGCGACGGCTACCGGATCGTCCGGGCCGGCAACCGGTTCACCGTCTACCGGGAGGCGCGGCGCTGGTGGCAGCGGCACGGCCGGGGCCGGTTCGACGTGGTCGTCGACGAGACCAACACCGTGCCGTTCCAGGCGCACGAGTGGGTGGACGACGGTGCGCGGACGATCGCGCTGGTCCACCAGACCTGCGAGGAGATCTGGCACATCAACGCCCCGCCGCTGCTGGCGCATCTGGGCCGGTACCGGCTGGAGCCGAACTGGCTGCGGCGGCTGGGCGGCAGCCCGATCCTGGCCGTCTCCGACTCGACCCGGGAGGCCCTGGCCCGGTTCGGTTCGCACGACGTGACCGTGGTGCCGGAGGGCTACGAGCCGCCCGACCCGCTGCCCCGCCCGGCCAAGGAGGACCGGCCCACCGCGGTGTTCTGCGGCCGGATGGTGAACTACAAGCGACCCCGGGACGTGATCCGGGCGGTCCTGCTGGCCCGCACCGCGGTTCCCGGCTTGCGGCTGTGGATGCTCGGCGGCGGCCCGCTGCTGGAACGGCTGTCCGGCGAGGCTCCGGACGGTGTCGAGTTCTTCGGCCGGGTCAGTGAGCAGGACAAGCACGACCTGATGGCCCGGGCTCACGTGCACCTGGCCGCCAGCGTCCGGGAGGGTTGGGGACTGGTGGTCACCGAGGCGGCGGCATTGGGCACGCCCACGATCGCGTACGACGTGCCGGGTCTGCGCGACTCCACCCGGGCGGCGCGCGGGATCGTGGTGCCGCCCCGCCCGGAGGCGATGGCCGAGCGGCTGGCGCAGGCGCTGCCGGCCTGGGTGCGCCGTGCGCCGGAGCCGCTGCCCTACGGCGGCGCGCACTCCTGGGACGAGGTCGCCGCCGGGCTGCTGACCGCCGTCGAGCGGTACGCCCGCTGCCCCCGCGGCCCGATGCGGGTGGCGGCCTGACCGGCGCTCAGTGGCAGCGCGCCGAGCCCTCGTCCTCGGTGTCCTGGGCGGCCTCCAGCGGATGGAACGCCCAGTCGTACGAGGCGGGGCGCAACGTCAGCGCGAGCACGCCGTGGTGGTCGTAGTCCGCGTACGCGCCGGGCGGGGCACCGATGGCGGCGGTACCCTCCGGGCGGTAGTGCGCCTGGCCACCGGTGCCCACCACGAACTGCCGTACGCCGTCGGGGTGTGCCACCCCGTCCGGGTTCAGCGGCTCGAAGCGCTGGTAGTCGGCCTCGTGCCCGGAGACGACCAGGTCCACCCGATGCCGGTACAGGGTGCGGTACAGCTCCGCGGTCCGGTCGTCGGGTCCGGCGATGCCGGTCGACCAGCGTGGATGGTGCCAGGCGGCGAGAACGCAGCGGCTGCTGTTCGCGGCCAGGTCGGCGTCGAGCCATGCCTGCTGCGGTGACCCGGAGCCGCATCCGCCGGGCACCGCGGAGCAGTTGGAGTTGAGAACCACGAGGTGCCAGCGGCCGAGCTCCTGTGACCAGTAGCCGCGTTCGTCGAGGATCCGGTCGCCGAAGTACGTGGTGAACGACGACGCCTTCTGCACCTTGTACTCCTGGTTGCCGTAGACCGGCACGGTCCGGTCGCGCAGCCGCCCGAAACTCGGGCCGTACACGGTGCGGAACGCCTCGGCGGTCGGCACCTCGTACTGCACGTCGCCGAGGGCCAGCAGCGCGTCCGGGTGCAGCGCCACGGCGATGTCCGAGACCGCCTGCTGACGGCACCGGTCGCCCTGCTCGCGGGTGGCCCGTTCCAGGTCCGGGTCGGCCGGGTCGCAGGCCATGTCACCGACCGCCACCACGGTCACCGTGTCCGGCCCGATGATCACGCGGAGGCTCGCCGGTGCGCTCAACGCCACTGCCACCAGGACGAACACCAGCAAGCCGGCCGCGCACAGCACGGTGTGCCGCCGGGCCCACCGCATTCGCCGCCGGGAGTGCTCGCCGAGCAGTCGGCGCACGATGGCGGTCATCGGCGCGGCCGGCTTCCGCGCCGCCACGGGAATCGGCGCCGTCGCCGGTGCCGGACCGTCCAGTCACCGGGCCGGCCGGCGGGCAGACGGACCGCGTACATGTAGGCCCCGGCCGCCACGACGGTGACCGGCAGCAGGTAGAAGGCGTAGCGGGCGATCCGGGCCGGGGCGTAACGCAGCGCGAACTTGCCGCCGCCGGGCAGTCGCCAGCCGCTCATCCAGCCCTGCAGGGTCACCTTCGTCGCGCCCGGGATGCCGGTCAGTCCCCAGCCGGGCGCGGCGCTCTCGGCCAGGGCGAGCGTGGTCGGCCCGGACGCGGTGAGTGTGCCGGCGAAGTGGGCCGGATCGTGCCGCGCCCAGTCCGCCGACGAGGCGGGCGTCGCGGCCGTCTGCCGGACCAGCACGACGGCCGAGGCCGACGCCACCGGACGCAGCCGGACGCTCGTGTACTCGACCTGGGACTGTTGCTTTCCCGCGAAGTCGCGCAGCCCGTACAGATACAGGCGGGTCTCGACGGTCTCCGGGTCCGGCGGGATGAACGTCTCGTAACGGGTCCAGCCCTGGTAGACGGCCACCGACGGCAGCTTGCGGCATAGATCGGGTCCGCGCAGGAACAGGCAGAACTTCGGGTTGCGCAATGCGACACTGCGCGCCTGCAGGGACAGCTCGTAGAGGGCGGAGGCGCCGAGGCTTCCGGCGGTCGCCCCGATGCACGCCAGGTGGCTGACCGCCTTCAAGGTGTACGTGGTCTCCCCGTCCACCCCGGTCTGCGCCTCGGCGGCCAGTCCGGCCTGCTCGGCGGTCTGGTCGTCGTAGCGGTAGCAGTCCTCCAGCGGCTCGAACGGGGACAGCACCGAACCCGCCTGCCCGCCGTCGACGCGCAGCTGGTGCAGGCCCGCGGTGAGCTCGACGCTGGTCTCCGGCACCAACGGTGGCCACACCTCCTGGCTGCCCACCTGCTCCAGGGCCTGCACCTGCACGTCGCGGTACTGGGTCACCGTCCTCGGGCCCAGTCGGCGATTGGCGTCGGCGTGCAGGATGATCTGCAGTTCACCGCCGGCGTCCATGGTCACCACACCTTCGTACGGGGTCCACCCGTCGGCGGCCGCGGGCCGCGCGGACAGCTCGCAGCCGGCGGCGCCCGACTGCCACAGGCAGATCTGCGGGCGGGACCCGGTCACCCGCCGGTATTCCAGACGGACCCGGTAGATCCGGCCCGGCGACGCGTCGTCGACGATCATCCGGGTGCAGGCGGCGTGGTCGGCGGCGGCGAGCGTGACCGTCCGATCCGGCCCGGAGCCGGTCACCTTCGCGGAGAGGCCGAGCTCCCGCCACGGCCGCGGCTCGTAGTTGTTGCAGTCGAAGACCGGGCTGAACCCGCTGACCTTCGCCGGCGTCGCCGCGGCGGCCAGCAGGGTGAGGCCGGTGGCCGCGCCGATCGGCACCGCCGCCGGCTTCGCGACGTCCACCGAGACGGTACGCCGGTCACCCGCCCGGATCGCCAGGACGCGACGGCCGCCCGGCACCGGCACCCGCAACTCCGGCCGGCGCGAGACCGGACGCCCGTCCACCTTCACCACGGTCGGATCGGCCAGCACCAGGTCACCACCGTCGAGGCGGGGCACCAGCGCCGGGGCGGCCCGGGCCCGCTGGGCGACCGTGTACCGGCCCGCCGGCACGTCGACGGTGGTCACCGGGGAACCCTCGTCGACCGCCGGGACCGGCCAGTGCACCACGTCCGGGGTGACCGCCGGGCGGTCGTCGATCTGAGGGCTGGCCGGGGCCACCGAGGTGTCCGGCCGTGCCGCGATCGCGGTCCGGGTGTCCACCGTGCCGAGTACCGCGGCGCCGGCGTCCGGGCGGGCCGGGGCGTCCAGGACCCGATCGTAGGTACGGACCGTCGGGCTGGCCCCGTCGCCGAGCCGGAACACGTCGAGCAGGCCCCCTCGATCGAGGGTGGCGCCGGGCACCCGGGCCATCGCCGCGGCCAGCAGCCGGTCGTCGGCGAAATAGCGGTTGGGCAGGCCACGAACCAGGTCGTGACGCACGATCACCCGGCTGGCGCCGATCGCGTCCAGCAGCTTGGGCACCGCGGTGAGATCCCCGGCCAGCAGCGCCGTCTCGACCAGCCGCAGGTCGGCGGCGAAGCCGGGCACGTCACCGAAGTAGCCGTCCGGTTTCGGTTGCACCACCGGATGCTTGATCAGCAGGTTCGCGATGCTGTCCGCACCGAAGAAGCCCCAGGTCGTGGGCATCTGGTAGTAGTCGTCGAGGGGCAGCACCAGCACCTTGCCGGGGCGCGGGTCGGCGTCGATGTGCGCGGCGGTGTCCCACCACTGCTGCGCCACCCGGACGTGCATCGACGGTTGGGTGGGCCGCTCGTCCGGCATCACGCCACCGGTGTAGAGCGGGTAGGGGTAGGCCAGCGCCAGTAGCACCGGGGTGGCCGCGGCCGCGTAGGCGTAGGGCCGCAGCCGGGGCGCCACCCGCCGGACCAGGTCGGGCATCCCGGCCACCCCGATCGCGAGCATCACCCCGAAGAACGACACGAGCAGCTGCCCGAGCTTGCTCATCGGCTCGCGGAACAGCCAGAACCCGGGTGCGTGCAGATACAGCATGAGGTTGACCCGGCCCAGTGGCGGGCGCAGCCCCTTGGCCAGGAAGACGAAGACCAGGATCACCGTGAGCAGGCCGAGCGCGACCCGGCGCAGCCTCCGGGGGGCCAGTAGCGGGGCGGCGAAGACCAGCGCGGGCAGCAGGTACCGGATCCAGATCCACCACGGCCGGTCCAGGTCGGCGGCGAACGGCAGGTACTGCGGCCGGAACCAGGCCCAGTTCGCGACCATCGTGAGGATGTTCGGCGGCAGATTGTTCACCTGGGACCAGGACCAGTTGGTCGGGTCGGTGAAGGTGGCGTTCGCGGTGGCGCCGCCACCGCCCACGAAGCTCTGCGCCAGCGGGACCAGCCACCACGCGTTCAGGCCGATCACCCAGGGCACCGCGGCGACGAACCACCTGATCAGCCGGGCCGCCGCACGCCAGCCGAGCAGCAGCGCGGCCAGGACGGGGGTACCGGCCACCGCCCAGGCGTAGGCGACCACCAGCATCGGCGGGTTGAAGCTCAGGAACGAGGTCGGCATCAGCGCGAACCCGGCGATCGGGGCCGGGACCCGGCGACCCTGGGCCACCCGCATCGCGACGCCGGTGACGAACGCGACCGACCCCACCGAGATCACGTTGAGCGGATTCGGCAGCCGGGTCAGGAAGAACCCGTTGAGCATGCCGAACGACCCGGCCACCACGATGCCCGCGCCGCTGCGGACGAACGCGCCGGCCAGGTACGCCACGCCGAAGCCGACCAGCCCGTAGATGCAGGTGTAGAAGACCCACTGGGCGGAGTACTCGGTCAGCCCCACCTGCCGGCACAGCCAGATCACCAGGAACTCGAAGGCCCGCGCCATGGTGTAGCCGGCCGACCCCGCGCCGGTCAGCTGGTGGTTCCAGGACCAGGTCATCTCCGGTGCCCAGCCGCGCCTGATGAACGCACCCATGTCGCCGCCGGCGATGAAAGTGCCGGTCCGGAACCAGCGGCTGACGATCAGCACGTCGAGCACCAGCACGATCAGATACGGCCGCGAGGCGAGCAGAGCCGCCCGGGTCAGCGGGCCCCGCATCAATCGGCGATGTCCCGGTGCCGCAAGCCGAGCAGGCCCAGGGGCACCGCACCGGCGGCCAGCCCGAGCCCGGCCAGCACGGTCCAGAACACCAGATCGGTCAGGCCGAGGGCGTGCACCGGACCGCAGGCGGCGAACAGCCCGGCGGCCACGGCCAGCGCGCGGCGGGACAGCCGGTCGGCCAGCTCCGGCAGATGCCAGGGACGCCGGTGCCGGCCGGGTCCCGTCCGCACGCCGGGCGCGACGTGGTCGAGCGACACGGCCCACCTCCCGACATCCTCGGACACCCTTACCATCGGCGGACCCGCCGACCGGCTGAGCGCGGGACCACCGGCCGCCCGGCTCAAGCCCGGCTCAGGAGGTGGGCAAGCTCGACTCGGAGGCATTCCGCTACCCGGCCGGGATGCCGCACCCTCGACGCATGCCCGAACTCGCCGCCCGCCGTACCGTCACCGCCCTGCTGATCGTGCTCGGCGCCTGCGCCACGCTGCTGGCCGTCGCCCGCCCGGCCGCGGCAGCGGTCACCGGCAGCAGCGACAAGCTGGTGCTGACCTGGGCCGACGGCGGCAACCAGCTGCGGGTCACCGGGTTCGGCTACCGCGCTCGGGACATGGTCGAGGTCCGGCTCGGCAGCAGCCCGATCCAGCAGGCCCGCGGCGACGAGAACGGCCGGATCGAGATCGACGTGCCGCAGACGCTGATCGCCACCGGTGCGTCCGGCACCAGCATCGTGCTGGCCGGCCGCTCGGTCTCCGGAGCCGCCCGGGTTCTGGTCTCGGCGGTTCCGCCGCAGGCGGCCGCGCGCGGCCCGATCGACATGCTGCCCTGGGTGCTGGCAGCGCTGGCAGCGCTGGCCGGCCTCACGCTCGTGCTGGGTGCCCGGTTGCGGCGCCGCGCCGGCCACTTCGTCGGGGCCCCCGGCGGCTACCGCGGCCGCCGCCGGCTCGCCGTCTGAAACCGGATCGCTCCCGACTTTCACGGCGCTTGCTCCCGAGCTCGCCGAGCCTGGGGGCACGGGCCTGGTTCAGGTCCGTTCCCCCGCCGAAAGGTCAGCCCATGGGATATGCGGCGCGCACTCTCGTCGAGGCGATCCCCGTCGCCGCGGCGATCCTGGATCCCGACGGGCGCGTGCTGTTCGCCAACCGGCAGTGGTCCGGTGGCGACGGCGAGCTCTATCCGGCCGAGGGCGGCTTCCTCAGCGCCGCACCCGGGCCGTGCGGCGCCCACCGGGGCCTGCTCGAGGCGGTGTGGCGAGCCACGCCCGGCGCCGTGCAACTGTGCTGCCGGTGCGCCGAGGACACCGTGCACACGCTGCGGGTGGCCCCGTTGACCGGACCCGCAGGCGAGGACCAGCGGCTGGTCACGGTCGCCGCCGAGCAGTGCCTGGACACTACGCGGTCACAGTTCCTGGCGCTGCTCAGTCACGAGGTGACGACCCCGGTCACCACCGTCGTGGCCGCCGTCGACCTGCTCCGGGCGCAGCAGCTGGACCAGGGCGTACGGGAGATCGTGGACAACATCCACCACTCGGCGAAGGCCTTAGAGACGCTCACCGAGAACCTGCTCGACCTCGGCCGCCTGGAGACCGGGCGGCTGAGCCTGACCCGCCAGCCGGTGCCGATCCGGGCACTGCTCGAGGGCGTCGTGCAACCGCTGCAACTGCAGGCCCGCAACAAAGGCATCCTGCTGCTGGCCGCGCCCGCGCCCGAACTGCCCACGACGGTGGCCGGCGATCCGGGCCGGCTGCGACAGGTGCTCACGGCGCTGGTCGGCAACGCGGTCAAGTTCACCGCATCCGGCGAGGTGGTGGTACTGGCCGAGGAGGATGCCGACGGCAGCTTCCTGATCACCGTCTCGGACACCGGACCGGGCATCGCCGAGCCGCAGCGGGCCCGGCTGTTCCAGCCGTTCACCCAGGCCGACTCGTCGGCCTCACGGCGCCACGAGGGCGCCGGGCTCGGCCTGGCGCTGGCCGCCCGGCTGGTCGACCGGATGGGCGGCGTCATCGAGGTGGAGTCCGAACCGGGTGCCGGAGCCCTGTTCCGGGTCCGCCTGCCGCTGCACGCCGCGACCCCGGACGATGACCGGCCACCACGACCGCTCGCTCGCCGCCGGATCGCCGTCATGGCTCCGTCCGACCGTTCGGTACGGGCCCTGGCCTGGCTGCTGGCAAGCGCCGGCGCCGATCCGGTCCCGGTCACGTTCGCCGACGTCACCGGCAAGCTGCCGGCCGTCGACACGGTGCTGTGGTGCGACGACGCGCATGACCCGGCGGCGGTGCAGCGCGCCGACACGGTCATCCAGGCGCTCGGGCCGGACGGACGGGCGCTGATGATCAGCACCACCGATCCGCGTACCGGGATCGTCCGCCGGCCCGGGGTGCTGACCGCACCGCTGGTGCTGCGCCGGCTGGTCGCGGCGCTGAACCAGGAACGGACCGGGGTCCGCGGCGCGCCGGTCACCGTGCCGCCGCTGCCGGCCGGCCGGGTGCTGCTGGCCGAGGACAACGACATCAACCGTACGGTCTTCCGCCGCATGATCCAGCTGATGGGCGTCACCTGCGACGCGGTGCCCGACGGTGCCGCCGCGGTCGAGGCGGTGCTCGGCGGCGACCCGTACGACGTGGTGCTGATGGATGTCCAGATGCCCGGCACCGATGGGCTGGAGGCGACCCGGCGGATCCGGGCGGCCGGCTCGCCGACCCCGGTCCTGGCCCTGACCGCGACCGACCCGGCCGACCTGGCGCTGTGCCTGGCCGCCGGAATGAACGGGCGGCTGAGCAAGCCGATCACGCTGCCCGAGCTGCGCAGCGCCCTGTCGCCCTACCTGGCCTCCGGCGTCGATCATCTGGTCACCCGGCTGCCGAGCGATGACGAGAAGTCCTGGGTGATGACCCGATGAACCGCCACTACGAAAGGTCCACGGTGTCGAACAACGTTGTGTCGCCCGGCACCGAGCTCGCCGAGCTCCGCGCCGAGCTGGACCGGGAACGCCGCCGCAACGCCGAGCTCGAGCGCAGGATCGGCGAGCTGGACCGGACGGTGGCGGAACTACGCACCTTCGCCCGCGACGTCAGCCACGATCTCAAGGCCCCTCTCGCCGGCATCTGCGGCTACGCCCAGCTGCTCGAACACCTTGACATCGGCTATCCGCGCCCGGCCGAGTACGACGAGTTCGTCGCCGAGATCAACCGCTGCACCGTCCGCATGCGGCAGCTGATCGACGATGTGCTCACCTACGCCACGACCCAGGAAGCCCGGCTGCACCTGGCCCCGATCGATCTGGCCGCGCTGGTCGACGACCTGGTCGCGGACGCGGGCGAGCTGATCCGCCCAGCGCCGCAGGTGAGCCGGGAACCGCTGCCCGCCGTGCGGGGCGACCACGGCATGCTGCGGCGGCTGATGGAGAACCTGGTCGGCAACGCCATCAAGTACGTGCCGCACGGCGAGATCGCCCGGGTGCACGTCTCCGCCCGGCGGCTGGACGGCGGAATGGTCCGGATCGAGGTGACCGACCGCGGCATCGGCATTCCCGACGGGCAGCACGAGGCGATCTTCGAGGAGCTGCATCGCGCACACCCCGACGCGTACCCGGGAAATGGTCTTGGTCTGCCCATCTGCCGGCGCATCGTGCAACGCCTGGGTGGCGCCATCGGCGCCGACCCGCAATTCCGCGGTGGCGCCCGGATCTGGTTCACCCTCCCGATGGCCGCCACCCTCGGCGAGCCGCCCGTGGCGGCCGCTCCCGAACTTGACCTGAGCCACACCTCCGCCTGAGGCCGGCTTGAGGTTGCCTGCCGATGAAACCCCCCGAAGAAATATGCCCGGAGAAGGAGTCCGCATGGACAGAAGACGACTGCTGGGCGCGGTCGGCGTCCTGACGACAGTGGCGACGAGTCTCGTCGCCACTCCGGCGGCGGCCCTATCCGCCCTGGCCGCGCCTAAGAACTTGACGGTGGCGCGGGCCGCCGCCGACGTCCACCAGATCGAGGTCGGCTGGAAACCGGTCACCGGTGCCGACCACTACGTGATCGACATCCTGGCCGGCGACGTGGAGACGGTGCTCGACCTGCCGGTCACGGCGACCGGCTACACGATCGACGGGCCGAACCCGTGCGTCGGGTACAAGGTCCGGGTCGGCGCGGTCGACGCGGCGGGCACGGTGGCCAACACCGGGTACTGGTCGCTGCGGGCACTGACGCCGAGCGCGGTGATGGGCATGGCGCCCACCCGCACCGACGAGGGCACCACCGCGGTGGCCACCTGGCGCGAGCCGGCCTGGACCGGGTACACGCCGCTCACCGGCTACCACTCGGTGTTCACCCGGCTGTCCGACGGTGCCGTGCTGGCCGACCAGACGAGCACCGACCCGTCGTTCGCCTACTCCGGGATCGACGCGAGCCGGGCGTACACGCTGGCGGTGACGACGGTCAACGAGTACGGCGCCTGCGTGACCGCCAAGTCGCTGCTCGACCGGTTCCGGCCGGCCGACCCGACCGACCTGGTCGTGGAGCGGCTCGCGCAGGCCCCGGGAACCGTCTCGGTGAGCTGGAAGGCGCCCACCAGCGGGGCTCCGCCGACCTACTACCAGGTCGGCTACGGCATCGACAAGGTCACCAAGACGCTCAAGCTGGATGTCCCGGCGACCGCCACCACCCTCGCCCTCGCCACCGACAAGAGCTGGATCGTCGAGGTGAAGGCCTACAACGACAACGGCGGCAGCAGCGTGGTGAGCGGCTCGGTCCCGGTCTTCGAGGCGGCCGGCGGCTTGCCGGTGGTGGACTCGGCGTGGCCGTCCACCAGCACTGTCGTGGACAACGGACCGGACCGGACCCCGCCGACGATCGCCGCCACGCTGTCGCAGAAGCCGGTGAACGGGTGGTTCCGGATGCCGGTCACCATCCAGTTCAGCTGCGCCGACAACGGCGGCACGGTCGCCGTCTGCCCGGCGCCGATGCTGGCCGACACGGACGGCCTCGCCCGGCGTTTCGCCGGCACCGCCAAGGACGCGGCCGGCAACACCACCACGATCGCGCTGACCCTCAAGGTCGATCAGAAGGCTCCGTCGATCACCGCCACGGTGCTCGGCACCAAGAACGCGGCCGGCTGGTACACCACGGCGCCGACCATCCACTACACGTGCGCCGACGAGACCTCGACCATCTCCAGCTGCCCGGCGGACACCGTCGTCGGTGTCGGCGGGGCGGACCAGAAGATCAGCGGCATCGCGTTCGACAAGGCCGGTAACACCGCGACGGCCACCGTCGTACTCAGCGTCGACGCGACCGCGCCGAAGATCACCGCCACGGTCACCGGCGGCGTCTCCGCCGGTGACTGGTGGACCACCGCGCCCACCGTGCACTTCAGCTGCTCCGACAGCGGTTCCGGGGTGGCGGTCTGCCCGGCTGACGTGCCGGTCCGCACCGACGGCGCCGCCCAGAAGATCAGCGGTACGGTCATCGACCGGGTCGGCAACACGGCGGCCACCTCGGTCACCCTGAACCTGGACCGGGCGGCGCCGGTCATCGCCGCCACGGTCTCCGGGGCCACCGCCAACGCCGGCGGCTGGTACCGGACGGCCCCGACGGTTCACTTCACCTGCACCGACGAGACCTCCGGCGTGGCGTCCTGCCCGGCCGACACCACGGCTGCCGCCGACGGCGCCGGACAGGTCCTGGCGGGCACCGCCACCGACCGGGCCGGCAACAGCGCCGGCCGCTCGGTCACCGTCGACGTGGACGGAACCGCACCGACCATCGCGGCCACCGTGCTCGGCGCCACCGCCAACGCCGACGGCTGGTACCGCGACGTTCCCACGGTCCACTTCACCTGCGCCGACACCGGATCCGGTGTGGCGTCCTGCCCGGCCGACATCGCTGTCGGCACCGACGGCGCCGGTCAGATCCTCACCGGGACCGTGCTGGACGCGGCCGGCAACAGCGCCACCACCTCGATCACCCTGAACGTCGACCGCACCGCGCCGGCCATCGCCGCGACCGTGCTCGGCGCCACCGCCAACGCCGGCGGCTGGTACCGCGACGTTCCCACGGTCCACTTCACCTGTACCGACACCGGATCCGGTGTGACATCCTGCCCGGCCGACGTCCCGCTGACGGCGGACGGCACCGACCGGTCCGTCAGCGGCACGGTCACCGACCAGGCCGGGAACAGCGCCACCGTCACCACCACGGTCAGCCTGGACCGGGTGGCGCCGAGCATCGCCACCACGATCAGCGGCGGCACGGTGAACGCCAACGGGTGGTACAATACCGCCCCGACGTTCACGTTCACTTGCGCCGACGACCGCTCCGGGGTAGCCGTGTGCGGCACCGGCACCACGGTCGGCACCGACGGTGCCGGGCAGCAGGTGACCGGCACGGTCACCGACAAGGCCGGGAACACCGCGAGCACCACCACCACGGTGAACCTGGACCGGGTGGCGCCGCAGATCACCGCCACGGTGACCGGCAGCGCGAACCGGGCCGGTTGGTACACCGCTGCTCCGACGGTGACCTTCACCTGCAGTGACGACCGTTCCGGCGTGGTTGCCTGCCCCGCTTCCCAGATCGTCACGGACGGCGCCGCACAGAAGATCGCCGGCACCGTCGTCGACCGGGCCGGCAACACGGCGAGCACCAGCGCCACTGTCAACGTCGACCGCCAGGCTCCGGTCGTCACCGTCGCCGGGGCGACCAACGGCATGTTCTACAGCCCGGACGCCGCTCCGGTGGTCACCTGTGTCACCGTGGACGCGGTGTCCGGTGTCGCCGGCAAGGCCACCCTGTCCGACTACGAGAGCTACGGCAAACACACGGTGACCTGCTCCGGTGCCGTCGACAAGGCGGGCAACGCGGCCGCCGCGGTCCAACTCACCTACAGCGTCAAGCCGACGGTCGAGTGGCTGATCGCGCTGACCCACAAGTACCTGCCCGGGGCTTCGGCTGTCACGCTCAAGCAGCTGGACGCCGATCTGGTCGGGCACCGCTGGACGGCATACACGGCCCGGGTGACGGCGCTGGCGCTGGGCCCGAAGCCGGTGGTGACGGTGGGCGACGCGACGACGCTGGTCTACTGGGCGGCGATGCTGCCGATGTATTACTGATCCACCGATACACCTGAGATGGGCCGGGCTCGCGGAGTCCCGGCCCATCGTCGTCGTACCGGTCCGGCGGGACCGGAAAAGCCCGCATACTGGGGCCTATGACCCGAACCCCCGCGCTGTCGGTCATCGTGCCGGTCTTCGACAGTGCCGCCCTGTTGCGGGAATTCCTGACGTCGTTCCTCACCTCGACGTACCGGGACTTCGAGATCATCGTGAACGACGACGTCCGGTCGGCCGACGAGACGCCCCAGGTCGTCGCCGACTTCCGGGACCGGGGCCTCGACGTCCGCTATCTCAAGGCGAACCGGTCGATGGCTCAGGGCCGCCGGCGTGGCGCGGCCGAAGCAGCCGGGGCCGTGCTGCTTCACCTGGACACCGACATGATCGTCACGCCCGGGCTGCTCGGCGAGTGCGCCGACCTGGCCGGTTCGTACGACGCCCTGGTGATCCCGGAGGAGTCGTTCGGCACCACGTTCTGGGCACGCTGCAAGTGGCTGGAGAAGAAGTGTTACGACGGCGTCGCGCAGATCGAGTCGCTGCGCTGCCTGCGCCGCGACGTCTACGACAGTCTGGGCGGGCACGACGAGCGGATGGTCTTCTCCGAGGACAAGGACCTGGATCTGCGGGTGCGTGCGGCCGGTTACCGGGTCGGCCGCACCCGCAACTTCCTCTACCACAACGAGGGCGACCTGCGTCTGTCCCGCACGCTGCGTAAGAAGCTCGGGTACGCGGCGACCGCCGACATTTTCGCGAGCGAGCATCCGGAGGCCTTCCGGTGGCAGGCCAACGTCCTGCACCGATTCGCCATCTACCTGCGTAACGTTCGATACCTGCGGACACACCCGCTTCTGTACGGCGGGATGTGGCTGATGAAGCTCAGCGAGTTCGCCTTCGGAGCGATCGGCTACCTCCGCAACCGGGCGCCGGCCACGGCCCGGCCGGTGGTGCGGGCATGACCCGGACAGCCCACATCATCGCCGAGTTCTCGGCCCGCGAGGCGATGGGGCGTACCGTCACCGAGACCGTGCGGCGGGTGCCCGGCGAGCACCATCTGATCACCACGCACGTCGTCGACGGCGCCGGGGCCTTCACCGGCGTGCACGAGCTCGGCGGCCGGCTCGAGACCTTCCCGCTGGGCCGTTCCGCGCCGCTGGCCGCCGCGCTCGCCGGGATCCGCCCCGATCTGGTGCACCTGCACGCCGGAGCGCTCGGGCCGCTGATGGCCCTGCACCCGGCGCTGCGGCCATATCCCAAGGTCCTCACCGTCTACGCCTGGCCGACGCTGCCCGGCCCGGCCGCCTGGCGCCGCAGCGGCCTGGCCGAGATGTGGTCGTCGAACGTCCTGCGGCCGCGGGTGGCGCTCACCACGGCCCTGCCGGTGCCGTTGGCGGCCGCGGCGCTGCGCCGGGCCGGCGTGACCACCGTGCTGACCCCCGACCCGCGGGTGGCCGGCCGTCTGGGCCGTCCCGGCGGCCCGGCGATCGTCCGATACGCGGGTGGTGCCCCCGACGACGACCGCCGGGCCCGTTTCGACCCGGATCACCCGGTCATCGTCTTCGCCGGCCGCGCCGAGACAGTTCGCGGCCTGGACACCCTGCTCGACGCCTTCCGCGTGGTGCGCGCCGAGGTGCCCGGTGTGCGCCTGCGCCTGCTGCTCATCCCGCGGCCGGAACTGCCCGCCATCCTGGCCCGGGCCGGAGCCGCCGGTGACGCGATCGACGTGGTCACCGACCCGGTGCCGGACCTGCTCGGCGAGTTCGCCGCGGCTCAGGCCGGCACGTGGCCGTTCAAGTTCGACTACACCACCTCGCCACCGGCGATGGCCCTGGTCGAGGCAATGGCGGTGGGGTTGCCGGTGGTCGGCACCGACGTCGCCTGCGTACGGGCCGTCCTCCAGCCGGGCGTGAACGGCCTGTCAGTGCCGCCGGCCGACCCGCCCGCGCTGGCCCGGGCCCTGATCCAGCTGCTCACGGACGAACCGACGTGGCAGCGGTACGCCCACGCCGGGCGAGCGTCGGCGCGCGACCATATGAGCTGGGACCGTGCGACGGCGCTGGCGGCCGACGCGTACCGGTCGGTGCTCAGCGGTCTTGCCGATCGGCTGACCCCGGGATGAGCTGCGCTTGAGGCAGGCCCGCCATTCTCAATGCATGCCGACCTCGCAGCTCACCGCCCCCGCCGCCACCTTCCGCCCCGCCGCCGTTGTCGTACCGGGCCCCGGCCGCGCCGCCGTCGACCTGACCCTGGTGCTCCCGCTCTCCGGGCCCGCCACCACTCTGCGCTACCTGATCGACCGGATGGCCGAGGCGCTCTACGCCCAGTGCATCAGCTTCGAGCTGGTGGCCGTCGCCGACACCGCCGTCGCCGAGCTCAGCGACCTGCCGCTGGCCCGTACCGTGCACGCCGACCGGCTGGACCGGGACGCGTCGTGGCAGGCCGGCGTCTCGGCCGCGGAGGGCCGGTGGATCGGTTTCCTGGACATCGCCGAATGCGCCGAGCTCGACGCGTACGCCTTCATCGAGCTCCTGCACCAGGCCCGGGAGCGCGCCGCCGCCTGAGAGATCACCCGCCAGGCCTTGGATTCCGGCCGGCGCGGCCGATCAGAGGTCAGTAACGATCCACCTGTCACCGGAGGTGCCGTGTCCAAGCCACGTGCGCTCGTCGTCGAGGACTCCCCGGAGTTCATGATGATCTGCCGCCACCTGCTGGAGAAGGAGGGTTTCGAGGTCATCGCCGCGGGTGACGGTCAGGAGGCGGTGGACCGCGCCCACAAGCAGCGTCCGGACCTCGCCATCCTCGACCTGGGCCTGCCGGACGTCGACGGCATCGAGGTGTGCCGCCAGATCCGCCAGTTCACCGACGCCTACATCATCATGGTCACCGGGCGCACCGACGAGGTGGACAAGGTGGTCGGGCTGTCGGTGGGCGCCGACGACTACGTCACCAAGCCGTTCTCGCCGCGCGAGCTCGCGGCCCGCATCCAGGCGATGCGCCGCCGGCCGCGCGCCACCGCCCAGGCCCGGCGCGAGGCCGTCCGCGAATACGGCGAGCTGCGTATCGACCTCGAGGTGCGGGAGGTGTCCCGGTCCGGCGAGGTGCTCGAGCTCACCAAGATCGAATTCGACCTGCTGGACCTGTTGTCCTCCGCGCCCCGTCGTACCTTCACCCGCCGCAAGCTGCTCGAGGACGTCTGGGGCGACAACTTCTTCGGCGACGACCACATCATCGACGTGCACGTCGGGAACCTGCGCCGCAAGCTCGGTGAGTCGGCGTCAGCGCCGCGGCACATCCGTACGCTGCGCGGCGTCGGCTACCGCTTCGAGCCCTGACCGGCGCTCACCCGGCGCCGCCGCCGGGGCGCGTGGGCCGCCTCGATCACCGCGGCGACCAGCTCCGCCAGCCCGGCGCCGGGCTCGCCGGAGGTGTCCACCACCAGCTCGGCGCAGCGGGCCGGCCGTTCGGCGAGCAGCCGGCGGAACTGCTCCTGCTGCGCCCGCTGCTCGTCCAGGCCGCGCTCCGGTTTGCGACGATGGATCATTTCAGCCGGCGCGTCCGGCAGCACCAGCAGGTCCGGCGCGGGCAGCACCAGCTCCGCCAGCCGGGCCGCCGCCGAGCCCGGCCATGGGGAGTCCCGCAGGTCGTAGACCCAGCGGTCGGCGATCAGGATCTGCCGCCGGGCAAGTGCCGGCGCGACCGTGCGCAGGTAGCGCCAGCCGTACTCCCCGGCGTAGAACCAGGCCGCCATCCGCCGCAATCGGGCGTGGTCGAGCGGTCCGGCCGTCGTACGGGAGGCCTCCGTCCCCGGCGCGGCTGCCCTTCGCGGAGCGCCCTGATTCCGCGACGCGGCCCCGGTCTGCGCAGCCGTGGACCCGACACCGAGCAGACGCCGGGCGAGTGCCACCCCGGGCAGGTTGCCGCGGGCCATCCCGAAATATGCCGCGGCCGTGTCGAACCCGCTGTCCCGCAGCTGGTCGTGCAGCGCGCCGGCGACCGTCGACTTGCCCGACCCGTCGGTGCCGACCAGGGCGACCACCACTCCGCGCGTCCGCAGGCCCAGCGGCCCGGCGGCCCGGCCGGCCGGCCACACGCTGTGCCGCTGCGCCCAGGTCGCGCCGATCGTTCCCGGCGTGAGACTGCCGGCGGCCAGGCGCAGCCGGGCCCGGCGCGGCAGCGCTGGATCGGGCCGGGCACCCCGCAGCGCTGCGATCAGATCCGCCATCACCCGGGCTCCGAGCTGCCGGGTCAGCCGTCCGGCCAGCGCCGACCGGTGCGCCGCGTCCGCGTCGGCCCAGGCCCGCCGAGCCTCGGCGAGCCGGTCGGCTTCCGGGATCCGGCCCCGCAGCACCGGCCGGACCAGCAGGTCGGCGACGGCGGCCGCGCCGGTCAGCCGGCGGCTGACCGGATCGTGGGTGACCTCGGCCGCCGGGACCAGCAGGATCGGCCCGACTCGCAGGTCACCGTGGGTCACGTCGATGATCGCCGGGCCGTTGCCGGTCAGCACCGCGAGGCTGGTGTGCCGCAGTCGGCGAGGGTCCGACGGCGCGGCGATCACAGCGCACGGGTACCTGGTCGTCAATGTGGCCAAGGGCTCGTCTCCGGCGCACCAGACGTCGAGATCGCTCGGCCCGGCACCGGCCTGCCAGCGCTCGGGCGCGCCGGCCGCGCCCTGCCACGCCCACGGCAGGCCGGCCTCGGTGAGGACTGCGGTCAGGGTGCCCAGCACGTCCGCCCGGCTCGGCAACTGCGTCAGCAATTTATCGGTCATTTGTCACGATTATCCCGGCCGGCGGGAGAACATGAGCGACTTTCGGCAGCAACGCCGCCGTCCCGCCGATAGGTACGCTGTGCAGTTGGATCTCGCCCAGGGCCGTGGCGTCCTGCTCCGCGCCGCCGGCCCGATCGCGCTCGCGGTGGCCGTACAGAGCGCCGGCAACCTCGCCTTTCATGCCCTGGTCGGCCGGCTCCTCGACCCGGCCGCGTACGGGGCGCTGGGCGCCGTGCTGGCCGCCATGGTGATGCTCGGCATCCCGCTCGGCGCGCTGCAGACCGCCGCCTCGGCGCACGCGGCCGCGCACGGCGCCGGCCGGGCCACCACGCTGCGCTGCCTGCGAGCGGTCGCGCTGTGGACACTGCCCGCCGGGCTGGTCACGCTGGCCGGCGCGCCGTTGCTGAAGAGCTACTTCCACCTGGCCGGGCTGGGCGAGGCCGTGCCGCTCGCACCGTACCTCGTGGTGGCGGCACTGCTGGCCACCGCGCGCGGGCTGCTGCTCGGCGACCAGAAGGTGTCCACGGTCGCCGGTTCCTACCTGGCGGCGACCGTCGTACGGCTGGGTCTGGGGGTTGCCCTGACCGTGCCCTTCGGCGTGGCCGGTGCCCTCGTCGCCACCCTGATGGGTGAGGTCGCGGCCCTGGCGACGGCGGCCCGCCGGCTCACCGGTCGCCCGGATCCCGGGCCCGGCGCCCGGCTGCGGCCGCGGGCCGTGGGTGGCGCGGCCGTCGCGGTGACCGGTCTGTTCCTGTTCTCCACGGCCGACCTGCTGCTGGCCCGGCATCACCTGGCCGGGACCGCCTCCGGCGCCTACGTCGCCGCGGCGACCGTGGCCAAGACGGTGCTCGCCCTGCCTGCCGCGGTCATGTCGGCGGTGTTCCCGCGCCTGACCGCGGCGCGTGACCGGCCCGGCCGGGCCCGCACGCTGCGCACCGCGGTCGCCGCGGTCAGCGGGCCGGCCCTGCTCGGTGCGGTGGTCGTGGCGGCCGTGCCCGGCCTGGTCCTCACCCTGCTCTACGGCGACGAGTACGCCGGCGCCACGACCCTGGTCCGAACCCTCGCCCTGGTTGCCGGCGTCACCTCGGTGGTGACCGTGCTGACCAACGCGGCGCTGGCCCGCCACTCCCGCGCCACCTGGCTGCCGTGGGCGGGAGCCGCCCTGGAGGTCGGCCTCATCCAGCTCTGGCACGGCTCGCCGCTCGTGATCGCCGCCTGCTCGGCCGCGGCGCTGCTACCCACCCTGATCGTCGTCGCGGCGACCGAGATCCGGGCCTGGACGCGCCGGGTGCCCGCACCGCTCGACGGCAGCCACCTCGCCGAAGGGGTCCCCGCATGAGTTTCGCCGCTCGCACGCTGGTCGAAGCGGTCGCCGGTCCGGCCGCGATCGCCGACGAACACGGCCGGGTCCTGGTCGCCAACTCGCGCTGGCCCGGCCCCGCCGAAGGCGAGCCGCTGGCCGCCGGCGACCCGGGCTGCCCCGCCCACGGCCGGCTGCCCGAGCTGGTCCGAGCGGCACGACCCGGGACGACCACCGCGCCGGCCTGCCACTGCGGCCCCGACTCCGGCACCGCGGTCCGGGTCACCGGCCTGGAGAGCACGTGCGGCGCGCACCGGCGGCTGATCACCGTGGAGACCGCGGCGGCCGTCGACGGGCGGCAGCAGTTCCTGGCGCTGCTCGGTCACGAGGTACGCACCCCGGTCACCACCGTGGTCGCCGCCATCGACCTGTTACGTGCGCAGAGCCTGCCGTCCGACGTCCGGGAAACGGTCGACACCGTGCACCGGGCGGTACGCAACCTCCGGGACCTCACCGACGATCTGCTGGACCTGGCCCGGCTGGAAACCGGGTCGCTGGTGCCGCGGGTCGCGCCGACGGCGGTGCGCGACGTCCTGGACAGCGTGCTCGAACCGCTGCAGCAGCAGGCGCGTGACCGAGGGTTGCTGTTGCTGGCCTCGCCCGCGCCCGAGCTGCCGGCGATCGTCGAGGCCGACGCTGACCGGCTCCGCCAGATCCTCGCGGCCGTGGTCGGCAACGCGGTCCGCTTCACCGAACGGGGCGAGGTGGTGGTGACCGCCGAGCCCGACGGCGCCGACCGCTGTCGCCTCGAGGTCACCGACACCGGGCCGGGCATCGCGGCCGTCGACCAGGAACGCATCTTCGAACCGTTCGTGCAGGCCGGCTTCTCGGCGGCGCGCCGCCACGAGGGAGCCGGGCTGGGCCTGCCGCTCGCCCGGCGGCTCGCCGCCTGCCTCGGCGGGACGCTGACCGTCAGCTCCGAGCCCGGGCGCGGTTCCCGCTTCACGATCACGCTGCCGTTGCGGGCGCTGCCGGGCCCGGCCCCGTCGGCGCTGCCGCTGGCCGGGCGCCGGATCGGGATCGGCGCGCCGACCGCCCGGTCCTGGCAGGCGCTGTCCTGGCTGGTCACGGTCGGCGGAGCGGAAGCCGTCCGGCTCGACCTCGACGACCTGACCACGCGCCGGCCCGGCGTCGACACCGTGCTGTGGTGCGACGACGCCCACGACCCGGCCGCTGTGGACCGGGCCGACGCGATCCTGACCGCGCTCGGCTCCGCCGGGCGAGCGCTGATGCTGAGCAGCACCGACCCGCGTACCGGCGTGGTCCGCCGGCCCGGCCTGCTGAGCGCGCCGGTGACCCTTGACCGGCTCGTCGCCGCGCTCGACCAGCAGCGCACCGGCGTGCGCGGAGCGCCGGTGACCCTGCCGCCACTGCCCGCCGGCCGGGTCCTGCTCGCCGAGGACAACGAGGTCAACCGCACCGTGCTGGCCCGCATGATCCGCGTGCTCGGTGTCGACTGCGACACCGTCGCGGACGGAGCCGCCGCGGTCCGCGAACTGCTCGGTGACAACCGCTATCAGGTGGCCCTGATGGACATGCAGATGCCTGGGACGGACGGCCTGGAGGCGACCCGCCGGGTGCGCTCGGCCGGCTGCGTCGTGCCGATTGTCGCACTGACCGCGACGGCGCTGCCCGAGGACCACGCCCGATGCCTGGCCGCGGGCATGGACGGCTACCTCACCAAGCCGATCACCCTGGTCGAGCTACGGAGGGCGCTGTCCCCTTACCTGGCCCCCACGGAGGCGGCCGCACCCGCCACTGCGTCCCCGCCGGTCACCATGGACACGCCGGCCACTGCCGGTGCACCGGACATGCCCGCGCCGGTGACGCCCGACGCACCGGCCTCGGAGCCCGATCGCGAGGTTCTCTCCTGGGCCCAGTTGCGCGACCTGGAGGTCCAGCTGGAAGGTCGGGAACTGGTGGCCATGACCATCAGCACGTTCCTGAACGAGCTCGACGGCCGCAAGCAAGCCATGGCCGGCGCTCTCGCCGAATCCCGCCACGACCGGCTCGGCGCGGTCGCGCACACCTTGAAGTCGTCCAGCGCGCTGCTCGGAGCCCAGCCCCTGGCCGACGCCTGCGCCCGAGTCGAACGCCTGGCCGCCGCGGCCGTGGACATCGCCGTACTGGCCGCCGCGGTGAGTGAGGTGGACCGCGCCGCCGGGGCTGCCGCGATCGCCATGACCGGCTACCTCGACGAGAGCTGACCGCGCCCGGCCTCTCCCGCCTGCGGCTTGTTCCCGGTGCGGGTCGTGACTTCCCGTGGCGACATGGCCACCCCGCGGTGCGCCCGGCTTCGGTCCCGCCCCACCCTGTCAGCCGGCACTCAAGGTCGGAGACCCGGTCCGGAACCGGCCCGCTGAAGCCGTCGTGCGAGATCCCCGGCCGGCACCCACCGGCGAGCCGGGCTCCGGCGTGGTCATCGGGCGTTCATCAAGAGGAATCAGGCGCGATGGCGGGCCAGGTGGCGATAACGGCGTAGTTGCCACGCGGCCGCCCTGGCACAGCGACGGCGGAACCAGAGAACGGCACTGCCCAGACCGGTCATCGCGGCGGTCCACGGCACGAGCTGGGCGACGCCGATCCCGGCTGCTTCCGGCGGGACCACGCCGACCAGAGTGCGTAGCTCGCCGGCCGGCGTGTGACCGCTGACCAGCACGACGGTGCCGCCGGCGACGGCGGTGGCCGTGGCGGCGGTCGCGGCGGTGAGCACCATGTCGATGGCTCCGGACGGGTCGGCGGTGACGTTGCGTTCGGCCTCCCCGCCGACCCGTACCCCGACCGGCGAGCCGCTACGGAAGCCGACCGCGTAGACGGCCACGCCCCGCTGCTCGGAGCCGGGGTTCCAGGCGACGGTGAGAGCGTTCGCGGTGCCGCCGTAACCGGGGCCGTCGGCGAGGGCGGCCACCGGGGTCAGGCCGGCCCCGAGCAGCGCGCCGGCCAAGAGCAGGCCGGCCCTGCGGGCCGAGGTGAGGCGGGCACCAGAAGCGCTCATCCCACCATCGTGACAAACCCGAGTTGCCGAGTGATCGGCTGAATCGTCGCAGTTCAGGCGCCACCTGGCCACGTGGTCACCGGGATCGGTGGGTGGCCGTGGGGCGACGGCCGCCGCTGCCGTCGCGGGCCGGCGTGCCGTTGAGGATTTCGAACAGCGGCTCCCATGCCTCGACGACGGAGGCGGCGGACCGGGCCGGTTCGACGGCGCCGCTGGTCGAGTTCGTCATGCGAGAAGAGCGGGTGGCGATGTTCAAGATGACCTCATCTCATGGTCAGGGAGTGAGCGGTTCGCGGGAGCGGAGCCGGGCGGCCGAGCAGATACCCCTGGCCGAACTGCACTCCCAGCATCAGGAGCTTCTCGTGCTCGGCGGCGGTCTCGATGCCCTCGGCGACCAGCACGGCGCCGATGTCGGTGGCGAAGCCGGCGAGGCAGCGGGCCAACGCCATCCGCACCGGATCGGTGTCGATGCCGCTGGTCAGCGTGATGTCCAGTTTGATGATGTCGGGGCGCAGTTGCAGGATGTGGCTGAGACTGGCGAACCCGGCGCCGGCGTCGTCCACCGCGATCAGGATGCCGGCGGCGCGGAACCGCTCGGTCACCGCCACCAGGCGCGGGTAGTCGTGCACCTGGGTGTGCTCAGTGAGCTCGACCGCGAGCCGGCGGTGCGCGTTCGCCAGCAGCGTCTCCTGGACCTGAGGGTCGAGGATCGCCTCCACCGACAGATTCGTGCTCAGGTAGGCGTCCCCGGGTATCCCGTCCAGCGACGCCAGCGCCCGTTGCATGGCGAGCAGCTCCAGCTCGACGCCGAGACCGGCCGCGTTGGCAGCCGCGAAAGCCTGGTCCGGGCTGGCGAAGTGGTGCTCCCGAAAACGCGCCAGCGCCTCGAAGGCGACGATCTCGCCGTCCTTCAGCCGGACCACCGGCTGGAAGGAAGGCTGGATGGCTCCCGAGCGCAGCACCGAGTGCAACGTGTCGATCGTGGCCTGCCCCGGCGTCATCATCTCTGGCATGGGACAAATACTGAGCCGCCCACCTCAAGACCTCCTCAAGCTGCCGTCAGATTCCCGGAAGGCCGGGACAACGGCCGCCCCGGGCAAGCCGTCGGCGAGCGGGAGCCGCGCCCGAGGAGAACCACGGCCCGGAGCAAGGCCAACGGCGGCGATCACAACCCGATTTCCGGTACGCCGTGAGCCGCCCCCTCCGGCTCAGGGATCGAGCCGCCGTTTCGGCACAGCCGGTACGCGACCGCGGCCGTCCTCACCACCGCCACCGCCATGACCGCCACGATGATCCACGGTCAGCGGGTCAGGTTGAGGACGGTGAGCGTCTTGTCGCGGCTGTTGGTGACGTAGGCGCGGGTGCCGTCCGGCAGTACGGCGATCGACGTCGGGGCGTTCCCGGTCGGCAGGGTCGCGGTGACCTGCCGCGTGTCGGCGCGCACCACGGAGACGTTGTCGCTGCCGCTGTTGACCACGTAGGCGTAGCGCCCGTCCGCCGACCAACGGACGTTGAGCGGATGGTCACCGACCTTGACGGTCCGGTCCACGCGGTCCGCGGCGGTGTCGATCAGGCTGACCGTGTCGTCGTCCCAGTTGACGTTGATCAGCAGGGGGCGGTGCGGGTTCTGTTCGACGGCGTGCGGGGAGCGGCCGACGCCGATGTTCGTGAGGACCTGCCGGGTGGCGGTGTCGACGACGCTGATCTTGTCGGATTCGTGGTCGGCGACGTACGCGCGGGTGCCGTCGACCGAGAATGACACGTAGTGCGGCTCGGGCGGGACGGTGATCTCCGTGACCTGGGTGAGCCGCTCGGCGTCGATGACGGTGACCGTGTGACCGTCGTGGTTGGGCACGTACAGCCATTTGCCGTCGGGCGTGACCGCGGCGAGGAAGGGTCTCGTGCGTACGGGAAAAGTCTTGGTGATGGTGTTGTCGTCGGTGTCGAGCACACTGACCGCGTGCACCTGGCCGTCCCGCTGGTCCCACAGGCTCACGTAGGCGTATCGGCCGTCGGGGGAGAACGACACGAAACGGGCCGGGCCGGGCGTCGGGATCTCGCTGGTCACGGTGCCGGTAGCGACGTCGAGCACGGAGACCGTCTGCTCTCCGGAGGCGATGTAGAGCCGGCGCCCGTCCGGTGTGGCGGCGACGAAGTCAGGCGGGTGGGCGAGTGTGATCGGACGGCCGAGCGAGGGCACCGCCACCGCGGCGGGACCGGCGGCGAGGGCGGTGGTGACCACGGTGGCGGCGGGGGTGACGGCCACGGGCGCCGCCCGGAGTTTGCCGGTCTCGCGTTCGACCAGGTAGAGCGGTGTTCCGGCGAGCAGCGCGACAGCGGCGAGGACGGCCAGGACCACGGGAAGCCGCCGGCGCCGCGGAGGTGGCAGGACGACCGGCGCGGCGGCGGGAACGGGTGCGGGCGCCGGCTCGGGGGCAAACCGCGGCGATGGTACGGACGTGGCGGGCCGCAGCCCGGCGACGATGGCCGCGCCCAGTGCCACGGCATACTTCGGATGCGCGTCGGTCACCGTCGGCCGCCCGGTCTCGGCCGCGACCATGCGCTCCACCAGCGGAATCCGGGACGACCCGCCGACCAGCAGCACCCCGGAGAGTTGCCCGACGTCCAGCCGCGCGGTGTGCACCGCCCGGACCAGCGTGCCGATCGTGGACTCGACCGACGCCCGGATGAGCCCCTCGAACTCGGCCCGGGTGAGGCGGGCGAAGAAGTGCCGGTGCGGCAACAGCACCGGGATGGTCGTCTCCACGTCGGCCGACAGCGCCTCCTTGGCCTGCACGCACTCCTGCCGCAGCCGGGCCATCGCCGCCGCGGCCGGGGGCGCCGAGAGATCCAGATCGGCCAGTGCGCCGTCGTGCCGGTAGTCGATCCACTGCAGGATCGCCTCGTCGAAGTCGATACCGCCGAGCCGTTCCATCCCGTCCGGGTCGCCCGCGACCTCGACCGCGCCGCCGCGTTTGCGCAGCACCGTGGCGTCGAACGTGCCCCCGCCGAGGTCGTAGACGGCGAGAGTGTCACCCTCGCCGAGCAGGCGGGACGCGCCGTAGAACGCGGCCGCCGCCTCCGGCTCGGTCAGCGTCACGTGATCGTGCAGGCCGGCCAGCCGCGGGACCTCTTCGAAAAGCTCCCGACGGTACGGCCCCCAGGTCGCCGGATACGTCAGCGCCACCCGGTCCGGCGGCCCGCCCTCGACCCGCGCGACGGTGTCCAGCACGTCCCGCAACTGGGCCGCCATCAGCGCGGTGACCGCGTGCGGCACCCCGCCGAGCACCACCGGGGTCGGGTCACCGAGCCGTCGTTTGAACGCGCGCTCCACCCTGTCCGGCCGGCTCAGCGCGCGGCGCTCGGCGGCGTCCCCGAACGCCAGCCGGGACTCCTCGGTGAAGTAGACGACCGCGGGACTGACCACGGTCTGGCTGCCCAGCGTGCACATCTCGGTGCGGCCGTCGCGCGCGATCGCGGCGGCCACGAAAGTGGTGCCCAGATCGACGCCGAGGTTGTAGCCCACGCGCCCAGTTTCGGGCATTTTGCCGGGATCTTCCAGCGGGGGTACCCGTACGAGGTCGGCCGAATGTCCGACAATGGGCGACATGACGCCGGACGAGCACTGGAACCGGCGCCTCGATCTGGAGCGACGGCTGCACGACGGGCCGGCGCTGCGGATCGCGGCCGTCACGCTGCACCTGGGCCTGCTGGCCGAGAAGGCGCACGATCTGCGACCCGACATCGAGGACCTGCAGCGTCAGCTGCACGTCGTCCAGCAGGAGCTGCGGCTGATCGCCGACCGGATCTACCCGCCGCTGCTGCGCGAGCAGGGCCTGGGCGCGGCCCTGCGGGAGCTGACCGCCGGCGCCCCGGTCCGGGTCGACGCGACCGCTGAGCGGTTCGGCCCCGCCGTGGAGGGGGTCGCCTTCTACACGGTCTGCGAGGTCCTCGGGGGTGGACGCGACGACACCCGAACGGTGGACATCACCGTCCGCCGGGATGACGCCGGTCTGGTTCTCGACCTCGCCAACGTCGATACTGGCCAGGTCGTGACCGTGCGTGACCGCATCGAGTGGCTGGGCGGTGCTGTCGAGATCGTCGGAGGTGCCGCGTTGCCCACGATCAAGGTGCGGATCCCGTGCGGGTAGCGCTGGCCGAGGACGGTGCGCTGTTCCGGGACGGCCTGATGATGCTGCTGGCGGCGGCCGGGCACGAGGTCGTCGGCTGCACCGCCGACGGGGACTCGCTGGTGAAACTGCTCGCCACCGAGCCGGCCGACGTCGCGATCCTCGACATCCGGATGCCGCCCGAGCCCGACGGCGGCCTGCCCACCGGCGAACGGCTCCGGGCCGCCCATCCCCGGCTCGGCCTGCTGTTCCTCTCCCACTACGCCGAGACGCACTACCTGATGCGGGTGCTGCGGATCGGCACCGAGGCGATCGGGTACCGGCTGAAGGAGAAGGTCGGCAGCGTCGACGTCCTGAGCGACACGCTGACCCGGATCCGCGACGGCGAGATCGTCATCGAGCCGGTGCTGGCCCAGCGCCTGGTCGAACGGCCCAGCAGCCGGCGCCGCGACGTGGTGGCCGGGCTGTCCGCCCGGGAACGGCAGGTGTTGCGGCTGATGGCCGAGGGCCGGTCCAACACCGGCATCGCCGCGCAGCTGGTGGTGATGCCCAAAGCCGTCGAGAAGCACATCGCCAACATCTTCGCCAAGCTCGGGCTGCCGGCCGACGCGGCCGAACACCACCGCCGGGTCCTCGCCGTGCTGACCTATCTGAGGTCCCAGCCGGATGTCGCCTAGGGCGATCCTGCTGACCGGGCTGCCGTTCCTGGTCTGCGCGGTGTTCGCGGCGTTGCTGCCCACGATCCGCCGCGCCGCCGCCGTGCTGCGGGAACGGGTCACCGGGCGGCGGCGGGTCACCCCGTACACCGCGCTGGCCGACGCGACCCGGCACCTGCGGTCGGCGACGATCGAGGAGGCGCTGCCCGACCTCGAACGGATCCTCGCCGACGGGACCGGCGCCCGCCGGGCCACGGTCTGGCTGGCCGCCGGGTCACGGCTGCGGACCGGCACGGACAGCGTGGAGAACCTGGCCGTGCTGCTCGCGCGGCCCGGCACCGGGCACGTCGTGCCGGTGCTCGACGGCATCGAGGTGCGAGCCGTGCTGTCGATCGAGAAGCCCGGGCTGCCGATCACTCCCGGTGACCGTCATCTGATGCGCGACGTCGCCGGTGGGGCGGCGCTGCTGCTGCGGACGGTCGCACTCAACGCCGAACTGGCCGACCGCGTCCGCCGGGCCGAGCACCTCGCGCGGGAACTGGTCGCCTCCCGCCGACGGCTCGCCCAGGCCCGCGAGGTGGAACGGCGCCGGCTGCTGACCGAACTGGCCCGGGCCACCTCGGGGCGGCTGACCGCGCTGCGCGAGCACGTGACCGCGGCCCGCGCCGACCCGCGGGGGTCGCAGCTGGCGCGGGCCCGCACCGAGGTCGACGAGCTGCTCGACCGGTTCCGGACGATCGCGCGCGGTGTCTACCCCGCGGTGCTGCGGGGCCAGGGCCCCGACGCGGCCCTGGACGAACTGGCCGCCGACCTGCGCCGCGGCGTGCACTTCACCAGCCGGCTCGGCGGCCGGGTCGCCTGGGAGATCGAATCGGCCGTCTACCAGATCGTCGCGGCGACGCTGGGCGTCCTCGCGACCGAGCCCGGCGCGACCATTCAGGTCAGCCTGACCAGCGGGGACGGCCGGATCCGGGCGCTGGTCGAAGACCCCGGACCGCCGGTCACCGCTGATCAGATCCGGACGGCGCTGGCTCACGACGCCGAACGGCTGGCGGCGCTCGGCGGCGACCTCGAATGCGACGACCTGGAATCCGAGGACGGGGAGCCGATGCTGCGCCTGCTCGCCCGGCTGCCCGATCGACTCGACGCCGAGCCGTCCCCGTGACCGTCGTGTTCCGCCTGCTCACCGTCGTTCCGGTGGCGATCCTCGGCGGCGGCCTCTTCCTGCTGCTGCACACCATGATCGCGGCACCCTTCGCGGCGGTTGCCGTGGCGATCCTCGTGAACCCCGCGTCGGTACGGGCTGAGCGTTACGCCGAGCGACTCCTGCACGGGCGGCGGCCGTCGCCGTACACCGTCCTGGCCGGTCTGGGCACGCTGACCGGCACCGACCTGGCGCAGGTGCCGGAGACGCTCGGGCGGGCGCTGGGTGCACGGCTGTGCCGGTTGACCGTCCACCGGCCGGGACTGCCCGATCGTACGTACGCGTGGCCCGGCCCGGCCTCGGCCGACGCCGTGCTCACCCTGCCGATCGTGCGCGGCGGCGAGCAGCTCGGGTCGATCACCGTGGACCGGGCCAGCGCCGCCGACGCCACCGACGGTCACCGGCGCCGGCTCGTCCAGGACGTCGCCGACGGGCTGGCCGCCGTGCTCGCCGCCCACCGGCTGGGCATCGACCTCGAACGGCAACTCCGGGCGGTACGCGCCCACGCCGCCGGCATCGCCGGATCACGGCGACGGCTGGTGGCCGAGATGGACGCCGAACGCCGCCGCATCGAACGGGACCTGCACGACGGCGCCCAGCATCACCTGGTCTCGCTCCGGCTCGCGCTCGGACTGGCCGAACACCAGGCCGGCATCGGACGCCTCGACGACGCGGTCACCGCCCTCGACCGGATCGCCGCCCGCATCGACGACGCCGAGGCGATCCTGGCCCGTACGGTCAGCGGCATGACCTCGCCGGTGCTGGCCCAGCGGGGACTCGTCGCGGCGCTGCGGGCGGAACTGGGCGCGGGCGTACCCGTCGAAGTCACCGGAATGGACGACGGCCGCCGGTTCCCCGCGGAGCCGGAGTCGGCGGTGTGGTTCTGCTGCCTGGAAGCGGTCGGCAACGCCCGCAAACACGCCCCGGGCGCCTCGATCCGCGTGACCCTGGCCTGCACCGGGGCGCGGCTGACCTTCGGGATCCACGACGACGGGCCGGGCTGGGACACCACCGCCGGCACCGGATCTCCGGGCCGGGGCATGCGCAACGTGATGGCCCGGGTGACCGCCGCCGGTGGGCTCGTCACGGTCCGGTCCGCGCCCGGGGAGGGCACCCGGGTCGACGGCTGGGTCGCGCTGGGTGACGCGCCGCCGGACGACTCCCCGCTGGCCGGAGCCGTTCGGGCGGCCGTTCAGCAGGCCGCGAGCCTCTACGGCGACGCCGAGCCGGTGGAACGCCTCCGCCGGATCCGGGCCGGTCTCGACCAGCCGGGGACGCGGCGGGACGCCGTCCTGGCCGCGTGGTCGGCGCTCGGGGCGCTCGACGAGCTGGTCCGTGACGATCCGCCCGGCTCGGGAGCGCAGCACCTGCGGCATCGGCTGGACCGGATCCGGGCCGAGAGCCGGGAGTACGCCGAGGTGACCGCGATCGACGAGCTGCGCTCGGACCCCGGTGACCTGAGCCCTGCCGACGTGGCCACGGCCGCGCGGCTGCTGGGCGACGCCGGCCCGGACCCGGTCCACCGGCTCGGGCTGGAACCGGATGCCGGGCCGGCGCAGATCGCCGACGCCGTCAGCCGGGCGCTGACCGTCTGGCGTGCGCGAGCCTCCCACCCGGGCACCGCCCGCAGCGTCCGCCGGGTCGCTGCGACCGTGGTCCGCTCGTGCGAACACCTGCTGCTCACGACGGACCGCCGTGACGCCGGCCCGCTCGGCTGATCAGACTCGGACTCGCGCCGTCGCTGTGATGCCGGCCCGCCAGGCTGATCAAACTCGGACTCGCGCCGCCGGTGTGATGCCGGCCCGCTCGACTGGTCACTCGCGGACTCGCGCGGGGCGCCGTGACGGTGGTCCGCTCGGGTGAGCACGTCCGGGCTCGCAATGGGTCGTGGGGGACGGCGGCCGCTTTCACCACGCCGGCGCCCGGAGCCGGGATGCCCGGAGCAGCAAGTCCTGGATCGACGCCAGATCCGCGTCGACGGCGCTGACCGCGCGGCCCGCCAGGTGCGCCTGCGCCGCCCGCTTGGCTGCGCCGGCAGCCGCGGTCAGCCGCGCCGTCTGCTCGTTGACCGCCGCGTCGACCGCGGCGTGCACCCGCTGTTCGATGGCGCGCAGGCCGTCACGGAGCTGTTTGGTCAGGGCCAGCCGCAACGCGTCGGCGGTCGAGCTCAGCCGGTGGAGGGCCTCGGCTCGTTCCCGGTCGGCCTGCCGCCAGCGGTCACCGGCGAGCGCGGCGCCACCCAGGCCGACGGCGAGGATGATCGCCGCCGTGACGAGCAGCCAGTCCGGTGCCCGATCCCGGAGCATCACGAAGGAGATGGCAATGCCGCTGTAGGCGGGCATCAGCACCCCGGTCAGCCGCGTCGCCATCGGCTGCCGGCCGGTCGGGGCCGGCCACGGCGGGGCGACCACCGCCGGTGCCCCGAAGACCAGCGTCACCGGCGGGATCGGAGCGATCACGGCGAGCCGGGTGGTGATCGTCTCCGCGGTCCGGCGCAGTGCGCGATCACTCTCGGCCACCTCGGCGGCGAGCCGGTACTGCAACCACCGGTCGAGGTCGGCGCGGGGGACACGGGACTCGATCATCGCGGTGCCCTCGTCGACGAGGCATCGCACGCGGCGCTGCAGGGCGTACCCCACATCGGAATCGGCCGTGCCCACCGCCTCGCCGAGGGTGCGAGCCCAGCGTGCGCTCTGCTCGCGGAACCGGCGGAGCCGGGTCTCGGCGTGCCGCGCCTCGGCGGCGAGGCGGGCACCGCGGCCCGGATCGCACAGCCCGGCACGCCGGTTACGTAGGTCGATCTCCAGCGACTGCAGGGACCGGATGACCTGGCCGGCGGTGACCGGACCGGCCGACAGGCGGGCGACGAGGTCGGGCCGTGCGTTGGCCTCGGCGCCCAGCCGGACGAGCCGGACCAGTTCCCGCAGTTCATCGTGGTCGACGGTGACGGTCATCGGGGTCTCTCCGCTCAGGCGTGGAACGCGGACGAGTCGACGTGGTGCTCGGAGTGGTAGTAGTGGAACTCCTGGGTCTGGTAGTGCTCCCCGTAGCCGGAGCAGCCTTCCGGCTGGAAGTCGTTGCCCTGGTATCCGCCGTGCCCGAGGTGGTTCCGCATCGAGTCGTCCTGGGCCGCACCGTCCTGGGCCGCACCGTCCTGGGCCGCACCGTCCTGGTGCGAGCTGTCCTGGTGCGAGCTTTCCGGCTGCGAGTTGTCCGGCTGGAAGTCGTCGTGCTGCGGGAAGCCGTCGTAGCCGGAGTAGCCGCTGCTCTGCGAACCGTAGGCGAAGGTCTGGCTGTCGTCGTACGAGTAGTTGCTCTGCCACATGGTCTCTGTCCTGTCCATTCGGTGTGTGCCTTGCTGATAGGACAAATTCTGCTGGTCAGAGCGTTTCCGCAGAATCGTGCAGACCCCCGGATCGCGGTTTCGGTTCTCCGGGGGTAAACCCCCTTGCGCAATGCGCGCTGCGGGCTCGACCACGGCGGGCGTCGCGTATGCCGGGCCGGGCGCGAGTCGCGTGGCGGCCTCGAGTGCGGCGGGCGTTGCGGGCGCGGAATCAGGGGCGGGGGCTCACGGCGTACGGGAAATCGGGATCAGTGGGTTTTGAGCTCTTCCCCGAAGTCGATGGCGTCGGGGGCGCCACCGAACTCGTCGGCCACCTCACCGGCGACGTCGGCGTGGCCGGCTTAGGGGTCGGCTCGACCAGCGTGACCGTGGCCGGCAGGGCGATCGCCATCAGGACCGCCACGCCGAAGAACGGGCCGCGCCAGCTGATGTTGCCGAGGAAGCCGCCGAGCAGCGGGCCGGCCGCGATGCCGAGGCCGAGCGTGGCGTCCGGTTCGGCGGAGAGCGCCGGCAGGATCGGGTCGACCGGGCCGATGCCCATGAAGCTGACGACGCAGGCGAAGGCGACCGCGAAGACCGCCCTCGGTGGTTTGAGGAGTGACTGACCGGGAGCCGCGCTCACCGGACGGCCTCCCGTACGAAAGGATCTGAACTTCTTCGACACTATGTCCATAATGAGGTTATTCAAATGGTGACCGGCGAGAGTCGTGGATCACAGTTGTTGCCGGTGCTCGGTCGACTGGTGCGCTTCCTGCGCCAGCTCGAAGGGCCCGACAACCCGAGCTCGGTGGCGCTCTCGGTGCTGCGCCGGCTCGCCGACGACGGGCCGGCCCGGGTCACCGAACTGGCCCGGGTCACCCGGGCCTCCCAGCCCGGCATGACCCAGCTCGTCGGCCGGATGGAGAAGACTGCCCTGGTCCGGCGGGTGCCTGACCCCACCGACGGTCGCGGCGTGCTCGTCGAGGTGACCGACGAGGGGCGGGCGGTGGTGATCAGGACCCTCGCCCACTACGCGACCACGCTCGACCGGCTCTTCGACCACCTGGAACCGGCCGACCGTGACGCGATCGTGCAGGCCCTGCCCGCCCTGGAACGCCTGGCCCAGGCGGGTGAGACGGAGCGCACCGGCTGATAGGGTCCGACCCGACAAGTGAAGACTTCGCCGCAACGACCGCTGCGGGAGAGCCCTCGCGACCTGGCGAGGGCGCCGAAGGAGCAACTTCTCCCTCAGAATCTCTCAGGCCCCAGTACCGCAGCGGTTCGGCGACTCTGGAAAGACAGCGCTCCCATGGCGCTGCGCCCACGGTGCAAACCGCCCAACGGCGGTGAACCTCTCAGGCAGAGATGACAGAGCGAGGGAGGCCCCGACCACAGGAGCCTCCCGTTGCGACGCACCGCGCTTTTCGACGTCCACCAGCGCCTCGGCGCCACCTTCACCGGCTTCGCCGGCTGGGAGATGCCGCTGCGGTACGGCAGTGATGTGGGGGAGCACCATGCCGTACGGCAATCGGCGGGTCTTTTCGACCTCGGGCACATGGGGCAGATCGCGGTCGGTGGGCCCGACGCCGCCGCGTTCCTGGACTACGCGCTGGTCGGCCGGCTCTCCGCGGTCAAGCCGGGGCGGGCGAAGTACACGATGCTGTGCCACACGACCGGCGGAGTGCTGGACGACCTGGTCGTCTACCGGCTCACCGACCAGGAGTTCCTGGTGGTCGCGAACGCCGCGAACGCGCCGGTCGTGCGCGCGATGCTGGGCGAGCACTCCGGTGGCTTCGCGGTCACGGTCGAGGTGGTGGACCGGGCGCTGATCGCCGTGCAGGGACCGGACGCCGTGAAGATCGTCGGCGAGCACCCGGATCTCAAGTACTACGCGATCAAGCCCGCCGAGGTGGCCGGCCGGGACGTGCTGCTGGCCCGCACCGGGTACACCGGCGAGGACGGCTTCGAGATCTACTGCGGCAACCAGGACGCGCCGGCGATCTGGGCGTTCCTGCAGGACAAGGGCGCCCAACCGGCCGGGCTGGCGTGCCGCGACACGCTGCGGCTCGAGGCGGGGATGCCGCTCTACGGCCACGAGCTGAGCATTCACACCACCCCGTTCGACGCCGGGCTCGGGCGGATCGTGGCGCTGGACAAGGGGGACTTCGTCGGTGGCGAGGCGCTGCGGGCCTGCACGCCGACGCGGGAACTGGTCGGACTCCGGGCGACCGGGCGTCGATCGCCGCGAGCCGGGTATGTGGTGGTCGACGCGGACACCGGGGAAACGCTCGGCGAGGTGACCAGCGGTGCGCCGTCGCCGACGCTGGGTCACCCGATCGCTCTCGCCTATGTCACGAAAAATCTCGACTCACGCCATCTGGCGGTCGATGTTCGGGGCAAGCGTGAAGCCGTCGAGATCGTCCCGCTCCCGTTCTACCAGCGCCCCCGGTAAGGATCAGTGATCATGGCCGTCTCCGTCTTCGACCTCTTCTCGATCGGCATCGGGCCGTCCAGCTCCCACACGGTCGGCCCGATGCGTGCCGCTCGGATGTTCGCCCGGCACCTCGACCCGCGGGTCGCCGGCATCCGCGCCGAACTGTTCGGCTCGCTGGGCGCCACCGGACACGGGCACGGCACGCCGCGCGCCGTGCTGCTCGGCCTGATGGGGGAGGAGCCGGAGACGGTCGACACGACCCTGGAACCGGGGCCGATCATGCTCGACGGCCGGGAGATCGCCGTCGACCTGGTGCTGCACCGCCGCCGCTCGCTGCCCGAACACCCCAACGGGATGACCTTCACCGCGCTCGGCGCCGACGGCGCCGAGCTGCTCGCCAAGACCTACTTCTCGGTCGGCGGCGGCTTCGTCGTGGACCAGGTCGGATCTTCCCGCGTACGGGCGGACGACACCCGGCTTCCACATCCGTTCAGCTCCGGTGCGGAACTGCTGGAGCTGACCCGCACGACCGGGCTCTCGATCTCGCGGCTGATGCTGGCCAACGAGACCGCGTGGCGATCAGTACCGGACATCCGGGCCGGGCTGCTCGGCATCTGGCAGGTCATGCAGGAGTGCGTGAACGCGGGGTTGGACGCCGAAGGGGTCCTCCCGGGCGGCCTCAAGGTGCGCCGTCGAGCGGCCGCCACCGCCCGGCAACTGCGCGCCGCCGGGGACCCGGCCGTGCACGCGATGGAGTGGCTCACCGCGTACGCGATGGCCGTCAACGAGCAGAACGCGGCCGGAGGTCGCGTCGTGACCGCGCCCACCAACGGCGCCGCGGGCATCATCCCGGCCGTGCTCAGCTACTGCAAGGCGTTCGTGCCCGGCTTCGACGACGACGGCGTGGTCCGGTTCCTCCTCGCCGCCGGCGCGATCGGGCTGCTGTTCAAGGAGAACGCGTCGATCTCCGGGGCCGAGGTCGGCTGCCAGGGCGAAGTCGGCTCGGCCTGCGCGATGGCGGCGGCCGGGCTCGCCGAAGTCCTCGGCGGCACCCCCGAGCAGGTGGAGAACGCGGCCGAGATCGGGATGGAACACAACCTCGGGCTGACCTGCGACCCGGTCGGCGGTCTCGTCCAGATCCCGTGCATCGAACGCAACGGGATGGCGGCGGTGAAGGCGGTCACGGCGGCGAAGCTGGCCCTGCGCGGCGACGGGAAACACCACGTCTCCCTCGACAAGGTCATCAAGACGATGAAGGAGACCGGCGCCGACATGAAGATCAAGTACAAGGAGACGTCCCGCGGCGGCCTCGCCGTCAACGTCATCGAGTGCTGAGGCGGCGCCGGCCCCGGCGACGATCGGCCGGGGACGGGTCGATGCCCAGCTCAGCGGCGTGCGACGCGGTCCACACGAGCCCGGCGTAGCAGTCCTCGACCGGCGCCGGGTGCGGGTGCTCGGGCGCGAGCCGGTACTCGCCGGCGGGCCCGCCGCAGCGGGTGGCGCCGGCCGGGCCGGGCCGCGGCATGAACATGGATGCACATCGAATTGACGCATGTGCAGGTATGGGTAACACTCCCCGCTGTAGTGGATCATTGAACGGGGAGGAACTTTTGCGTAAACGTAACTTGTTGAGAGCGGGACTGGCCCTGGTGCTGAGCGGGTTGGCCCTCGTCCTCCCGGCGCCGACGCCGGCCGCGGCCGCGAGCTCGGTGCAGGCGACGATCGGCGGCTACCCGGTCTGGGCGCACTTCAACAACCCGCACGCCGCCGCGAACGGCGCGGACAACACCATCCACCTGGAGCTGCAGCGGCTGATCAACGCCGCGCCGAAGGGGTCCACCATCCAGGGCACCCTCCACTCGCTGAGCATCGACTCGGTGGCGCAGGCCCTGGTGAACGCGGAGAAGCGCGAAGTCATCGTGAAGGTCGTGATCGACGGCAAGAACGAGGCGTCCACCGACTCCGGCGTCGCCCTGCTCAAGACGCTGAAGAACCACAAGTTCTGCTCGTACCCGTCGACCGGCGGCCGGGCCTGCATCAGCACCAGCGGCGACGGTGACATGCACACCAAGATGTTCACCTTCACGTCCACGACCGACCCGAACGGTGTCGCGCGGTCCAACGTCTCCTGGTTCGGTTCGGCGAACATGACGTACACGACCGGCCCGAACTCGTTCAACAACACCATCACGGTCTACGGCGACACCGCGCTGATGAACGGCCTGAACGCCAACTTCACCGACATGTGGAACGGCAAGCACGTCGCCGGCAACAACTACTACGACTCCGCCTCGGGTCGTGGGTACTACCAGGCCACCGCCGCGGACGCGTACGCCTCGCCGGAGGCCGCGGGTGAGACCGACACCATCGTCACCCGGCTCAACGACGCCACCCCGGACGCGAACTGCCGGCTGCGGATCGGCATGGCCTTCGTCACCGGCGGCCGTCCCGGCATCACCAGCCTGGTCAAGAAGTTCAAGTCGGAGGGCTGCCAGATCTGGGTCGTCGTCGGCACCAAGGACGACGGCGGCATCGACATGACCGAGAGCGTCTACGACGACCTGATCGGCGCCGGGATCAAGATCCACCGGATGGACATGGTGCACGACAAGTTCTTCGCGCTGTACGCGAAGTTCGGCGACACCTACCACTACCGGATCTACACCGGTTCGCAGAACTGGAGCGCGGACGCACTGACCGACAACGACGAGCTCTTCGTGAAGATGGCGCCGGAGTCGGGCACCACCCACCCGCTCTACGACGCGTACTTCACCCACTTCAACGACGCCTACAACAACGGCGTCGCCTGCACCGCCTCGAACTACCCCTGCAAGTAGGGGCCGAGGTTCGAAACCAGGGCCGCGTCCGGCAACGGGCGCGGCCCTTCTCGTTCGGGCCGGACACTGCGCTCACCCGCGGTACCGCAGGAAGAGGGCCACGGCGCCACATCGGCGATCTCGGACGGGACGACGCCCTCGTACGAAGTGCGGGACGCCGAGGTCGTGCACCAGGTTCGACAGGGTGCTGGGCTGCGGGGGCTCGCCGGCGCGGCGGCCGGGGAACAGCCGGCGTGACTCGCGGTTGGTGGCGGTCCGCATGGTGGTGCGGTGGCGGCGCCGCGGTGCTGGTCACAGTGATCGGGCCGATGCTGTCCGGCTGGCCGACCGAGCCGCTCGCGCAGCCGGCCGCGTTCACGGTGATGGCGGCGGGCTCGCTGCTGACCCGCGACCGGGGTGCCCACGGACGTGGGCGCGACGATGCCGGCGGCTGCACCTCCCGGGAGTCACGTTAAAGAAACTTTAAGGAAAGCTTGCTCAGCGTCGTGAACTGCTGCCACATCATTGCTCGTACATCTCGGCACAAGCAGGACCGAAACGAAGAGGAGCCGTGCATGTATCGACGCGGAGTCAGCAGCCGGACGCGCAAGCTGGTGATGGGAGGTGTCGCCGCAGCGCTGCTCGGCTCGGCGCTCGCGGTCGGCACGGGGATGGGCCAGGCCGCCGTCCAACCCGCGGGCAACGCCGGAGCCGGCTCCGGTAACATCGACGCTTTGGTGCCGGCGCTGGGTTTCAGCCCGGGCAATCCGAACGCGACGGCCGACCGGGTGGGCCCTACCGGGGTGAAAGTTCCCGGTCGCTGCCCGCCCACTCAAGCCCAGGTGAACGCGCAGGTGGCGTTGAAGAATGCGAGCCTTCCGAGTGGAACGGACCTGGAAAGCCGCATTCAACGTTTCGAGAAGACCTTGTCGGCGATTCAGGACTTGAAATGCCCGGCGTCTTCCACGACTTTGCTGGGCCGCTTGAACTCCTTGACCGCGCTGCGTGGGAACGCGAACCGGGACAACATCCTGCGTGGTCTGGGTCTGAACGAAACGCCGGCGGATAAAGCCGCCGCAGGATCCGGTGACGCGGCCGCGGGTGGAACGACGGGGAACGCCGGAGCCGGCTCCGGTAACATCGACGCTTTGGTGCCGGCGCTGGGTTTCAGCCCGGGCAATCCGAACGCGACGGCCGACCGGGTGGGCCCTACCGGGGTGAAAGTTCCCGGTCGCTGCCCGCCCACTCAAGCCCAGGTGAACGCGCAGGTGGCGTTGAAGAATGCGAGCCTTCCGAGTGGAACGGACCTGGAAAGCCGCATTCAACGTTTCGAGAAGACCTTGTCGGCGATTCAGGACTTGAAATGCCCGGCGTCTTCCACGACTTTGCTGGGCCGCTTGAACTCCTTGACCGCGCTGCGTGGGAACGCGAACCGGGACAACATCCTGCGTGGTCTGGCTCTGAACGAAACGCCGGCGGATAAAGCCGCGGGGAATGCGGCGCCGCAAAACGCGCCGGCGAAATAAGCGGCTCGCAGAGCGGCACCGCCGACAACGGCAACCTGATCCTTCGCGGACCCTGATCCACCGCACGGAACCGCCTCGCCGGAGGCCCTCGAACCACGGGGGTCTCCGGCGCGTCCGTGTGTGGGCCATGCGCGCGGTGAACTTCGGCTACTTCGGCATGCTGAGACCGACCCCGGCGCCGAGGAGTATCGCGAGCCCCCTCGCGCACCGCCCCGGCGAGCTGCTCGGCGGCTGCCGGCCACGGTTCCGGGAGGCGCTGGCCGGGGAGCTTCGGCGAGCGCACCACCGGGATCCGTGGCGGGACGGAGAGCACGCTGAGGGCGGACCGTCCAGCTCTTGTGAACCCGGTCGGACGAGGTCTTTCTAAGCCGATCCCTCCGTAGGGGTCCGGTCGTCATCGTGATGGCACGGGTGGATCGGGGCCAGGGCTCCGAACGTGAGGTCGGTCAGGGCGCCGAGATCGTCGCGCCCGTTGCCGTCGACCCAGCTGTCGAGGGCGACCATCAGGCATCCCAGCGCCGCCATGGCACGCGTGCGCAGGGCCAGGGGTGACGTGGCGCCGGCGCCGGAACGCTCGGCCAGGTGGCCGGCCAGCGCGGGTCGCCAGCTCGCTTGCTTCTCGTGCAGTCGGCCCCAGAGGGCCGGGGTGTTCCACACCAGCCGCAGCAGCGCCAGCCCTTCGCCCGGCTCCCGGGTGAGCAGTGCGACAGCCGGGTCGACAGCCCGCCGTAGCGCCGTCCATTCGTCCTCGGTGGCGGGGCGGGACGCCAGGGCTGCCGACATGGCGTCGCCCAGCGGGTCGAACACGAACAGGACGACGTCCTCCTTGTTCCCGAAGTACCGCAGGAAGGTACTGCGCGAGACTCCGGCCGCGGTCGCCAGGTCGTCGAAGGTGACGTTGTCGAACCCGGCGTCGAAGAACCGGGGCAGAGCGATGCTTGCCAGCTCGCCCCGCACGGCGGCGCGCCCGATGGCGCGAGTACTAAGACCGGTCATGCACCCAGGATACGGAGACGAAGCCCACTTGCAGGTCTGCACCTGAGAACCTACCGTGATACTCAGTTTCAGATATGCAAAGGAGCGTCACCATGACGTACGAACTGCCCGGTCTCCACGTTGCCGTTGCCGATGGCGTCGCCACGGTGACACTCGACAACCCGCCGCTGAACCTGTCCGACGGCACGCTGCTGCCGTCTCTGCGCCGCTTCGTCGCTCAGGTGCGCGCCGATGCCGGCGTGCGGGTCATCGTGTTCGACAGCGCCGACCCGGACTTCTTCATCACCCACGGCGACATGCGCTTCGTCACCGACCCGGACGTGCTGGCCGCCGCGGGTGCCGCCACCATGGCCGCCAACCCCGGCGCCGAGTTCCCCCCGGCGCTGAACCTCATGCAGGTCGTGCACGAGGAGGTGCGCTCACTTCCCCAGATCACGATCGGCAAGCTCACCGGTCTGGTCCGGGGCGGCGGCAACGAGTTCCTGATGGCCCTCGACATGCGTTTCGCCGCGATCGGCAAAGCCGGGCAGTCGCAGCCCGAGGTGTTGCTGGGCATCATGGCCGGCGGTGGCGGCACCCAGTACATGACGTCGCTGATCGGGCGAGCCCGGTCCTTGGAACTGCTTCTCGGTGCGCAGCTCGTCGACGCCGAGCTGGCCGAACGGTACGGACTGGTCAACCGCGCTCTGCCGGCGGACGACATCGACGCCTTCGTCGACTCGCTGGCCCGGCGCATCGGCGCCCTCCGCCCGGAAATCATCGCCGCGGTCAAGACCGCCGTGAACGCCGCCGCCACCGCGATCACTCGGGAAGGGCTCGCCGTGGAGAACGAGATGCTCACCCCGCTCTTCAGTGCCGACGCCGCCGCGCTCGCGCACAAGCTGCTCGCTGCCGGCATGCAGACCCGCGAGGGTGAACGCAACCTCGAAGCCCTCCTCGCCCGGTTCTGATCCCCGGCCGGGCGACTTGGTGGCGCGGGACCTCAGCCACGCTGGGCATGGCTGAGGTCCCGGCTCGGCCGCCCGCCGGCGTACGCGCAGACGGCAACGCCGACGGGTTGCGGCCTGACGGTCACCAGCCCACAGGGCCGTTCACGTCGAAGAAGCTGCCGGTGGGGCCGTCCGCCGCGAGGGTGGCTGCGCGTACGACGACCTTGGCGCCTTGTGCTGGGGGCTGCGCTGCGGGGTCGGGGTTCATGTCGGTGGCGTTGGCCCCTGGGCACACCCGCTTTGACGATGAGCTCAGCGATCTGCCGGACGTGCGTCAGTACGTCGTCGAGCTTCTGGCTCGGCAGACCTGACGCCGGAGAAGGTGCCATGGCATGTCTTTCACTCCTCCGCCGAGAAGCTGATCGGCCAGTTGCACGCCTTGCACGCCGAGGATGCTGAGCATGCCAAGGTGAACCTGAGCAGCAGCCTGTCTTCCTCTCTGCTCCATGTCGAGACCGTCGTAGTGGCGGCTCTCGCGGTTCCTTTCCTGGTACGAGCGGCCACCGATCCGACAGTGCACCACCGAGCCGGCATCCTGCGTCTGGCCGCGGTACGGATCAGCCTGGTGATGGCGGATCGCCGAGCCGGAGCATGACCTGGTCGCCGTCGTAGATGGTGAGCTGGGTGATCCGGCTGAGTGGTTGGCGTAGAGCAGGACTACCGCGGCGATCCGGCTGCGAAGCAGTGCCGATGTCATAGTCACTTTCTTTACTATGCAACTCTTTGTATAGTCGCCATCCATGAGCCGGTATCCGACGCTGCTGAGCCCCCTGGACCTCGGCCACACCACGCTGCGCAACCGCGTGGTGATGGGGTCGATGCACACCAAGCTCGAGGACCGCGAGCGTGACCTGCCGAAACTCGCGGCGTATTTCGCCGAGCGGGCCAAGGGCGGCGTCGGCCTGATGGTGACCGGCGGCTACGCACCGACGTGGCGGGGCTGGCTGGCGCCACTCGGCAGCACGATGGCGACCGGGCGCCACGCCGACCGGCACCGGATCGTCACCGACGCCGTGCACGAGCACGACGGAAAGATTCTTCTTCAGGTGCTGCACGCCGGGCGGTACGGATACCACCCGTTCATCCAGAGCGCCTCCGCGAAGAAGTCGCCGATCACGCCGTTCCGCCCGCGGGCGATGTCGGCCCGGCAGGTCGACCGGACCGCGACCGCGTTCGCGCGCGCCGCCGAGCTCGCCCGGCGGGCCGGCTACGACGGCGTGGAGATCATGGGCTCCGAGGGTTACCTGATCAATCAGTTCCTCGCCGCCCGCACCAACGACCGCACCGACGTGTGGGGTGGCACCGCCGAGAAACGCATGCGGTTCCCGATCGAGATCGTCAAGCGCACCCGCGACCTGGCCGGCGACGACTTCATCGTGCAGTACCGGATCAGCCTGCTCGACCTCGTCGACGACGCGCAGAGCTGGGATGAGACCGCCGAGTTGGCCCGGCAGCTGGAAGCGGCGGGCGTGAGCCTGTTCAACACCGGCATCGGGTGGCACGAGGCCCGGGTGCCGACCATCGTCACGTCCGTGCCGCCGGGCGCCTTCACCTGGGTGACGCGGAAGCTGCGCGCCGAGGTATCGGTTCCGGTCATCGCGTCCAACCGGATCAACCGGCCGGAGGCCGCCGAGCAGATCCTCGCCGCGGGCGACGCCGACCTGGTGTCGATGGCCCGCCCGCTGCTCGCCGACGCCGAGTGGGTGGTCAAGGCCGCCGAGGACCGGGAACGCGAGATCATCACGTGCATCGCCTGCAATCAGGCCTGCCTCGATCACACGTTCCGGAACCAGCGGGCGTCGTGTCTGCTCAACCCCCGGGCCGGGCATGAAACCGAGCTGGTGCTGCTGCCGACCCGTACGGCGAAGAAGGTTGTCGTCGTCGGCGCGGGACCGGCGGGACTTGCCGCCGCCGTGGAACTGGCCGGGCGCGGGCACCGGGTGGAGCTTTTCGAGGCGGGCGACGAGATCGGCGGACAATTCCGCCTCGCCGCGCGGATCCCCGGCAAGGAGGAGTTCGCGCGGACCCTCGACTACTACCGCCACATGCTCGACATCCGCGGGGTGAAAGTCCACCTGGGAACGCGCGCCACCGTCGATGACCTGGCCGGGTTCGACGAGGTGGTCCTCGCGACCGGGGTCAAGCCCCGGGTTCCCGGCATCCCCGGCGTCGACCATCCGTCGGTGGTGACGTATCAGCAGCTCATCGACGGCGCGCCGGTCGGTGACCGGGTGGCGATCATCGGAGCGGGCGGGATCGGCTTCGACGTCGGCGAGTTCCTGCTGCACGGCCGGAACGAGCCGCTCGACGACTGGATGCGGCGCTGGGGTGTCACCGACCCCGCCGAGCAGCGCGGTGGCCTGGCGACGAAGGTGAAAGTGCCGGCGAAACGGGAGCTCTACCTGCTGCAACGCAAGGAAACCGCGGTGGGCGAGGGGCTGGGGAAAACCACCGGCTGGGTGCATCGGGCCACGCTTCAGGACGCGGGCGTGACGATGCTGCGCGGCGTCGACTACCAGCGGATCGACGACGACGGGCTGCACCTGGCCGACCGCGTGCTCAAGGTGGACACGGTGGTGCTCTGCGCGGGGCAGGTATCGGTGCGTGACCTCGAAGCGCCCCTGCGGGAGCGCGGCGTCCCGGTGCACGTCATCGGTGGTGCCGACGTGGCCGCGGAACTCGACGCGAAGCGGGCGATCAAGCAAGCGACCGAGCTGGCCGCTCGCGTCTGACCTGGGAGAAGAATCATGAAATATCTGTCCCTGGCGGTGGACGACGGCATCGCCCAGGTCAGACTCGACCGTCCCGACAAGCTCAACGCCCTGACCCTGGACACGCTCGACGAGCTGATCCGGACCGCCCGCGACCTGAGAAAAGATCGCACCCTGCGCGCCGTGGTGATCGCGGGGGAGGGCCCGTCGTTCTGCGCCGGCCTGGACATCGCCGGCACGCTGAAGACGCCCGCGCGGGTCGCGAAGGCGTTCGTCCCGGCGCCGTGGCGCGGCACCAACACGTTCCAGGAGGCGTGCTGGGCATGGCGGCGCATCCCGGTCCCGGTCGTCGCCGCGGTCACCGGGCACTGCTACGGCGGCGGCATCCAGATCGCGCTCGCCGCCGACTTCCGCTTCGCCACCCCCGACTCGAAATGGTCGGTCCTGGAAGGCAAGTGGGGGATCATCCCGGACATGACCGGCGTCCGCAGCCTCACCGAGATCGTCGGCCCCGACGTCGCGAAGCGGCTCACGATGACCGCCGAGCAGTTCAGCGGCACCGAGGCGCACCGGCTGGGCCTGGTCACCGAGCTGGACGACGAGCCGATCAAGGCCGCCACCGTGTTCGCCGAGAGCCTGCTGACCAAGTCACCGGACGCCCTCGCCGCCGCGAAACGCCTCGTCGACGGCGCGCTGACCGGCAGTGCTCGCCGCACCTTCGCCCGCGAGCGCTGGGAGCAGCTACGACTGCTGCGCCTGCCGAACACCGCCGCCCTGCGCCGCGCCGTGCTGAAGAACAGCGATCCGGAGTTCGGCCCCCGGGCCCGTAGGATTCGCCTGTGGCCCTGAGAAACGCCCTGCTGGCGGCGCTGATCGACCGGGAGTCGTCCGGTTACGACCTGGCCAAACGGTTCCGGGTCTCGGTCGCCAACTTCTGGACCGCGACGCCGCAGCAGCTCTACCGCGAACTCGACAAGCTGGAAGCCGAGGGCCTGCTCACGGCCCGCGTGGTGCACCAGGACAAGCGGCCGGACAAGCGGCTCTTCTCGGTCACCGACGCGGGCCGGGCTGCCCTGACCGAGTTCACCCGGCAGGATCCGAGACCCACCACCGTCCGTGACGAGCTGTTGGTCCAGGTCGAGGCTCTGGCCTGGGCCGACAATGCCGCGGTACGGGCGTCGATCGAGGCCCGGATCAAACAGAGCGAGCAACGCCTGGAGGCGTACGAGCGGCAGCTCGCCGACATCCTCGGCACCCGCAGCCACGAGGAGTTCCTGGCGACCGGGAACCGGATCGGCCCCTACCTGACACTGCAGCGGGGCATCAGCTTCGAACGCGAGAACATTTCCTGGGGCGAGCTGGCCCTCCGCGTCCTCCGGTCCCGCTCCGCCTGACCGCGGCCGAGGCGCGCCGGTTGATCGACGCGCTCGGCGACCTGTACGTCGACGGCATGTGGGTCTCCCGGGACGCGGCTCAGTCCAGGTCGGTGTAGTTGAACGTGGCGGACGGGGTGAAGCGGCTCGTCGTCCCGGTGCCGGCGGTGAAGGTCACCCAGGTCGGCCCGGCCTTGTCGGCCTTCGGGACCACGCAGGAGTAGGCGTTGCCCGAGATCGGTGTGCAATCCGCCGCGGTGCTGCCGAACTTGAAGTCCTTGGCGCCGGTCGCCTCGCCACCGGCGATCTTCACGGTCACCTTCGCCCCGCCGGCGACCTTGTCGCTGGTCGCGGAGAGGCTCACCACGACCGGGACGTAGCCGACGGTGGCCGCGGTCCCGGCCACCCCGTCGTGCAGGAGGGTGACGCTGCCGGTCGCCGCCGTCGAGGACGGCAGGGTCAGCTTGACGTGAGTCGCGTCGACCCAGGACGGGGTGACCTTGACCGTGCCGACCGACGCGGTGATCTTCTCGGCTGCGTACTCCTTGGCGGTGGCGCCGACCGTGCCGCCGGTGACCTCCAGGGTGACGCTGCCGCCGGACGCGCGTACGGCGGTGCCGTCGGCGACCTTGACGCCCAGCGGCGCCCGGTAGGTGACCAGCCCGGACGCGGTGCCGCCGGCGGAGGTGACGGTGACCGCGGCCGCGCCGTTCGCACCGGCCGGGACGACCGCGGTGATCTGGGTGGCCGACTTCACGGCGAAGCTGGTCGCCTTCGTCTCGCCGAACGTGACCCCGGTGACCTCGTCGGAGAAGCCGCTGCCGGTGATGGTGACGGTCTCGCCGCCGGCCGTCGACACCTTCGCCGGTACGACGCTGGTCAGCTTGGGCGCGTAACGGATCGTGTTCTCCGACGCCGGCCCCGTCACCCCGTCGTGGGTCAGGGTGAGTCTCTGCGCCGTGGACTTCGTCGAGGCGGGCGTGGTCACCTTGACGTGGGTCGCGTCGACCCAGGCCACGGCCGCGGTGGCGTCGCCGACCTTGGCGGTGAGCTTCTCGGCGGCGAACTCCTTGAACGTGGTGCCGACGGTGCCGCCGGTCACGGTCACGTCGACCGGTGTCCCGCCGGTCGGCTTGGCCCCGGTGACGTCCTTGAACGTCGCGGTCAGCGGTGCGCGGTAGGTGAAGGTGGCCGATCCGGCGCTGGTCCCGGCGCTGTTGGTGACCTTGACGAGGACCGCGCCGCCGGTGCCGGCCGGGGTGACGGCGGTCAGTTTGGTGTCGGAGACGACGGTGAACGACTTCGCGTTGACGTCACCGAACTTCACCGCGGCCGCGTTCCCGGCCTCCAGGGTGGTGAACCCGCTGCCGGTGACGGTCACGGTCGTCCCGCCCCCGGTCGTGCCCGAGACGGCGGAGACAGCGGTCACGGTGGGGACCTTCGTGACCGCCCGGACGCCGACGGACACGGTGGACGGTTCCGGCCCCGCGCCCCGGGTGATCGCCGTGGCCGGCGAGGAGGCGAGGGTGACCGCGGCGGCGGTCGCGACGGTCAGTGCGGCGGCCCGGCGGGCCTGCTGGGAGGTGGCCATGGTCAGTAGTTTTCGGGACGGTGAGTGTCGAGAAGTTCGCTCCTGGTTGCGACTCGGGTGCCACGCTTCTCCCCGAGGCCGCCGCAGCTGGGCTCGTCACCGCGCGAAACAGGCGTCGACCAGCGCCGGAGACACCTCGGCGAGAGTCGCCGGCCGCCAGCGCGGATTCCGGTCCTTGTCGATGATCTGCGCACGGATGCCCTCGGCCAGATCCGGCAGCCGCAGCATCGCCGAGGACAACCGGAGCTCCTGCTCGAGAGCAGATTCCAGATCCGGCAGTACGGCGGCAGTCCGCACCGACCGCAACGTGATCGCCAACGCGGTCGGTGACCGGGTCGCGATCTCCTTGGCGGCCGTCTGTGCCCCGGCGGCGGGGTGCGCGGCCAGCCGGGCGACGATCGTGGCCACGTCGTCCCCGGCGTAGCAGGCGTCGATCCACTCCCGGGCCTCCGCGAAGTCCCCCGGCGGCGGGCTGCCGGCGAACTCGGCGGCCCGGTGCGGCTCGGCGAGCAGCCGGGGCAGCAGTTCGGCCGGCACGAAGTGATCGGCGAGCCCGGCGGCGATCCCGTCGGCGGCCCCGACCGGTGACCCGGTCAGCGCCAGGTGCGTGCCCAGTTCGCCGGGCGCGTGCGCGAGCAGCCACGAGCCGCCCACGTCGGGGTGCATGCCGATGCCGACCTCGGGCATCGCCAGCCGCGACCGCTCGGTGACCACCCGGACCGACGCGTGCGCGGAGATGCCGATGCCACCGCCCATGACCAGCCCGTCCATGACCGCGACGATCGGTTTCGGGTACGCCGCGATGGTCGCGTTCAGCCGGTACTCCTGCGCCCAGAAGCCGATCGAGGCCGTCCCGCCGGAGACCGCGTCGGCGTGGATCATCCGGATGTCGCCGCCGGCGCAGAGCCCGCGTTCGCCGTTCCCGCTGATCACGACGGTCTCGACCGGCGACTCGACCCACTCGGCGAGCGCCCGCTCCATGATCGTCACCATCTCGGGCGTGAGCGCGTTGATCGCCCTCGGCCGGTTCAGCGTCAGCCGCCCGATCGGCCCGTCGACGTCCACGATCACCGGTTCGCTGTCCATGACCCTTTATAGCCGCCGTCGGTGTGGCCCCGGCTGGAGACCACCCCGCCGGTGTCCCGACTCCGCGACGACGGCTGATCCTTGCCCGGGTTCAAGTAGGGTGTGGCAGCGATGAGTGACTGGGCCGAGCACGTGATCTGGTGGCACCTCCACCCGCTGACCTTCCTGGGCGCGCCCCGGCAGGCGCTGCCGCCGGGCGCACCGGCCGAGCCACGCCTGCGCAACCTCGGGCCGTGGCTGGACTACCTGCTGGAGCTCGGGTGCAACGGGCTGGCGCTCGGCCCGATCTTCGCATCGGAGACCCACGGGTACGACACGGTCGACCACTACCGTGTCGACCGTCGCCTCGGCACCGAGGACGACCTGCGGTGGCTGGTCGACGAGTGCCGGGCCAAGGGGATCCGGGTGATGCTGGACGGGGTTTTCAACCACGTCGGCCGAGGCTTCGCGCACCCGGAGTGGTTCCGCCGGGACGGCGGCGACTACGCCACCTTCGAGGGGCACGGGCATCTGGTCGCGCTCGACCACGACGATCCCGAGGTCGTGGAGTACGTGACCGGCGTGATGCGGCACTGGCTGGACTTCGGCGTGGACGCGTGGCGCCTCGACGCGGCGTACGCGGTGCCTCTGCCCTTCTGGAAGAAAACGGCGGGCGCCATCGACGGCGGGTGGTTCGTCGGCGAGGTCATCCACGGGGACTACCCGGCCTGGGTCCGCGACGGCGGCCTCGACTCCGTCACCCAGTACGAGCTCTGGAAAGCCGTCTGGAGCAGCCTCAACGACCTGAACCTGTTCGAGCTGGCGTGGGCGCTGGAGCGCCACGACACGTTCTCGGCCGACTTCGCGCCGATGACGTTCGTCGGCAACCACGACGTGACCCGGCTGGCCAGCGCCCTCACCGACCGGCGGCACCTCGGGCTGGCGCTCGTCGTGCTGTTCACCGTCGGCGGGGTGCCGAGCATCTACGCCGGCGACGAGCAGGCCTTCCAGGGCGTCAAACGCGAGGCGGAGAACGGCGACGACGCGATCCGGCCCGCGTTCCCGTCCACCCCGGCCGGGCTCGCGCCGGACGGCTGGCCCGTCTACCGCCTCCACGAGCAACTGATCGGGCTGCGGCGGCGGCACCCGTGGCTGCACCGGGCGGTGACCCGCCCGGTGCACCTGGCCAACAAGCAGTTCGCGTACGAGGTGTCGGCCGGCGACCATCGGCTGATCGTGCTGCTCAACGCGGCCGACCACGGCCACGACTTCCCGCTGGAGACCGGGCCGCTGCGCACACTGCTGACCCACGACGGCGCGGACAACGGCACGTTCGTGGCCGGCCCCGGCTGGAGCATTCTCGAACCCGCCTGACCCGCACCGCTCCTCCGACCTGCGCGAACCGCCTTGGGCGGCGGCTCGGTGCTGGTGGCCCGATCTGGTCTGCCGCCGGTGCCCTGCGGCGTTCGCAGCGGCGCTGCCGGCGGCCCGGCTGCGCCGGCTGGACCTGCGCCTGACCGGCATCCGCGGCCCTAGCCCAGGGCCGGGGTCAGCGACAGCAGCATCGCGGAGGCCGCCGCGAAGAACGCCGCGCCGACGTAGACCAGGCCGGGGAACGTCCACGCGAAGACCGCCCCGGCGACCAGCGGCACCACCGTCTCGGCGACCGCGGCCAGGCTGGTCAGCGCACCCTGCACGGTGCCCTGCTCGTCCGGCCCGATGCCGCGCGACAGCCACGAGCTGACCGCCGCGCCGGCCGCCGAGGCCAGCACCGCCACCGACTGGAGCAAGTAGAACACCCACGGGACGGTGACGAACGCGAACCCCAGGAAGACGACGGCGCTCAGGACCGTCCCGGCGACCGCGGCCGGCTTCTCACCCAGCCGGCGGACCACCGGACCGGCCGCCCGCGCCTGGAACAGGGACCCGGCCAGCGCGCCGGCCGCCATCACGATGCCGACGTGCACGGTTCCCCAGGTGAACTGGTAGGTCAGGAAGAACGCCCACGTCGACTGCTGGATCATCCGCGCCAGATCCGCGTGCAGCCGCGCGTGCGCGAGCCGCCCGAGCACCGGCCGTCGCAGGACCGCCGCGATCGCGGTGAACGGGTTGACCAGTCCGAGACTCAGAGGCGTGCCGCGGTCGCCGGGACGCGACTCCGGCAGCACGAGCAGGCCGTAGGCGACGTTCACGAACGACATCCCGGCCGCGGCCAGGAACGGCAGTCGCACGTCGACCGCGCCGAGCAGACCACCGAGAACCGGGCCGGCGACAAAACCCAGGCCGAAGGCAGAACCGATCATCCCGTACGCCCGGGGCCGCTCCTGCGGCGTGCAGACATCCGCGACGTACGCGTTGACGACCGTGTTCGTCCCCGCGCACGCACCGGCGAGCGAGTGCACGATCAGAAGCGGCCACGGGCCGGACGTCACGGCGTGCGCGAGCCAGTCGGCGCCGAGGGCGGCGAGGGACAGCAGCAGCACCGGCCGGCGGCCGTACCGGTCGGAGAGCCGCCCGAGCAGCGGCGCGGCGGCGAACTGCAGCAGGCCGAAGACCGACCCGAGCAGCCCCGACCACAGCGCCGCGTTGGCGGTGACCGAGGTCAGCAGGGCCGGCAGGATCGGCACGACCAGGCCGAGCCCGAGCATGTCGACGAAGACGGTGATCAGCAGAAAGCGAAGGGCGGGGGCCCGGTGCATCGATGGCTCCTGAGTGAGGGGAAGGGCAGGGCCCCTCCCGGACTCCGACCACGAGCACGGAGGATCAGATTATCTGTGCTGTCAAATCATTTTTCCGTACGCGATGCAGTCGTGCGTGACGGTGCCGCGGTCGGCCTGTACTGGCCGGCCACCCTGCCGGAGTTCCGCCTCCGTGGCCTGGGCCGGGCGATCCTGAACCGCGCCTTCGAGGTCCACCCGGACCGCCCGTTCACCCTGGTGGCCACCGAAGCGGGCCGTCCGCTCCACGAATCGCTGGGTTTCCGCACCGTGGCGATGGCCACCTGGTACATGCGCGCCTAAGGTCAGTGGTCATGCGCAGGCTTCTCGTGGTGCTGGTCCTGATGACGACGGCGATCGTGGCGCCCGCGGCCCCGGCGGCCGCCGCGCTGCCGTCCGGTCTCCAGCATGTCGGCAACGCACGGCAGCTGATCGTGGTGACCGGGCACGGCTGGAAGTCGACCGGGGCGACGCTGCGCGCCTACCAGCGCAACGCCGACGGCACGTGGCGTCAGATGTTCGCCGCCATGCCGGCCCGGGTCGGTTACGCCGGCTGGGCGTGGGCGTCACGCCGCGTCCAGGACACCGGGACGACCCCGGCCGGCACGTTCGCCATCACGCAGGCGTTCGGGGTGCGCGCCAACCCGGGAACGAAACTGCCGTATCGCAAGGTGGACGGCAACGACTACTGGGTGGGGGACAAGCGCGACCCGCGGACGTACAACGTCTTCGAGCCCTCGGCCTCGAAGAACCGCACGTGGCGCGTCTCGGAGGCGGAGCGCCTGGCCGCCTACCCGACGCAGTACGCCTACGCCGCGGTGATCGACTTCAACCGCCCGGCCGGTGTCCGCTGGGACGCCGGGCGCGGTGAGTACCTGACCGGCACCCCGTCGCACGTCGGCCGGGGCTCGGCGGTCTTCCTGCACGCCAGCGGCAAGGGCTCCACCGCGGGTTGCGTCTCGGTCAGCCGGGCCGACGTCGCCGCTCTGCTGAAATGGATGAGCCCGGGCCTGCACCCGCGCATCGTGATGGCCCCCACTGCGGCGGATCTCACCAAGGCCTGACCGCGGACGGTTCCGTGTCGCACCTCGTGTCCCCGATGGACATATGACACTGTGTGGCAGACCGGGTTTTCGACCGAGAGGACGGCGGCGTGGCAGCTACGCGAACGGACTGGCGGGAACAGGTCACCGCGGAGGAGATCCGCGCGGTCTGGGGCGACCGGGTCGAGCCCGTCGACACCGCCCTGCTCCACCCCGGCCTGTCCGACTCGGTGCGGGACTTCCTGACCACGGTGGGCCTGCCCACGGTCAAGGTCCGCGACCTGGTCCCGGTCCGCGACGAGCGACTCGGGACGACCATCGAGCACGACGGCCGGCCGTATGTCCCGCTGCTGGTCAGCGGCAACGACCGCTACCGCCTCGGCGTCGACCCGGCCACCGACCGGGTCGTCTACCTGGCCGCCGACCCCGAGTTCGACCAGTACGTGAACGCCCACCCGGCCCTGTTCGTCTACTTCCTGGGCCTCTTCGCGACCGGCTTCTGGGAACGTCCCGAGCCCACCGAGGAGATCGGCCGGCGCTTCGCCGCCGACATGTACTCCGCCCTCGAACACCGCGACCGCGAGGCGGTCGACGAAACCAGCTGGTGGACTGCCCAGCTCACCCAGGCCGAAGCCGACTGACGATCCCCGTCGGCCGGGGGTCAGGGGTGCCTCCGGCGGTTCGAGCCACCTCTGAGTGCCGGCTGAGGCCGTGTGGCTGATGCTCGGGGGCGTCTCGGGGGGAGGGGCGGCTCAGGGCGTACCGCAATCGGGTCTTGATCCTGGGGATCCGAACGGTGACGGATTCGGCCGGGGCCGGCTGGGTATCAGCGGTGGCATGCGGATTCATGCGGCGGGCGCCCTGCTCGACGGCGACCTGACCACCCCTCCGGCCGCCCCGGCGCTGATCCTGTTCACGCAGAGCAGTCCCCGCGACAGTGCCGTCGCCGGGCTGCTCCACGAGCGAGGGCTCGCGACCTTGCTGATCGAACCGCTGACCCCGGACGAGCGAGCCGACGAAGGCCACCGGTTCGACATCGACCTGCTCGCCGACCGGGTGATCGGGGTGCTGCGCAAACTGCGCGCCCAGCCGCTGACCGCGCGACTGCCGATCGGCCTGTTCGGAGCGGGCGTGAACGCCGCCGCGGCGCTGGTGGCGGCGGCGGCCCGGCCCGGTGACGTGCAGGCGGTCGTGACCCGCGGCGGTCGCGCCGACCTGGCCGGCGGCGCGCTCGCCCAACTGCAGGCGCCGACCCTGCTGATCGTCGGGGAGCGCGACCCGCGGCTGCGCACCCTGAACGAGGAGTCCCGCCGGGCGATGCGGTCCCGGTCCGACCTGTGCGTCATCCCGGACGGCGACCGGTTCTTCAGCGACCCGGAAGCGCTGGAGCAGGTCGCCGTGCAGGCCGGCGACTGGTTCACCGTGCACCTGGCCGCACCCGTGCCCGAGCGCGCCCCGGAGATCGACTCGGCGCTCCCGGTCGAGCAGACCGGCCTCGTCGACCTGTTCCCGCCGCCGACCTCGACCCACGAGCGCTGCCCCGACGATGCCTGAGCGGCGCTGACAGCGGCAGGTCAGGAAGGTCGCGGTGATCGGTGGTGGGTCGTCGGGCTGTCGGCGACCGCCGCGCTGCCGCACCGGGGGATCGACGTCCGGTGCTACGAGGCCGGCGAGCCGATGGCGGAACGTTCGGCCGGCGACACCCGGATCTTCCGGCTGGCCCACGCCTACCCGGAGCTCGGGGACGGGCCGCCGTTCGTACGCCGGGGAAAGGTCCTCGCCATGCACGGCGAGGACCTGATGAAGTTCGCACCGTTGCTGGGTGACGTGCTCGCCGGCGCTTGCGTCGACGGCATGACGCCGGCCCCGCCCGAAGCTGACGCTCACGGCGCCTCCGCGTCTTCGCTGGGGAAGAGGATGGGGCTGAGCAGGTAGCGGGTGCGGGCCGGGGTCGCTTGGTGGGACAACCGGGGTGCGATCACGGTCCGCAGTTCGGCGAGCAGGGCCAGGAGCTCGTCGTCGTCGAGCCAGACCGCATGCTGGCGGTAGCCGACCGGATCCCGGGACGGGTCGGCGTCGTCGCGGTCCAAGTACGCCCCGAACTCGGCGATCAGTGCGGCCATGGCGGTGCCGAAGGCCTGCCGGTGGTCGTCCTTCGACAGGGACCGGGCGACTTCCGGGTCGATGCCGGTCCGATGCTCGTGGAGGCGATAGCGCCGTTCGACGGCGCCGCGCACCCGGCGTTCCCCGGCGACTTGCAGCACCCCGCCGGCGGTCAGCGCCTCGACGTGCCGGTAGACCATGGCTTTCGACACGTCCGGCAGGAGCGCGCCCAGCTGGGCGGTGGTGAGCGTGCGGCCGCCGCGCAGCGCGTGCACGATCCGGAGCCGGGCCGGGTGTCCCAGCAGTTCCATGGTCCCCATCCCCGAATGCTCTCACATGCTGCTACCGTTCGCACAAAGCGAGAACGATGGGGGTTGATGACGGTGGTCGAGCCGGAGACCGTGGCGCTGGCGGTGATCGACTTGGCCCGTGCGGACCGGTTTGCCGAGATCGAGGCGCTGTTCGCGCCGCCGCTGCGTGCGGCCGTCTCCGCCGACACGCTGCGGACCGCGTGGGCGGCCGAGCGCGCCCGCATCGGCTCGACCTGGCGCGTCGGAGCGCCTGCCGGTGTGCCGGCCGACCCGGGTCTGACCCGGGTCGAGGTGCCGGTGACCGGCGAGCGCGACGGCCACCTGGTGATCATGACGGTCGACCGGGCCGGGCAGCTGCACGGCCTCCGGCTGGCGCCTTCCGTCACCTCGGAGTGGCGCGCGCCCCGCTACGCCAGGCCGGGGCGATTCGACGAGCAGGAGATCACGGTCGGTTCGGGGTCGTCGGCCGTGCCCGGCACGGTGTCGCTGCCGCGGCGCCGCACTCCCGTTCTGGGTGTCGTGCTGCTCGGCGGCGGCGGGCCGTTCGACCGCGATCAGAGCGTCGGCGCGGGCAAACCCCTCAAGGATCTGGCCTGGGGGCTGGCCCGCCGCGGCGTGGCGGTCCTGCGGATGGACAAGATCACCCACGCGTATCCCGGCCTCGCCTCGGCGCCCGGGTTCACCATGGTGGACGAATATCTGCCGCCTGCGCTCGCCGCGCTCGACCTCCTGCGGCGGCAGGACGGCGTGGACTCCGAGCGCGTCCACCTGCTCGGGCACAGCGCCGGTGGCCGGGCAGTGCCCCGAGTCGCGGCAGCCGACGGGTCGGTCGCCGGGCTGATCCTGCTCGCCGCCGACGCCGCGCCGTTGCCGCAGGCCGCCGTCCGTGCGGTCCGTCACCTGGCCGCCGAGCAGCCCGGACCCGACGGGCCGGCCGCCGTCGAGGCGATCAGTCGCCAGGCCGCTCTGGCCGACAGCCCGGCCCTGTCACCGGCTACGCCCGCGGCGGACCTGCCGTTCGGCTGGCCGGCCTCCTACTGGCTCGACCTGCGCGACTACGACCAGGTCGGCACGGCGGCCGCGTTGAGCTTGCCGATGCTGGTCCTGCAGGGTGGCCGCGATCATCAGGTCACCGTGGCCGACGATCTCGCGCGGTGGCGGGACGGTCTGGCGGGCCGCCCGGACGTCACCTTCCGGGTCTACCCGGACGGCGATCACTTCTTCTTCCCGCAGCGGGCGAACCACGTGGATCGGGCCGTGATCAGCGAGGTCGCCGGCTGGCTGCTCCGCCCGGCACGATCTTTCTGGAAACGGTTTTCATAGCGAATTGGCGTGTTCCGCTTGCGAGGGCGCGACACTGTCTCTACCGTTCCGGTAATGAAAATCGCTTTCACTGGCAAGGGCGGCAGTGGCAAGAGCACCCTCGCCGCGCTCTTCGTCGGGCACCTGCGCGCCGCCGGCCGTCGCGTCCTGGCGATCGACGCCGACGTCAACGTGCACCTCGCGCCGCTGCTCGGCGTGACCGCCGACCGGGAGGCGGCCCTGTCGCACCCGGCCAACGTCACCGCCGTACGCCGTCACCTGCTCGGCACGAACACTCTGGTCGGCGGCGTCGAACGGTTCGTCGCGACCACCCCGCCCGGCCCCGGCTCGCACCTGGTGGCCCTCGACGCCACCGACCCGGTCCTCTCCGGTCACGGCGTCGCGCTGGACGAGCGCACGCACGTCATGCACGTCGGCACCTACGAGCCGGAGGACATCGGCGGCGGCTGCTACCACGGGCACCTGGCCATCCTGGAGAACCTGCTCTCGCACCTGCGGCCGGAGCAGGACGACTGGGTGGTCTGCGACATGGTGGCCGGCACGGACGCGTTCGCCAACTCGCTGCACGCCCAGTTCGACGCGATCGTCGTGGTCGTCGAGCCGACCCCGGAGTCCACGACGGTCGCCCGCCGCTATCACGAGCTGGCGACCGCGGCCGGTGTCGCTGACCTGCTGTTCTTCGTCGGCAACAAGGTGGTCGACGACGTCGACGTGGACTACCTGCGCCGGTCGCTGGAGGCCGCGCCGCTCACCGTCCTCGGCTCGCAGCCGGGTCTGCGCCGTGCCCGCCAGGAGGGCCGCTGCCCGCTGCCGGCCGACCTCGACGACGCGAGCCCGCTGCAGGTCATCGCCGAGCACGTGCGACCGGCCGACGGCGGCCGCCGGACCGCCCGCCTGCATGAACTGCACTTCAAGCTGGCCCAGAAGGACTGGGTCCGCAGCGCCCACGGCGACGTCTCGGGACAGGTCTCACGAGCCTAGGAGCCCCCGGTCGTAACCCGCGGCGACCGCCGCCGCGCGATCCTTCACGTCCAGCTTCGCGTAGATGTTGATCAGGTGCGTCTTGACCGTCGCCTCGGTGATGAACAGCCGCGCCGCCGCCTCCCGATTCGTGTTCCCCGCCGCGACCAGCCGCAACACCTCCAGCTCACGCTGGCTGAGCGGCCCGGTCGTCGGCGCGGGAGCGCGCAGCCGGCTCATCAGCCGGGCCGCCACCGACGGCGCGAGCGTCACCTCGCCGCGGGCCGCCGACCGCACCGCCCGCAGCAACTCCTCGCGCGGCGCGTCCTTGAGCAGGTAGCCGGTCGCCCCGGCCTCGATCGCCGGCAGCACGTGACTGTCGGTGTCGTACGTCGTCAGCACCAGCACCCGCGCCGGCACCTCCCGCCGGGACAGCTCGCCGATCGCGGTCACCCCGTCCATCCCCGCCATCCGCAGGTCCATCAGGATCACGTCGGGCGCCAGCGTCTCCGCCATCCGGATCGCCTCGGCACCGTCGGACGCCTCGCCGACCACGGTGAACTCGGGGTCACGGGCTAACATCGCGCACAGCCCGTCGCGTACCACGGGATGGTCGTCGACGATCATCAACCTGATCGGTTCCGTCATGGGCGGGCCTCCGGTGGGTCGGCGGGCAGGCAGGCGGAGATCCCGGTCCCGCCACCCGACTCGGATTCGATCTGCAACGTTCCGGACAGCGCCTCGATCCGCTGCCGCATCGCGACCAGCCCGAACCCGGCGGTGTGCGCCGCCGGGTCGAAGCCGGGCCCGTCGTCGCGCACGTCGAGCGCCACCTGCGCGTCCATGTAGGAGAGGGTCAGCCCGACCCGGCCGGCGTCCGGCGCGTGCTTCGCCACGTTGGCCAGGGCTTCCTGGGCGGTCCGCAGCAGCGCCACCTCGGCCGCGGGCCGCATCACACGCCTGTCCCCGGTGACCGTGACCTGCGCCGGGATGCCCTGCCGGGCCGACCACCGGGCCGCCACGTCGGTGACCGCATCGGCCAGCCGCCCGCCGTCCAGCGGCTCGGGCCGCAGCTCGTTCACCGAGCGCCGCGCCTCGGTCAGGCTCTCCCGGGCCAGCGCGGTCGCCGCTTCGTGATGCCGCCGCCACGCCGCCGGGTCGGCGGCCGCGTGCCCGGCCGCCTGCAACTGGGTCACGATCCCGGTCAGACCCTGCGCGATCGTGTCGTGGATCTCGCGCGCCATCCGGGACCGCTCGTCCTGGACCCCGGCCAGCCGCGCCTGCTCGACCAGTTCGCCCTGCAGGGCCGCGTTCTCGGCGAGCGCGGTGGCGAGCCGGGAGTTGGCCTCCTGCGTCTCGTGCATCGCCCGATCGCGCGCCTGGTGGTACCGCGCGGCGATCTGGATGAGCCAGGCCAGCAGGCACATCGGCACGACGTTCGCGGCCACCACGGTGAGCCAGGTGAGCCGGCCGGCCCAGGTGCCGTAGTCGCTGCCGGTGGCCTGCGCGGTCCCCGCGACGAGTCCGGCCCCGGCGACGTAGAACAGCTCACGCGGCCAGCCGATGATCCGGTATGCGTAGAAGTACAGCGCCGGGGTGTAGAACCCGAACCATGGGTGCCGGGCCGCCAGAGCGAGTCCGAGAAGGATCAGCCCGCCGAGGAACACTTCCATGATCCGCGGCCGGTCGCGCCAGGCCGGGCGGACGGTGAAGAACACCAGGTTCCACCCGGCCGCGACGGCACCGAGCCCCAGGTCCAGCGCGATCCCGTGCCCGTGCTCCACGATGACGGTGAACAGCGTCAGGCCGCCGAGCAGCAGATAGGGCACCACGGTCACCATCGGCTGCAGCCGGCGTTCCCAGTCCGCCGGCCCGGCCGTCTGCCAGTTCGTCATCCTCACCTACTCCCAGCGGAACAATCTAACGGCCGCTACCGCGGCGGCGCCGGCCCAGGCGAGCAGCGTGAGAAGCGCGATCCAGGGTGGCCGGTGACCGTTCGTGGCATCGGTCATCGCGGTCACCGCGGCGCCCAGGGGAGTGGCGTGACTGATCCGGGCCAGGGCCGGCGGCATCGTCTCGATCGGCAGGAACAGGCCACCGAAGAAGATCAGCGGGTAGAAGATCGCCGCGCCGATCGCGTTCGCGGCCCGTCCGCCCGGTGCGGCCGCCGCCACGAACAGTCCCAGAGCGGTCAGCGCCGCCGTGGCCAGCAGCGCCGCGACCAGGAATCCACCGAACTCCCGCGGCAGCGTCACCCCGAACGCGAACCGGGCCACCAGCAGCAACGCGGTCACCGCCACCACGGCCGTGACCAGCGTGATCACCAGTTGCGCGGCCAGCACCCGGACCGGCCCGACCGGAGTGGTCCGCAACCGTCGCAGCACCCCACGCTCCCGATATCCGGCCAGCACCGGCGGCAACACGTTCAGCGCGAGCATGGCAAGACTGAAAGCGACAAGAATCGGTACGTACGTGTCCAGCAGCGTCCGCCCGCCGAGATCGTCCCGCCGCTCGTGGTAGAAGGGCAGGTTGCCGAAAATGATCAGAAGCAGGATCGGCAGTCCCACCCCGAACGCGGGCCCGGACTTCTCCCGCAGGAACAACTTCAGCTCCGTCAGCGCGAGCGTGCTCACCCGGCCCTCCTGGTCAGCGTCACGTAGGCGTCCTCGAGGGTGCGTTCGCCACTGCGCTCGACGAGTTCCGCGGGTGTGCCGGTGTGCACGACCCGGCCGGCGTCGATCAGCGCGACCCGGTCGCAGAGCCGCTCGGCCTCCGGCATGAAGTGCGTGACCAGCACGATCGTCACCCCGCCGGCGCGGACCGCCGCGATCAGATCCCACGTGTCGCGGCGGGCGTGCGGGTCCAGCCCGGTGGTGAGCTCGTCGAGCACGGCGATGCGAGGACGGCCGATCAGTGCCAGGGCGATGGCGAGCCGCTGCTTCTGGCCACCGGACAATTTCCCGTACGCCATCTGCTCCTTGCCCATGAGCCCCAGCTGCTCCAGCAGCTCCGTGGCGTCGGCCGGCTCCGGATAGAACGAGGCGTAGAGCCGCATCGCCTCGCCGACCCGCAGCCGCTCCGGCAGTTGCCCGTCCTGCAGTTGCACGCCGACGCGGCGGGTCACCTCGGTGTGGTCGCGCACCGGGTCGCGCCCCAGTACCCGGATCGTCCCGCCGTCCGGCGTCCGCAGGCCGACCAGGCACTCGACCGTGGTGGTCTTGCCGGCGCCGTTGCGCCCGAGGATGCCGAAGATCTCGCCCTGCCCGACGGCGAACGACACGTCGTCGACGGCCACCGTCCGCCCGTACCTCTTGTGGAGATGCTCCACCTCGATCACCGTGTTCATGGAACCCAGCCTGGCAACGCGGGGGCCCGGCTCGGATCGCCCGATCTTCCGGGTACGGGGTGGAGAGCGGCACTCCACCGATCGGTGGAGCGCTTCTTGCCGGTGGGTCACAACGCCATCCGGCGGCGCCACCAGGCCGCCGCGTACCAGGGGCTGACCCGGCCGGGGTGGTGATCCGGCACGGTCGTCCGCAGCAGCAGATCGTCCAGCGGGGCGACCAGACGCCACAGCTCCCGCCGGGCCGGCGCCGGCAGCATCCGGAGCGTGGCCTCGAGCACGTCCCGCTGCTCGCACAGGTCCTCGTCGAGGCTGTAGCAGCCGTCGCCCGGGAGCCAACGCCGCGGCTGCCGGGTCGTGCGCCGGTAGCCGAGCAGGGCCCGCCGCACCTCCAGGTCCGGCCGCAGGTGCTGAATCCGGGCGATCTCGGCGTTCGCCCGGCTGGACAGCCCCTCGACCGGCTGCGCCAGCGGTGTGTACGACTGCGCGCGAACCGCGCGCGGTGCCCTACGCCCCATGGTCCTTTCGGGTCTTCGTCATGGCGCGCACTCTGCCACACCCACCCACCGCCACGCCCGCGATATTCGGCCTGCGAAGATCTCGGTGGTGAGCGTCCCGCTGATCGTCGACCGCATCCTTGGTGACCGGCCCTTCGCCGAGGTCGGCGAGCCGGTCCTGGCGGTCCGGTCCGGCGATCGGCTGGCGGTGGCGGGCGACCTCATCCATGAGTCCGGCCAGGCCCCGGTCGCGGTCTACGGCGTGGACGACCTGGTCTGCCAGGCGGTTCACCGATCCCGATATCCCGTGCACGCGCTGGCGTTCCACCCGGAGTGGCCGCTGCTGGCGATCGGCACCGGTGCTTACGACGGCGGCTACTTCTTCAAAGGCGAACTGCTCCTGCTCGACCTCGGGACAGGCGCGGTCGTGTCCCTGATCGAGCACGAGTTCGGCCGGCAGGTGCTCGGCCTGGAATGGCTCGACAGTCAGCGACTGCGTCTGCTGCTGGCGCCGTCAGACGACTGGGAGGACCGAGCCGCGCGGGTCGAGGGTCACGTGGTGGTCCTGCAGCGGGACGACTGGCGAGCCGTCGCACCCCGCTCGATCGACTGGCCGGAACTGGCCGGGCCCCGCGGGCCGGCGCCGCGCCCGGACGGCCGGGCCGAGGCGCGACGCCTCCTCGGGCCGGTCGACCCGCGGCGTACCGTGCGCGCGGTCGAGCAACTCGCCGACGGGCGGATCGTGGCCGCTCTCGCCGGCGTCGCCGCGGAATGCCGGCTGCCCTCGGGCGAGGTGCAGTGGAGTGTTCCGGACGAGGGAGGAGGCGGCCGCGATCTCGTCGTGACGCCGGACGGACGGTCGGTCTGGGTGGGGCTGGACCGTCCACGCCGGGGGGAGTTCCGGCAATCGCTGATCCGGCTCTCCCTGGTGGACGGGAAGCGGACCGACGAGGTCAGCCCACCGGGGCCGTTCGTGCTCGTCCAATGCGGCGACGGGACGCCGGCGATCGGGTCGATGGACCGTACCGGACGCCGCGGCCGCTTGCGCATCCGGCGCGGACACCGGATCTGGACGCGGGAGACCGAGCATGCCACCGACTGGTTGACCGCCGCGGAGCCGGCGCCACCCACGGCCGGCGGCCGGCCGCGCGAGGCCGCCGGGGCGCGTCGCCTGCTACCCCTGTCGTGGGTGGCCGGCGAAACGCACTTCCCGGGTCCGGGCGTCGAACTCGCGGACGGGAGCCTGCTCTACGCCGGAACCGTGTACCACGGCCATGGGCCGCAGCCCGGTGGCGCGTTCGTCATCCGCCGCGACCCGGTGACCGGAGATCCGCGCTGGACGTTCCGCGCCGACACTGCGGTGATCGCCCTCGACGCCGACGACGAGACGGCGTACGTCGCGTACCGGGACGGTGAGGTGGTGGCGCTCGCGGTGCAGGATGGATCCGTGCGCTGGCGGTGCCGGCTGCCCCGGATCTTCCCGACCGCGGTGACCGTGACCGGACCGGACCGACTGCTTCTCGGCACCAGCGACGGCCGCATCGTCGACTGCCGGTCCACCGAACGGTAGAGGGCCGCGGCCCGGACTCCTCCTTTGGACGGATGACCGCGCCTGCCCGGTTTTGAAGACTGGGCGGGTGTTCCGACGACTCTCCGACCGCGCGGCGGCGCTGACGTTCATCGTCCTGGTGCTCGGTGTCTCGCTGGCCACCGCGCGGGTGCTCGGCGGGCTGATCCTGGCGCTGTCGCCGCTGCTGGTCACCCTGGTCATGCTGCTGGTGGTGACCCGCGACGGCTGGACCCGCGACGGCCGGCGGCGGCTCGGGACGGGACGGCTCGGACTGCGCGACTGGCCGGTCGCCCTCGCCACCACGGCCGGGGTGAGTCTGCTGGCCGCGGCCGGTGTCGTGGTGTGCGGATCGGCGCACTTCGTGACACCGGGCGGCCCGTGGCTCAAGGACGCGGTCGCGCTCGGCGTCACCGGGCCGGTGCTGGCGTTCGCCGAGGAGGTGGGGTGGCGCGGATACCTGCTGCCGCGGCTGCTCTGGCTGGGGGAGGGGACAGCGCTGCTGGTCAGCGGCGTGGTCTGGGTCGGCTGGCACCTGCCGTACATCCTGCTCACGCCGCTCTACCACCACGACGGGAACCGGGTGCTGGTGCTCGCGCTCTTCGCCGGCAGCGTGCTGGCGTTCTCGGCGCTCCTCGGCCGGCTCCGGCTGCGGTCGGACAGTCTGTGGCCGGCCGTGCTCGGGCACTTCGCGCACAACGCGACGTTCGCGTGGCTCGGCACCTACGCGATCAGCACCACTCACCCGGTTGTCGTCAACGAGTACCTGGCCGGGGACACCGGACTGTTCGTGCTGCTCGGGACCGCGTTCTGTGCCCTGCTCCTAGGACATCAGCCACTTCCCGGTACGGTCTCGAGCCGCGTCTCCCGCTCGTCCGGCTGAGCCCGGGTCAGCCCGCCGAACGAGTGCGTCACGCGTTCCAGCGGCCGGTGATCTGCTCGGGCCGCACCCGGAACTCGTTGACGTCGTCTTCGACCTCGAAGGCCTCGGCGCGGACGACGACGAGTTCGCGGGTCGTCCACGCGCCGATCGTAGTCAGCCGGCCTGGGCGACGATCTCCCGGCAGAGGGCGAGCAGCTGCTCGTCCTCGGTCACCTCGGCCGGTCGGGCGGTGTGCCCGCGCAGGTTGTGCCGCAGGGGCGCGTCCAGTTCGGCGCGGGCGTACCGGGCGCCGTACCGCACGTCGCCGGTCGCCAGCCAGAGCCGGGCGATCCGGGGCCGTTCCCGTGGCGTCGCCTCCCAGACCGGGCCGAGCGCGCGGGCCGCGTCCTGATTGCCGGCCACCCACCACAGCGCGTCGGCCGTGGCCGCCAGCACCGCGCCGTTCGCCTGGCGGCGGCGCAGCCGGACCATCCGCCGAGCCCGGTCCTTGACGCGGATCCGCAGCTCACGCAGCCCGTCCAGGGCCGCCACGGCGTGTTCCGGCGCGGCTTTACGATCGTCGAAGTACCGGTCGTAGACGCCCGCCGCGGCCTCCGCGTCGCCGGCGACCCGCCAGATCGCGTGCGCCGCGGCCAGCTCCAGTGCGGGTTCACCACAGGTCAGCGTGGCCCGGATGTCCGGGACGCGGGCGGCCGCGGACCGGCCGGCGCGGGCCAGCAACCCGAGCGTGCCGAGATCGATCGGTTCCTCGGCGAGATGGTCGGCGGCCTCGCCCGGCGCGACCGCGGTCAACGCCAGCAGCAGCTGGGCGTACTCCGTCTCGTCCTCGGTGGTGCGCAGCCGCCGCCGCAGCGTCCGGCTCAGGGCGCGCGCCGCGAACCCGTACCCGGCGATGCCGCGATGCAGGTCACCGGTGTCCGGCGCCTCGTCGAGCATGCGCTCCAGCGTCGGCAGCAGCCGCTCGTCACGTAGCTCGGCGAGCAGTCGCGCGGCCATCGCCAGCACCGGCCCCTGACCGCCCTCGTTGATCCAGTAGCCGCCGTCGATCAGGTCCGCCCAGACCGCGTCGGCGGCCGGGCGGGCCAGCTCGCCGATACTGCTGAGCAGGCTCAACGACGCTGCCCGGACCTGCGGATCGGGATCCCGCATCAGCTCCGCGGCCCGGTCGACGAGCGGACGGAACGGCCCTCGGAACCGCTGGACCAGGGACCGGGCCTCGTACAGCGCGTCCTGCCGGGCGTCCCAGCCGTCCACCTCCAGCATGCGCTGCAGCAGGTCCAGTTGCGGGGCGACGTCGTTGCGGTACGCCGCCCGGACCGCGCTCACGACCTGCGGAAACCCGGGCGTCCACTGCCGGGCGGCCAGCCATTGCCCGGCCAGCAGCGGCGCGACCAGGTCGTCCAGGGGCGCCGGCTCGCGGTTCAGCCCGGCCCGGTAGGCCTCCAGCACGGTGTCGCGCGCGGTCTCCACGTCGAACGGCGGAGGATTGGTCATGGCTACCAGCTCGGCGAGCGCGATCGTCCGTACGCGCAAATCCTTGTCGGTGTCGGCAACCCAGGCGAGAAGCCTTTTCGTCGGCTCGTAGCCGGTGCCGACCGCCCCGGCGAGCACGCCGCTGCCGACCAGCGTCAGGCGCACGGCCGGATCAGGCTCCTCGATGTAGCGTTCCCAGAGCAGCTCGACCAGCTCGGCCGACAGCCGGCAGACCGCCCGCACGGTGTAGGCAGCGGCGTCCCTGACCTGCGGATCCTCGTCGATGAGCAGGTCGGTGAGGCCGTCGTGCTCGGCCAGGATCCGCTTGGCCCGCAGCGTCTCACCGGACATCTGCCACGTCCGGTCCGCCCCGGCGAGATCACCGACCAGGCGCAACACCCGCCCACGGTCGGGCTGGGCCGGGTTCGCCACCATGCCCAGCAGGATCGGCAGCGCGGTCGCGACCCACGGCCGGACGTCCGCACCCTCCGGCGCGAGCCGATAGAGGCTGCTCAATGCGACGGTCCGGACCGCCGGGCCACCGCCGGCAAGATTCTTGAGCATTTCCCGTACGGCGGAGCCGTCCTCCACCAGCGACCAGTCGATGTCGTCCACCCCGGTGCGCGGAAGTTCGGTCTCCATCATGGGCTAGATCATGGCCCCACCGGCCCGCGCGCGCCAGCGGGGGATCCCCCAGCTCAGCCCCGGATTCACCCGCCCGTGACCGGAATCGATCCCCGACCTCCCGCTGCCCGACTTCGGAGTGTTCGCCAGGGTATGGCTCAGCCCAGCAGGGTGTACTTCGGTTTGTCCCGGGCCCGGAGCTGGGTCTTCAGGGCGACGGCGACGCCGGCGACGAACAGGACCGGTGCGAGCGTCCAGAACAGGATGAAGTCCTCGCGGTTGTCGGTCACCAGGACCACGACCAGGATGATCGCGGCTGTGACCAGGCCGATCGACCAACCGGCGTAGTACCGGCGCGAGTGCGGGAGCGGGATCGGCTCGTCGGTGGCGGTCACTCCCGGGTTCCGTTCGATCCACTGCTCGGCGACGTCGATCGGGACGTCCGGGATGCGCAGGTCACCGGAGCGCAGCCGGCGGGGCCGCTGACGGGGCATCCCGGTGACCATGCGATGCCAGCCGATCAGCGTCAGCAGGTACAGGCCGATCACGGTCAGTTTGACCGCCAGGGGCAGGCCGGCCCGGTGGAGCGTGATCCAGTAGGCAACCGTCACGAGCACCATGACCGGGAGTGCCCACGGGGCGAAACGGAGATAACGGCGGGCGGCGCGGGCGGCCCGAGGGTCCAGGGGCACTCGCACGGCTGGGCGGCGTCGGCGGATCCACCGGCCGATCGGGAGCTCGCACCATTCCGGGTCGGGCGCACCATTGGTGACTGCCAGTGGCGGAATGTCCAGAAGGGGGACGAGATCGGCGGGAATGACGAGGTCAGTGATAGTGGTAAACGTCGACACCCATTCCGTACGCGCAAAGACTTTGACGTTATCTTTGCATGCGATGCGAGCGGTTGTTTTCGACTTCTTCGGTACCCTGACCGACCCGGCCGCCGAGAGGGAGCGGCTCGGCACGTTCGCGGTCACCGCGGCGGCTCTCGGGGTGCCGGTCGACCGGTTCCGGACCGCGATGGTGGAAAGTTTCGGGCGGCGCACGGTCGGCGCCTACGGCGGGACGCGGGAAACGCTGCTGGCGATGGCCCGGTCCGGTGGCGTCGAGCCGGACGAGGCCCGGCTGACGGCTGCGGTCGAGGCTCATCGCGTGGGTGCCGAGCGGGTACGCCGGCCCCGCCCGGAGGCGTTGCGGATCATGGATGAACTGCGCGGGCACGGCTACGTCCTGGGGCTGATCAGCGACTGTTCCAGTGAACTGTGCGAGGCGTGGGCGAGCACGCCGTACGCCGGTCGGATTGCCGCCGCGGTCTTCTCCTGGCAGGAGGGATACCGCAAACCGGACCCGCGCCTGTATGCGACGGTGAGCGAGCGGCTCGGCGTTCCCGCGGCGGAATGCTGGTTCGTCGGGGACGGCGGGAGCCGGGAACACGACGGCGCTCGCCGGGCCGGTATGCGTCCGGTATTGGTCACCAACGCGGCGTACCCGGATGCCGGTGATCTTCGCTCCGACCCGGACACCTTCCGGCCCGATGACCGGATCGACGACCTCAGCGGTCTGCCCGCGCTGCTCGGGTGTCCCGGGAGCTTCGCTCAGCGGTCCGGATGATGGACGCCGAGAGGGCGTCGCGCCCGTTGAGGAGGCCGGGGATCGATCATGTGATCGGCTACGAGACCGGTTCTGACATGCTGACCCCCGCCGGCCTCGGTGCTCTCCTGGCGGGCGTCGAGTCGCCCTCCTGCGCGTGCCCGCCGGCCTGGCTCGGAACGAGGAGCCGCTGGCGCGCGAGTCGTCGGGCGGTGAGTCGCGGGGCGCGAGCCTAGAGTGAGGCAATGTCGAAAGTACGGGTGCACAACTTCGCGGTCTCGCTGGACGGTTTCGCCACGGGGGAGGGCCAGAGCCTGGAAACGCCGTTCGGGCACGCGGGCGGGCGGCTCATGCAGTGGTTCCTCGGAACCCGCACGTTCCGGTCGATGAACGGCAAGGACGGCGGGAGCGAGGGCGTCGACGATGCCTATGCCTCGGCGTGGGGGCCCAGGATCGGCGCCGAGATCATGGGGCGGAACAAGTTCGGGCCGCAGCGCGGGCCGTGGACGGACGAGGAGTGGAAAGGGTGGTGGGGTGACAATCCGCCGTTCCACACCCCGGTTTTCGTGCTGACCCATCATCCGCGGCCGACGCTGGAGATGGAGGGTGGGAACACCTTTCATTTCATCGACGCGAGCCCGAAAGAAGCGCTCGCGCAGGCGCGGGAGGCGGCCGGCGGGCTGGACGTGCGGATCGGCGGCGGCCCCACCACGGTCCGGCAGTTCCTCGAAGCGGATCTGATCGATCATCTGCACGTCGTGCTGGTGCCGATCGTTCTCGGCCGGGGCGTGCGTCTCTGGGACGGTCTGGAAAGTCTCGAAGACCGTTTCACGGTGGAGTCCGTGACGCCCCCGAGCGGCGTCACGCACCTGACCTTCACCCGGAAATAGTGCTTCGCATCGATCCGGTCACGTTCGGCGTCAGCGGCTCTCCTGGGCGCGCAGGCCGTCGAGCAGCAGGTCGAGCCCGGTGACGAACTGGTCCCGGTCGCTGTGGTGGCCGAGGTCGGCCGCGATCCGGGTGACGAACGGGAACCGCGCCGGGTCGAGCGCGGCCCACCGCCGGGCCTCCTCGCCGAGCATCGCGTCGCGGTCGACGCCGGGCTCGACGGTCGCCGCGCGGGCAGTGTCCTGCGCGGTGACGCTGGTGAGGTAGATGAAGATCGCGGTGGCCAGCGCGAAGTGCCGCTCGGCGGGCAGCCGCGTCTCGGTGAGCAGACCACCGATGCGTTCCAGGAGCAACATCGTGTTCGGCATCGTGGACGCCGCGATCACGTGCGGCGCCGCCCACGAGTGCCGGTCCAGGGTGTCGTAGACGTGCAGGGCGAGCGCGCGCATCCGGGTTTCGGCGTCGGCGCCCGGCTCAGGGCCGAGGCCGGCGAGGGCGCCGCCGATCACGTGATCGGCGGCGAGGAGGACCAGCTCGTCCTTGTTCGCCACGTGCCAGTAGACCGCGCCGGCGCCGGTCTGCAGCCGTTCGGTGAGCAGTTTGAACGTGAGCCCCCGCTCGCCGTGCTCGTCCAGGAGGTCGACGGCGGCGCGGACGACGACGTCCTTGGAGAGCGCCTCGGCCCGGCGACCCCGGCTACGTGTCTGCGACATGGCTACATCGTGACATGAACTGGAACGGCATTCCAGAGATGGCCGCGGCGGCGCTCGGCGGGACGCTGATCGGGGTGGGGGCCACCGGGCCGGATCCACACGTTCGAGAACGCGGTCACTACGGTGACGCCGGCCCTTTCCGCGATCCGCGCCGGACTCATCCGGCGGGCCGCGTGCCGCAGCGCCGCCGAGTAGTCCGGGGGCGTCACAGGTTCACGCGCAGGCCATGCAGAGGCGCGCCAACGGGCGCGCCGCCAGCCTCTCCGCTGCGATCGGCTCCCCGCAACCCTCGCAACGGCCGTAGGTTCCGGCGTCGAGGCGGCGCAGCGCGTCGCCGACCTCGGCGATCCGATCCCGGGCCGCGGCGAGCAACGCCGTGAGCTGGGCGCGCTCGAAACCGATCGTCGCGCCTTCCGGGTCGTGCTCGTCGTCCGCGTTGGAGTCCCGCGACGCCGTGAACAGTGCGTCCAGATCCCGGGCGAGCGTCGCCGCTTCGTCCTCGGCGCTCGCGCGCAACCGCACCAACTCGTCCCGGACCATTCACCCAGCTTAGGCATCGCCGGAGAACAATGGTCGGGTGAGCGATCGACTGGTACATCCGGCCGGGCCGGACGGGGACGACGCCGCGCTTCTGATCGCGGCGGCGGCGGCCGGGCACGGTCCACGGGTGCGCGCCCTGCTCGACGGCGAATGGTGGGGGTCCGTCCACGACGACGGCGAGCTGATGCGCTGGGCCGCGGACTACGGGGCATACCAGTTGATGCGCGACGGCCTCGTGGCGCACGCAGGGCATCCCGAACCGCTGGTCCGGCGGCAGGTCGCGGGCAGTCTCGCCGGCGTCGCCCCGGAGCGGGCCGCCGAACTGGCCGGGGACCCCGACGGCGGCGTCCGGGCGACCGCGCTGCGGGTGGACCCGGAACGGCCGGGCGCCGAACGCTACCGCGGTCACGGCTCGGGCGGCGACGCCTCGGCGCGGGATCCGGCGCCCGGCCACGTGATCGTCTCCGCGGCGGTCGTCCCCGGGTGCGTTGTAGGCACCCGAACGAGCGAACAGCTGCTCAGTGCTTCGTGCGGCAGAACGCACAGTTGTCGGCCCCGATCTTAGAGCGGGGGGCAGCAGCGTGGCGCGAGGCGAGGTGGAGGAGTGTCCCCTCGATCTGGTGCGTCTCCGCCACCTCGACGAGGCCGGTTGCCGCGCGAAGGGGTAACCCGCCAGCGGCACCGGACTGGATCCGAAGCGGGCCTACGTGCTGAAGCTGACCACCGCCAATGACCGGGGCACCTGCTCGGCCTGGACGGGGAAGGTTCTCCTCAACCCGGTCAAGTAGCTGCCGAAGGTCCTTGCCGGTCAACCACAGCCAATCGAAAGGCATGCATGCCCAACATCTCTCGGTCCGGTCCGAACCGTCGTGAACGGCGTCGCAACGCCAAGCTCGCCCGGCGCATGGTCGCCGCCGCGGTGCTTCCGATGGTCGCGGTGCCAACCTTCCCGAGCCAGGCGGCGTTCGCCGCCGGTTCGACCCCTCCGGTCTACTCGCTGGCCGCCACCGTCGCCCCCGCCCCGATGACCCTCGCGGACTGCAACGACCCCACCTGCATCGTCGCGCCGGCCCCGAGCGGCAACGACGACTACCCCACGCTCAACAACCTCATCCTGCTTGCGGCCGGCCGGACGGTCCCCGCCGTGCTGGACGCCGCCAACAACGTCGTGACGCCGGCGACGACCGCCACCGTGTTCCTCGGCGAGGGCACCTATCGCGTCGGCAAGGTCCTGAAACTGCCGGCGAACGTCAACCTGCGCGGCCGGGGCATCACCGCGACCACGGTCTCGATGATCACCGCGAACAATGTCAACTTCAACTACGCGTCCATCATCAGCTGGGACTTCAACCACCAGATCGCCGGAGCCACCAGTAACCTGGTCTCCGACCTGACCGTCAACGGCAACTGCCGGGAGGGCGCCGGTCAGCCGGTGCCGTCGGACATGCCGGGCCGCCCCGGCGAGTTCTGTGACTTCCGCGGAGCGGACGGCAAGGCCGCCTCGACGAACTCGGGCGGCGGTGTCTCGGCCGGCGACAACTGGACCGTCCGCCAGGTGCGGTTCACCAACCTCGAGTACTTCAAGGTCTGGGTCGGTAACGGCGTTACGAACGTGCGCATCGTCGACAACCGGTTCGACAACTGGGGCGGCGCCGAGTCGGGCGACGAGGACAACGTCGGCGGCGGCAGCCGGAACGACGGCGTGATCGTCGAGTACAACCAATTCGACAAGACGATCCGCGGCAATAGCTTCGACTTCACCAACGCCATCCGTACGACCGTGCGCAACAATGTGGTCCGCTCGGACGGCACGATCGCCACGGCGCGTAAGGACAAGTCGCTCTACGGCAACATGTACTTCGAGGGCATCCAGCAGGCCGCCGTCACCGACAACGTGCTGTGGGGCGCGCAGATCGCCCTCAAATCCAACAGCCTGTACGCGCACAGCGGCGAGAACAAGGACATCACCAACCCGCGTGACTCTATCGTCTCGGGCAACCGGATCAGCTACTCCGGCGAGACCGGCATCAGCGTCACCTACGACGACTACAAGGACGGCCCGAACGCGTCCAACCTCGGACAGCCCGGCTCCTGGACCGACAAGAGCACGCCCACGGACGCGTTCCATGTCGTGCGCCTGGGCGGTAACAACGTCGTCCGCGACAACGTGATCGAGTACACGGGCCGGTCCGGCATCATGGTCAACGGCTCGTATGCCAGCGCCAAGAACGCGGCCGACACCATCGCCGGCAACGTCGTCCACAACGCCGGCTGGGGCGGCTCCACCGTCTACGACAGCGGCGCGGGCTACTTCGACACCGCGGGCATCGGCCTGTCGATCGGTGTCGGCGACCAGGTCTACGGCAACACGATCGAGGACGACCCCGCCAAGAAGACCACGTGGTACGGGATCGACCTCGGCGCCCGCCGCGCGTCGACCAGCCCGACCGGCACCGTCCTGACGGGGCCGGCCGGCGAGGTCAACACCGTCAACAACGTCATCGGCACCGCGTACCACGACCAGACCAAGATCTCGGAGCCGGTCACCAACCTGGCGGCCGGCGGCAAGGTCCTCAACTGGGATGAGGCGTACCCGCTGGACGGGCGCCCGATCCGGGGTTACCGGATCTACCGGGACGGCAACGTCGTCGGTGACCTGCCGATCGGCAGCGTCTCCATCCCGAACAACATCATGACCGCCGACGAGTCCAACTTCGAGAACGCGTCCGCCGGCACGGCCGGCTGGGTCGCCGGCACCCGCACGACGCTCACCCGGGTCGCCGGCAACGGCTCGCGCGGCAACGCCTCGATGGCGCTGACCTCCAGCGGCACAGGTGAGGTCAGCTTCTCCGGCCGCAAGATCAACGTGACGCCCGGTCAGGTCTACACCTCGGTCCTGTCGGCCCGGGCGATGTCCACCGCGGCCGCCGGCAAGCAGGTCCGCGCCGGTGTGAGAATCACCTTCGCGAACGGCACGACCCAGAAGTGGGCGACCAGCAACAAGACCGCCATCGACTCCTACGCCAACTGGATCACCAGCTACTACACGTTCACCGTGCCGGCCGACGCGGTGTCGGTGGAACCCTGGTACCTGATCGAGGGCACGGTCGCCGGCGACGCCCACCTGGTCGACCGTCTCGGCCTGGTCGCGGGCACCCGCACCGAGCAGTTCACCGAGGCCAACGGGCCGGCCAACGCGGTCTACCACGTCGTCTCGTACACCGCGGACGACAACTCCATGCCGCAGTCGGTGGTCGTCCCCTGACCAGCCGCCTGGCGCTATGACCCCACCCCCCGGGAGCCTGTCTCCCGGGGGGTTTTTCTCAGGGTGGCCGCCGCCCCGCCGATGGAGGGAACAGCCGGCATCGCGGAGGAGGGGAAGATTCGATGTCACTTGACGTGCTCGAGGCTCCGCCCGCTACTCCGGCACTGACGGCTCCGCCGGTCATGGCGGCCCCTGCCGTGCTGCCGGCCGCGCCGGCCCGGCCCGCCGAGGCCGGTCCGCCGGAGCAACCGCACCGGCACACCCTGCGCCGGCACACCCTGCGCCGGCACACCCTGCGCCGGCACACCCTGCGCCGGCACCGCCGCCCCCGCAGCACCCCGTCCCGGATCGCGGACCGTCTCTGGCGGCCGTTGCTCGGGCTGGCCGCCGTGATCTTCGCGGCCTGCGGGCCGGCGCACGCGCTCGGTAACACCGATCTGGTGTTCAACGCCGTGCTGGTCGGGCTCGCGCTGAGCGCGTTCGCCGTGCCGCTCGGCATGATCGGCCTGCGGGCCGGCGACGACGAAACCGAGGACGACGAGAGTCCTCGTTGGGGACGTCCTGCGAGTCGCATCCGATGAGCCGACCGATCCGGCCGCCGGCCGTGAGTCCCTACCCGGAGGAAACCTGATGACCCACGCCGTCACGGCCCCCGACCCGGTCCGTGCCCCGGCGCGGCCCGGGCCGAACCGGGCGCTCAACGCGCTCCGCGCCGTCGCGGCGGTTCTCGTGGTCGTCTACCACCTGCGCCAGCTGCTGTTCGTCGACGCGGCCGACGCGGGTGACGGCCTGTCCACCCGGCTGCTGTACGCCGTCACGAACATGGGTCCCGCGGCTGTCGTGGTCTTCTTCGTGCTCAGCGGTTACTGGGTGGGCGGCAGCGTCTTCTCCGGGTTCCGGCGCGACCGCTTCCGGTGGGCGTCCTACGCGACCGCCCGGCTCAGCCGACTGTGGATCGTGCTGATCCCGGCCGTCGCCCTCACCACGATCCTGGACCGGGTGGGCCTCGCCCTGCTCTCCGGGACCTCGATCTACCTCGGCGACCCGGCCTATCACCACACGGTTCCCGCCGATGGACTCGCCGGACGGCTGACCGCCGGCACCGCGCTGGGCAACGTGTTCTTCCTCCAGACGATGGCGGTGCCCACCTACGGCACCAACGCCTCGCTGTGGTCGTTGGCCTATGAGGCGGTCTTCTACGCCGTGCTGCCGCTCGCGTTGTATGCCTGGCGTGGCCGCGGCGGCATCGGCAAACGGGCGCTCAGCCTGGTGCTGCTGCTCGGACTCTGTGCCCTCGCCGGGCCGGCCGTCCTCAAGTATCTCCCGGTGTGGTTGATGGGAGCGGTCGCCGCCCTCTACCGCGAGCCGGTCCGGACCTGGTTGCAGGCCCGCTCGGCACGGTGGCTGGGCTGGTCGCGGGCCGGCGCGTCGGCCGGGCTGACGGCCGGTCTGTGGCTGGCGCAGGCCAGCTACAGCAGCGTGAACGTGTTGCTGCTGGCCGCCGCGACGACCGTGCTGCTGGTGCTGCTCGTCGAGGACGTCGGCTGGACCGGAGTGCCCGGCCGGGTGCTCGGCGGCCTGTCCGATTACGCGGACTCGTCCTACTCCCTCTATGCCATCCATCTTCCGGTCGCCGCGATGACGGCTGCGCTGCTCACCCCCCACGTGGCCGCCCGTTGGGCGCCCACTGCGACACACTGGCTGGCCTTGGCCGGGATCTGCGCGGTGCTGACCGCGATCGGCTGGGCCTTCGCACACGCCACCGAACGGCACACCGATCGGGTGCGCCGCATCGCGGACACGCTCATCGCGTCGGTCGCGTCGCGGACCCGTACCTGAAACGGGTCCGCATCCGCTCTGTCCCCCTGCATGGGAGTAAGAAGAGCCCCGCAAGATCGCCGTCGGGGCGGCCCTGCTGTCCGTCGTCACCGCGCCACTCCTGGTTCCGCTACCAAGGCCAGACGAGGCGACTCTGGCGTCGACAGCCGCCGCACCCGGCTATTCGACGACGATGCGGGCCGGCAGAACAGAGTCAAGCCCGTTCACTGCACGATTCAGTGGCCGAGCCCGGGCCAGGTCCGTCCATGGAGCCGTGAAGTGCCCAGCTCACGGGCGCGGGCTACGTCACGATTCGTCGGCTGCCTGCATTCGCCGTCGCGCACGACCGGGGCCGGCTGATTCAGGGCCGGCCTCGCTGCCGGTTCCACCACAGGGACAGGAAGATCGCGGTGATGACCAGGACCGAACCGGCGAGCAACCACCAGACGGTCGTCTCGGTCGACTCGCGGTGCAGGCCGATCTCGCGCCGCAACCCGGAGAGCGCGTCGTCGAGCTGGCCGGCGTCCTGCGCCCGGAAGTAGCGTCCGCCGGTCGTCTCCGCCACCTGGGTCAGCGACTTCTCGTCGATCTCCAGCGACTGCCCGTACCCGCTGCCCGGGTCCGGTCCGGCGCCGAACGAGCCGGTGGTGATCTGACCGGGATCGCAGACCATCGGCCCGGGGTGGGCCGTGCCGAATCCGATCGTGAACACGCGGAGGTGCCGGGCCGCGGCTTGACCGGCAGCGATCAGCGGGTCGACCCCGGTGGTGTTCGAGCCGTCGGTCAGCACGACGATCGTGTCCGGCTCGTAGCCGCCGGTCGGCGCGGCGGCGAGTTCCACCCCGCGCTGGGCCACACCCGGGTTGTACTCGGCGATCGCGTCGATCGAGGTCAGGATCGCCTCGCCGATCGCCGTGCCCAGCGCGGTCCGGAACTTGCCGACCGCATCCAGCAACTGATCACGATCGGTCGTCGGCGGGACGGCGAGCCCGGCTGTCCCGGAGAACGCGATCAACCCGATCCGGATGCCGCTGTCGGCCCGCCGGATGAAGTCGCGCGCCGACTCGATCGCCGCGGCCAGCCGGTTCGGTGCCACGTCGGTCGAGCACATCGACCCGGACACGTCGATGGCCAGCAGAATCGAAGTGTCGGCGCGTGGCACCGCGATCGTCGCCTGCGGCCGGGCCGCGCTGACCGCGATCGTCAGCAGGCCGGTGAGGAACAGCGCCACCGGGACGCGGCGCCGCCAGGAGCTGTGCCGGGGCAGGGCGGCGCGGATCAGGGCGATGCTGGAAACGGTCACCGCGGAGCGCCGGCGGCGACGGTCGAACCACCATCGGGCGGCGGGCAGCAGCGGGACGGTTACGAGGGCGAGCAGGGCCCAGGGCCAGCTGAGCGACACCGGAGCTCCTTCCGTGCCGACGGAGCGGAGTCGTTATCTTCCCGTTACAGAATGCACGCAACCGTGCTCGATCAGTAGTCGCCGACTCCGGCAAAAAGGGCACCATGGGCGCAGGACGTTCAAAGGCCAACCGATTTCCCCGTACGATCGGATCCCCGCCCCACCCCGCCGACCCGTCCCCTGACACCGATCGCCGAGGACCATGTTCGTCCTGCTGCACAGTCTCCTGCTGGGCCCGCGGACCTGGGCGCCGGTCGCGGCCCGCCTCCCCGGTGCGGTCGTGCCGTCCCTGCTCGGGCTGGACCCGCCACTGTGGCCGGCCGTCGTCGACCGGGTCGGCGCCGCCCTCGACCGCCTCCCGCCCGCCGAGCCGGTCCACCTGGTCGCCCACAGCAATGCCGGCCTGCTCGTCCCGCCGATCGTCGCCGCCTCGCCGCGCCCGATCGCCGGCTGCGTCTTCGTCGAGACACGTCTGCCGTCCCTGACCGGCCCGTCACCGACCCGGCAGAGCGCCCTGCCGGTCGAGCCGGTCGACGGCCGGCTGCCACCCTGGACGACCTGGTGGACGGACTCCGGCCCGCTGTTCCCGGACCCGGAGACGCGCGCCGCCGTCGAAGCCGAACAACCCCGCCTCCCGGTGACCTACTACGACCAGCAGATCCCGGTGCCGCCCGGCTGGGACCACCGCCCCTGCGCCTACCTCTGGTTCAGCGAGGCCTACGGCCGTGCGGCTGCCCAGGCCCAGGCCCGTGGCTGGCCCGTCACCCACGTACCCGGCCTTCACCTGCACCAACTGGTCGACCCCGACGCTGTGGCCGCCGCGATCCGCACGCTGGCCAGGACAGGGTGAGCGGCCCCGGGAGGATCCACGGGCCGGATCTTCGGTCGCGCCCGTCCGGGTCTGCAGCGGCTGGTGTTGCGGGAGCACAATGCTGTCGTGACGAGTGAGACGCTGGTCGGCCGGACCGGGACGGTGATCATCCCGATCCGCGGCGGCGAGCGGGCGGGGGAGGTGCGGCTGCTGGTCGGTGGCATCGCGCACTACTACCTCGCCTATGCTCCCGCGCCGGTCCCGGCCGGAACAGAGGTGCTCGTCATCAACAACCGTGGATCGCGCCAGATCGACGTCGAGCCATGGCCCATCGAAGAAGGGCTGTAGGAACATGTTCGGTTATCGGGTGCCCGCCCCCAACGAGGCCTTGCTGATCAGTGGTCGCAAGCAGCGGGGTGCGGACGCGTTGCCGTTCAAGATCGTCACCGGGCACGGCGTGTTCGTCATGCCCGTGATCTCCAAGGCGACCAGGCTGACCCTGGCCATGCAGGAGGCCGAGGTCTACGAGGACTGCTACACCAAGCAGGGCCTGACGCTCTCGGTCCAGGCCGTGATCGCGTTCAAGGTCGGCGACGACCACGAGTCGATCGCCGCGGCCGCCCGGCGTTTCCAGGGCGACCAGGGGCAGATGCCGACCCTGGTCGGGCGGATCTTCTCCGGCCATCTGCGCAGCATCATCGGCAGCATGACGGTCGAGTCGATCATCCGGGAGCAGCAGACCCTGGCCGACGCGATCGTCGACGCCAGCAAGACCGAGATGGCCCGGATCGGTCTGGCCGTCGACTCGCTGCAGATCAGCAGCATCGACGACAAGGGCGTCGGCTACATCAAGGCCCTGGCCGCCCCGCACCAGGCCCGGGTCAACCAGGAGGCGAACGTCGCGCAGGCCGCCGCCGATCGGGAGAGCGCGATGGCCCAGCAGGAAAGCGTGCGCCACCAGGCGGAGTACGCACGGCAGACCGCGATCGCCCGCGCGCAGTACCAGGCCGAGATCGATCAGGCGCAGCAGACCGCCGCCCAGTCCGGCCCGCTCGCCGCGGCCCGTGCCGCGCAGGAGGTCATCGCCGAGCAGGCCCTCGTCGCGCAGCGCAACGCCGAACTGCGCCAGGCTCAGCTGATCGCCGAGGTGATCCGCCCGGCCGAGGCCGAGGCCGAGCGGATCCGCGCCTTGGCCCGGGCCGAGGCCGACGCCACGAAACTCTCCGCCGAGGCGGCCGCCGCACAGGACCGGATCGCCCTCGACCAGGCCATCATCGACAAGCTGCCGGAGATGCTGCGGGCCGCTGCCGAAGGCCTGCAGGGTGCGAACGTGACCGTTCTCGACGGCGCCGAGGGTCTGAACAGCGTGGTCGCGTCCCTCGCCGCGCAGGGCATGACGATGCTCGACACGATCCGCAACGGCATGCGCCCCGAGCCGGCCAAGCCGGGCACCGCGGTCGCTCCGATCACCCCGAAATCGGTCGCCTAGAAGATCGGCTATCTTCCCCCGTGGCTGCGGCCACGGGGGAAGGGACCAGAACATTGACGGGTACGGCGTTGGCCCTGCACGCCACGGTGGCGGCATCGGTCCTGGCCGGAGTGCCGGTGACGTGGCGTGCGGTGCGTTCACCGGCTCCGCCCGAGCCGGGCGGTCGTGTGATCGGGCCGGGCTGGTGGCTGGCCGGCGTGGTCGGGTTGCTCTTCGTCAACCAGGTGCTCTTCACCGTGTACGCGGTGCGGGTGCACGGCGGTGACATGTCCTACCTCGGTGGGTATGTGCCGGACGGCTGGTTCCGGCTCGCCGACCTGGGGTGGCTCACCGACCACTGGCCGGCCCCGGAACTGCTGGCGCTCAGCGTGTTCCGGTTGCCGTCGCTGCTGCTGGAACTGCCGCTCGGCATCTTCGCCTATCTGACCGTCCTGAACTGGCTCGATCCGCGCCTCTACCGGCGGCTGAGCACGACGACGGTGCTCGCGTCGGCCAGCGCCTCGTACACGATCACTTTCGGGCTGATCGAATGGGCGATGGGGACGACGTACACCAATCAGGATCTTGTCCTGCGGGCTGTCGGTGGTGTGCTGACCGTGCTCGTCGCGCGCCACGCCACTCGTCGGCCCTCGGCGCCGTCCGGGGTGGGTGCCCCGCGCACCGCCCCTGAACTACTGGCGTTCGCCGCCTCGACCGCCGCGCTCGGGTACTTGATTCTCGCCCTCTACGACAGCGTCCTCCTCTACAGCCTGGGCAAAGTCGGTCAGCACCTGCCCGGTGCCACAGTCGCCGCCCTCGTCCTGGTGTCGTCCCGAATCGCCGCAACCCGGCTCCGGACCGCCGCAACCCGGCCGGGCGCCGCGGAGCCGTCGCGCGCCCGCGCCCGGTCCACCGTGGATCCGCTGCGCGCCGACCGGGACCGGCCCGGGATCGGCCTGGACACGCTGACCAGCGGACTGTCCTGGTGGCTGGCGTTGTTCCTGGTGCCGGCGCTGGCCATCCGCTACGAACTCGGCTTCGGCTCACGCCTCCTCGCGGCCGCCGCCGGGCTCCTGGTGATCAGCGCGGCCACGCTTGCGGCGCTTTCCCAGGTGTACGCCCGCTTGCCGCTCACCAACCGCCCCCTCGCGACCCGCCGCTGGCTGCTGGGCCTCGCGCTCGCGGCGGTCGCGGGCGCGCTCGCCGCCGCAGCCGGTTTCGCCGTCCCCGCCACCCACCAGGAAACGCAACTGCTCCGGGCCGCCGCCCTCTTCGTCCTCACGGCCACCGCCGTAACCACCGCCTGGGACCGCCGATATTTTTGATCGCCACGCGGGCTCGGCGCGTTGTTCCCGGCTGGTTCTCCTCATTGTTGTCCGAGAGCGGGAATACCGCGGTGAAAACCAGCCGGGGACAGGGGGCGCGGCTGGGGGACGGGTCAGGGCCCGGTCGCGTAGTCGGCGAGGAGGTCGTCGACGAGGACGCGGGCGTTGTGGACGGCGGCGGGGTTGCGGGCGCGGTAGTACGGCAGGGCGATCATCGTCAGGGACAGTGCCCAGCCACGGGCCCGGGACCAGGCGTGCTCGTCGACCCTCAACGCGTCCCGGAACGCTCGGCGGGACTCGCCGGAGAACAGGTGCCAGGCGGCGAGGAGGTCACCGGCGGGGTCGGCGGCCCAGGCGGTGGCGAAGTCGATCACCGCGGTGAGGCGGCCGCCCGAGACCAGGACGTTGCCGGGCATGAGGTCGCCGTGGATCCAGCGGGGTGGGCCGGTCCACGGCCCGGTCGCGAGCGACGCCTCCCACGCCTCGAGGGCGAGGGCGGTGTCGAAGTCGTCACGCAGTTCGTCGAGCGCGGCGCGGAACAGCTCGTCGCGCGGGGCCAGGGGAGTGCCGCGGCTGAACGGGTCGTCCGGTGGGGTCGGTGCGCCCGTCGTGTCGACCGACTGGAGCCGGTGGATGAAGCCGGCGAGGTCATGCGCGGCGGCGATCGGGTCGTCCAGGAGTTCGGGGCGGAACGACGTGCCGTCCAGCCAGCGGTAGACGCCCCACGTGAACGGGAACTCGTCGCTCGGCGCGCCGGCCGCCAGGGCTTCCGGGATCGACAGGGGGAGCGCCGGGGCGAGGCGGGGCAGCCACGCCATGTCCTTCTCGACCTGACCCTGCATGCGGGGCGTGCGCGGAAGGCGTACCGACAGATCGTCCCCGACCCGGAACGTCACGTTGTCGGTGCCGGACTCCGGGAGCACCCGGACCGGGCGGCCGGCCCAGCGCGGGAACTGGGCGGCCAGCAGACGCGTGACCAGGGCCGCGTCGATGTCCAGTTCGTCGTCGTGCAGCTTGGGGACCACGGCGGCAGACTGCTACGGCAGGGGGAGGGCGTCCAGCGATTTTCTGACGGGCGGAAGGGTCAGGCCGGTCGCGGCCCGGCGGCCCGCTCGGCCGAGCAGCCCGGTGGGGGCGAGCAGCGGGGCGAGCTTGAGGAGCAGGTGGTTGCGGAACCACAGGGCGCGGCTCGTGGCCGGGGCCAGGGTGCTGCCCCCGGTGTCGGCGAGCGCCTGGTTCAGCCGTACGAAATCGCGGGTTTTCTGCTCGTGAGCGGCGAACGCCGCCGTGGGGTCGGTCGCGGTCGCCAACTCGTCGGCCAGCATGTATGCCCCGACGAGGGCGATGCTGGTGCCCTGTCCGGAGAAGAACGAGGGGGCGTGCGCGGCGTCGCCGGTCAGGACGACCCGGCCGCGGGACCACGACGGCATGTGGATCTGGCTGGTGACGTCGAAGAACACGTCGTCGGCGGCGCGCATGCCGTCGAGCAGTTCCGGGATGAGCCAGCCGTCGCCGGCGAAGACCGAGGCCATCAGCGCGCGCTGCGCGTCGGCGTCGCCGAGCTCGGTGAGCGGTGGTTGCGGGCGGCTGGTCATCAGGAAGCCGTGCAGCGTGTCGGTGCAGCCGGGTGCGTAGATCGCGGCCATCCGCCCCGGCGCTGACCAGGTCAGCCCCTCGTGGGCGAGGCCGAGGTCGTTGGGGACGGTGAAGCCGGCGAAGCAGTAGCCGAGGTAGCGGTTGAACTGCTCCTCCGGCCCGAAGACCAGCCGGCGGGTGTTCGAGTGCAGCCCGTCGGCGCCGATGACGACGTCGAACTCGCCGGTCGCGCCGGAGACGAACCGCACCGCGACGCCGTCGCCGTGGTCGTCGAGCGTGGCGATCGAGTCGTTGAAGATCCACTCGACGTCGTCGCGCACCGCGTCGAACAGGATGGTGGTCAGCCGGCCGCGCGGCAGCTCCAGGTCGCGGCCCTCGGTGCCGCCGGTGAGCTGCTCGGCCCGGATCTGACCGGCGATCTTGCCGGCCGGGGTGAGGAACGTGAGCCGGCGCGTGTCGATGTGCGCCGCCCGGACCCGGGGCAGGACACCCATCCGGTCGAGGACGTCGAGGGCGACGCCGCGGACGTCGATCGGGTAGCCGCCGGCGCGGACGGTACGGGCTTTCTCGACCACGGTCACGTGCCATCCGTGGCGGTGCAACCAGTAGGCCAGCGTGGGGCCGGCGATGCCGGCGCCGGAGATGAGTGCCTTCATGGCGGCGACACTACACCGTGCAGTGTAGTAGCGGTATGCTTCCGCTGTGCCGAGTACGAAGACGCTGCGCGAAGGATCGGCGGCCAAGCGCGCCGCGATCCTCTCCGCCGCCCGCGACCTGTTCCTCAGCGACGGCTTCGACCGGACCAGTGTGGACGCGGTTTCCGCCCGGGCCGGGGTGTCCAAGCGGACCGTCTACGACTACTTCGGCGACAAGAACACGCTGCTCCAGGCGGTGGTCGACGACATCTCCGACTCGCTGGTCGGCACCGTGCAGCGCACGCTCGACGCGACCCTCGCCCGGGTGACCGATCCGGATCAGCTGCAGGGTGCGTTCGTCGACTTCTCGCTGCGGATCGTCACCGACATGCTCGGCTCCGCCGAATACCTGACGCTGATCAAGCTCCTCGGCGGGGAGGGGCACCTCAGCGAGGCGCCGTTCAAGGACGCGCCCGAGGATGCGGTGGCCGCGCGGCTCGCGGTGCTGGCCGAGGCCGGGCTGCTCGTCGCGCCGGATCCGCGGCTGGCGGCGGACCATCTGATCGCGCTGACGTTCGCGGTGGTGCTCAACCGCCACGGGTCGACGGTCGTCCCGGCCGCCGACGAGCGGGTGCGGCACCTGGTGACCGAGGGGGTCAGGGCGTTCCTGCGCGCCTACGCGTCCACGTAGGTTCGTGCGATCGTGCAACGCACGTTCGAGGTCGCCGCGCCCGGCAGTCACCTCGTGCTCCGGGATGGCACGAACACGACACCGTCGGGCGTCGAGCGGCGAAGCGGCTCGCGGAGAGCGGTGGCGTGCCGTACATTATGCGCACTCCGGACGAAATCGGCGGACTGCGCCTGATCGAACCCGGACTCGGGCCGACCACGCGGTGCCGTGCACAGGGCGAGTTCATCGACGCGTACGGGGCGGTCGCCCGCAACGGCTAAAGGGGCAATATGCTCCACGCCCGTGAGCGACCTTCTCAAGGAGCACGTCAAGAACGTGCTCGAGGCCAACTACGCCGGCGTCACCCAGACCCGGCGCCGCATCGAGGAACTCGAAGCCCAGGGCCACCGGATCATCACCGGCGGTCAGATCGGCCAGGACGGCTGGGACATCATCGACTGGCGCACCAACGAGATCCTGGCGGCCGGCGACGGTGGCCTCGACGCCTACGAGGCGGCCGCCGGCGATCTCGACCCGGACGACAAGTTCATCCACCACGACCGGATCCTCGAGGACGAGGACCTGGAATACGTGTCGACGCCCGGAATCCCGGACGGGCTCGCCAACGCGGTGGAGGACTGGGTGCTGTCCGACGACGCCGACCCGGAGGAGCTCGCCGAGTTCATCGGCTGGCCCGTCGAGAAGGTCGAGGAGTATCAGGCCGAGGAGTAGCCGCCGGCCGCGGGGCCTTCATGCAGCGATGGAGGCCCCGCCGAGACAAGGGCCGACCCGACGATCAAGATCTTGCGCGTACGCCGGGAGCCGCGGCCCGGCCTCACGCAGACGTTGCCGGATGGCGGCGACAGCGGCGCGCGCCCGTCCGGAGGTCACGCCGGGCAGCGCGTCCAGCGCGAGATGCCACGTGGCGACCGCCTCGGCGGGGCGGCCCCGGGAGTGCTGCACGTCGGCCAGGTTGGCGCAGGTCAGCGCATGGATCCGCGGATAGGCCCGGCCGTCGCGGGTGGCGATCGACGTGCGGAACCGCTCCTCCGCACCGGCGAGGTCCCCGAGATCCCGCAGAGCCTGACCGGCCTGACTCGCCAGGGACGTGCCGGTGAACCCACTGGTCCGGATCCACCCCGGCTCCTCGGCAAGCCGTGATCGGCCGAGCAGCGCCTCCGCCGCACGGATGGCGGCCAGGGCCCGTACGCGATCGCCGGTCGCCGCGTGGCCCCGGGCGGTCAGGATCGTGAACAGCGCGGTCGCAGCCGGTGTCGCGTGACCGTGGGCGTGGCTGCGCGCTGCGGATGCGAGGTCGAGGGCGGCTTGCCCGTGCCCGCGATCGACTGCCTGATGCGCCATCGCCCGCAGGACGAAGCCGGTCAGCGCCCGGTCGCCGGCGTCCTCGGCGAGCCGCAGCGCGTGCAGGTAGTGCCGCCGGGCCGGCTCGTGTGCCCCGGAGTCGAAGGCCTTCCACCCCGCGAGGTAGGTGAGTTCGGCGGCCGCGGCCGTCATCGCCCGCCGATCGGTGTCACGTGCGAAGCCACCGCGCAGCCGAGCGGCGACCTCCGTGTCCAGGTATCGCTCGAGCGCGGGCCGGGCGTGCCCGCCGCCGAAGCGTTCGTCGGCCCGGCTGAACGCCTCGACGACCTCGCGCACGGCGGCGACCTGCGCACTTCCGGTTTGCCGCCGGTCGAGGGGCACGGCCAGGATCGTCAGCGAGGAGAGGGCCGTGACCGCGAAGTCCCGTCGCTTCATGTGATCTCCCGATGGTGCATCGAACTCCTTCCCTGAATGATCCCGATTTCGGGCCGCGGAGGAAACCAAGCGGCCCGCTTGGTTTCAGATGATTTGTCGGGGTATATCGAGAACATGGGACTCGAAAACCAGGAAATCATCAGCTCGGACCCGGCCGGCACGGACGGTGAAGGTCCGGCAGACGGCGGGGCGAACCCCCTGGGCCGCGACGGCGGCGCCGACGGGGGAGCGGAGCGGGAGAAGCCGCACGGCGAGGGTCTGGCCGACGGCGGCGCCGACCCGCAGGGCGCGGACGGCGGCGCCGACGGCAGCGCGAAGTGATCAGCGTCGGCGGAAGGAGGCGCGGTAGCTCTGCGGGCTCGTTCCCACGATGCGCTTGAAGCGGTCGCGGAAGGCGGTCGGCGACCCGAAACCGACCTGGCCCGCGATGGCCTCGACGGGTTCGTCGCCCGCTTCGAGCAGGTGCTGCGCCCGGCGGATCCGGGCTCGGAGCAGCCACTGCAACGGGGTGGTGCCGGTCTGCTCGCGGAATCGGCGGTTCAGCGTGCGGACACTCATGCCGCCCCGGGCGGCCAGGTCGTCGAGGGTCACGTCGACGTCGGTGTTCTCCTGCATCCACCGGAGCAACGGCTCCAGCGCGGAACCCCGCGGCGTGGGCGGCTGCGACGGCACGATGAACTGCGCCTGGCCACCCTCGCGTTCCAGCGGCATCACCGACAGGCGGGCCGCGTCGGCGGCCACCGCCGAGCCGTGGTCGCGCCTGATCAGGTGCAGACACAGGTCGAGGCCCGCGGCGGCGCCGGCTGAGGTCAGGAACTGGCCGTTGTCGACGTAGAGCACATCCGGGTCGACGGTGAGCTGCGGATAGCGGGCGGCCAGCGCGTCCGTGGCGAGCCAGTGCGTGGTGGCCCGCAGGCCGTCGAGCAGGCCGGTCGCCGCGAAGATGAACGTCCCGGCGCAGATCGAGGCGATCCGGGTCCCACCGGCGGCGGCCTTCCGGAGATGATCAAGAACCTCTTCCGGTACGACCATGCCGGTGTCCGCACACCCCGGAAGAATGATCGTGTCCGCGTCGAGCAGCGCCTCCAGCCCCCACCGGGCCTGCAGCGTGAACGTTCCGGTGTCGACCGTGGCGGCCGGAGCGCAGACCCGCACCTCGTAGCGCCCGCCCGGCACCCGGCCGAACACCTCGATCGGTGTCGCCAGGTCGAACGGGATCACCGAGTCGAGCGCGAGAACGGCCACGATGTGCATGCCCGTGACCCTAACGTGCCGGGTGGCCAGATCCCGTTGAAGGTGGGCAGTCCAGCCAGTTCTGATCGCCGGTGATCGTCGCTAACGTCCCGGGACGTGACAAAGCTCCTGCTCAGTCTGCACGTCCTGGCCGCCGTCCTCGCGGTCGGCCCGGTCGCCGTGGCCGCCAGCATGTTCCCCGCCGTGACCCGCCGCGACGACCGGCAGGCGCTGCCGCTGCTGCACCGGATCTGCCGCGTGTACGCCGTGCTCGGCGTGGCCGTCCCGGCCTTCGGTCTGGCCACCGCCGGCAGCCTCGGCGTGCTGACCGATCCCTGGCTGATCATCTCCATCGTCCTGACCGCCGTCGCCGCGGCCCTGCTCGGCTTCCGGATCCTCCCCGCCCAGCAGCGGATCCTGGCCGGTGGACAGGACACCCGGCTCGGCGCGATCACCGGGGTCTTCAACCTGCTCTGGGCCGTGGTCGTCGTCCTGATGATCGTGCGGCCCGGCTCGACCACGGGCGCGTGACCGGTGAACCGCCCGCTGCGCCTGGCCGCCGCCGTCGAGCTGCTCTCCCTGCTCGTGCTCCTGATCAACCTGGCCACTGTCCACGTCGCACCGGTCGCGTCGCTGTGTGGCCCGGTGCACGGATGCGCGTACCTGATGGTCGTGATCCTGACCGCGTGGCATCCGGTCGCCGACCGCCGGGCGAAGCTGCTCGCCTGGATCCCCGGCGTCGGCGGACTGCTGGCCGCCCGGCGCAGTGACCGGAGGAAGCGGGATTAGCCGTCGATCCCTGCGGGTACCGAACGATCATGACACTCAACAATGACGACTTCTCCAGCGCCGACCCCACCGCCCAGGAGGGTCCCGCCGACGGCGGCGCGAACGTGAACGGCCACGACGGTGGCGCCGACGGCGGCGCGAACACCGAGGGCCCGGCCGACGGCGGTGCCGACCCGGGTGCGGTGGACGGCGGCGCCGACGGTGGCGCGTCCGACGAGGGCCCGGCCGACGGTGGCGCTGACGTGAACGGCCACGACGGCGGCGCGGACGGTTCCGCTTCCTGATGACCTCGACCCTGACCAGGCGTGACGCCGTTCTGCGGCGGATCGTCGCGGCCGACGAGGCCGAGTTCGCCGCCTCCTGGTGGGGTCAGGCACCGCTGCTGTCCCGGGCCGCCGACCTCGGCGGCCCGGACGGCTTCCGGGACCTGCTCTCCTCCGCGGCCGTCGACGAGCTGCTCAGCCGGCGCGGGCTGCGCACCCCGTTCCTGCGGGTGGCGCAGCAGGGCAAGGTGCTGCCGGGCGGCCGGTACACCGGCGGCGGGGGACCGGGCGCCGAGATCACCGACCAGGTCCACGACGAGCAGGTGATGCGCCTGTTCGCGGACGGCGCCACGCTCGTGTTGCAGGGCCTGCACCGGATCTGGGAGCCGCTGATCGACTTCACCGGGCGGCTCGGCGCCGAACTGGACCGGCCGTTGCAGGTGAACGCGTACCTGACGCCGCCGTCGAGCCAGGGCTTCGCCACCCACTACGACACGCACGACGTGTTCGTGCTGCAGGTCGAGGGGGCGAAGCGCTGGATCATCCACCCGCCGGTGCTGCCCGACCCGCTCGAACGGCAGCCGTGGGGTGGACGGGCCGACGAGGTCGCGGCCACCGCCGAGGGCCGGGCCGCGCTCGACGTGGTGCTGCAGCCCGGCGACGCGTTGTACCTTCCCCGCGGGTGGCTGCACTCCGCCCGTACGGAAAATGGCCGGTCCTTGCATGTGACGGTCGGCATCCGTGGACTCACCCGGTATGCGCTGGTCGAGGAACTCCTCGGCATGGCGGTGACCGATCCACGGCTACGGGCCTCGCTTCCTTACGGCTTCGATCTCACCGACCCGGACGCGGTCGGCGCCGAACTGACCGCCACGGTCGACGCGCTGCGCTCGTGGCTCCTCACCGCTGACCCCGAGCAGCTCGCCGCGGCCCTGCGCGAACGCACGGTGACCCGCCCGGCGCCGCTGAGCCCGCTCGCCCAGCTGGACTTCGCCGAGTCGCTCACCCCGGCCGACGAGATCACGGCCCGTCCCGGCCTGCGCCGGGAGATCACCCGCGACGGCGACCGGATCACGGTGCGCCTGGCCGGCGGGCGGACGCTGACCATGCCCGTGAGCTGCGAAGCCGCGGTCCGTATGGCTCTCGACGGAGCGCCGTGCACGGTCGGCGGCCTGCCACTCGACGACGACGCCGACCGTCTCGTCCTGGCCCGCCGACTGCTCACCGAGGGGCTCGTCGTCCCCACGTGAGCACCGCCTAAGTTGCCCTCTCTCGCGACCGATGGAACAGCCGTCACGTCGCAAGCGAGAGAGGGCAGTTCATGGCGGAACCCGCGGCGCCGGCACGACCGGCGGACGAGGCGGGGCTGGGATTCAGTCACCGCGAGATCATGGTGACGATGAGTGGCCTGGTCATCGCCATGCTGCTCGCCCAGCTGGACAACATGATCGTCGCGCCGGCGCTGCCGACGATCGTCGGTGACCTCGGCGGTCTCGAGCACCTGTCCTGGGTGACCACCGGTTACATCCTGGCGACCACGATCGCGACGCCGATCTGGGGCAAGCTCGGCGATCTCTTCGGCCGGCGGGTCACCTTCGTCGCCGCGGTCGCGTTGTTCCTGGTCGGCTCGATGCTGTGCGGCATGGCCCAGAACATGGCCGAACTCGTCGGCTTCCGCGCCGTGCAGGGTCTCGGCGCCGGTGGCCTGATCGTCGGCGTGCTCTCGATCATCGGCGTGATGATCCCGCCCCGCGACCGCAGCCGTTACCAGGGCGTCATGATGACGGTCATGCCGGTCGCCATGATCGGTGGCCCGCTGATCGGCGGCTTCATCACCGACCACCTGTCGTGGCGGTGGGCGTTCTACGTCAATCTGCCACTGGGCATCGTCACACTCGTCGTCTCCTGGATCACCCTGGCGCGCCTGCCGGAGGGCACGGGCAGGGCCAGGATCGACTGGCTCGGCACGATCCTGCTCGCGGTCTGGATCACCTCGCTCGTCCTGATCACCACGTGGGGCGGCACCCGGTACGACTGGACCTCCCCGCAGATCCTCGGCCTGATCGCGCTGACGCTCGCCGGTCTGGCCGCCTTCATCGCGGTGGAGAGCCGGGTCGCGGAGCCCGTCATGCCGCTGCGCGTCTTCCGCAACCGCAACTTCGTCCTCGCCGGCGGGATCGCCTTCATCTCCGGATTCGCCCTTTTTGGCGCGATCGGTTACCTCCCGCAGTACCAGCAGTTCGTCCAGGGCGCGTCGGCGACCAACAGCGGCCTGCTGCTGATGCCGATGATGGCCGCCGTCATGGTCGTCAGCATCCTGGTCGGCAACGTGATCAGCCGCACCGGCCGTTACCGCGTCTTCCCGATCATCGGCTCCGCCCTCGTGGTCACGGGAATGTTCCTCTTCAGCACGGTCGGCGTGCACACCTCCAAGACGGTGGCGGCCCTCTACATGGTCGTCCTCGGCGCCGGGATGGGCGGGATCATGCAGACCAGCACGCTGATCGCTCAGAACAGTCTGGAGATGCGCGACATGGGCGCCGGCACCGGCGTCTCCACGTTCCTGCGCAACATGGGCAGCTCCCTCGGCGTGTCGATCCTCGGCGCGATCTACGCGAACCATTTGACCAGCTCGCTGACCTCGGCCGGCGGCGCGCAGGGCGAGATCTCGTCGATGACGCCGGCGACGCTGCGCGCCATGCCCGCGGCGGCCCGCGAGATGTTCCGGAAGGCGGTCACCGACGGCATCGGTTCGCTGTTCGTCTGGGGCAGCGCGGTCGCGGTGATCGGCGTGGTGGTGGCGCTCTTCGTCCGCCACGTCCCGCTGCGCGGCAGCAAGCCCGCCACCAGACCGGAACCGGTCGTCACTCCGGCCGCGCCCGAGCCCGTCGCGGCCTGAGCCGCACGAACGCGTGAGAGCCCGCCGGACCTGCTCCGGCGGCCCTTCGCCGCCTCCGACCCGCTTGATCTCCGGGCTTGCGTCTTCTCCCGAGCGGAACCGAAGACCAGATTCTTCATGTCCTCTCTCCGCGGTGGTCCTTCTCCGCCGCTCCCGCGGGGACCCTTCCGGGCCGAGCAGGGCGCGGGGCGCCCAGAACGCTCAGCCCGGAAGGGCGGCCTCCGTGGGTGGGCGCGGTCGGATCACAAGACCCGACGACGGGTTCAGCTGAGGGGTGCCTGTGCTCGAAAGGGCCCAGGGCCGGCCGGGCTCCACCGAAGTGACGGCCGGCGTGACCGTCAGGTCAGGCCGGTGCGGCGATCGGTCAGCCGATAGGAACCGGATTGTTGATCTTGAACGTCAGAAACCGAACGTACGGTTTGATCATGGAAGTGACGACGGGTCGATAGCCTGTCTCACGTCGCCGACGCAGCGGAAACGCATTCCGGCGAGCCGTTGCACCCGTACGTGATCGGAGCCCGATGTTTCCCCGCACCACTCCCGACCGGTCCCTCCTGCGCGGCGTCACGCAGCGGCGGCTCGGCCGTCGCGACGCCCTGCGGCTCGGCGGACTCTCCGCGCTCGGCGCGACGCTCGCCGCGTGCGGGGTGCAGGGCAAGGGCACTCCGGCGACCAGCGTCGACGCGGGCGCGCTGGCGTCGTTCTGGCAGGGCAAGAAGCGGAACGGCAAGGTCGACTTCGCGAACTGGCCGCTGTACATGGACCCGGCCCACCCGGAGCTGAAGAAGTTCACCGCCAAGACCGGCATCCAGGTGAACTACCAGGAGGTCATCCAGGAGATGGGCCCCTGGTTCGCCAAGGTGCAGCCGCAGCTGTCGGCGAAGCAGTCGATCGGCTACGACCTGATGGTGATCACCAACGGCATCCAGTTCGGTCAGTTCCGCTCGGCCGGTTTCCTGGCCCCGCTCGACCACGCCCAGCTGCCGAACTTCACGGCGAACGCGGCGAAGAAGTACCGCGAGGAGACGTTCGACCCGGCGAACGTGTTCAGTGTGCCGTGGGCGTCCGGGATCACCGGTATCGCGTACGACCCGGAGAAGACCGGCCGGGAGATCACCAGCCTCGCCGACCTCTGGGACCCCGAGTTCAAGGGCAAGGTCGGGATGATGTCCGACGCCACCGAGCTGGCCAACTTCGGCCTTCTCGCGGCTGGTCTCAAGCCGGAGAACTCGACCGAGGCGGACTGGAAGAAGGCGGTGGCCAAGCTCAAGCAGCAGAAGGACGCCGGCATCGTCCGCAAGTACTATGAGCAGGACTACGTCGACGCGCTCGGCAAGGGCGAGGTGTGGATCACCCAGGCGTGGTCCGGCGACGTCTTCCAGAAGAACCTCTCCGACGGCACGAACCTCAAGTTCGTGATCCCGGAGGAGGGCGGCACGATCTGGACCGACAACTTCGCCATCCCGGTGACCGCCGCGAACCCGGTCGACGCCCTGATGCTCGTCGACTTCTTCTACGAGATCGAGAACGCGGCGTCGCTGGCCGAGTACATCAACTACGTGTGCCCGGTGCCCGGCGCGCAGGCGCAGATCAAGACCGACGCGGCCGCGCTGACCGGAAGTGAGCGCACCGGCATGGAGCAGGTCGCGGAGAGCGCGCTGGTCTTCCCGAGCGAGGCGGATTACGCCAAGCTGCACTATTACGTCAACTTCAACACCGCTCAGCAGCAGCAGACGTTCGCGTCCCTGTTCGAGCAGATCGTCCTCGGCTGATGATCATGATAACGTCCCGGGGAGCCGGAGCTCGATGAGGACGACAAATGCATCCTGACGTACGTATCGACGAGGCGGACCTGTCCGATCTCGAGACCGTGACCACGCTGTTCCTCGGCTACCTGGAGTTCTACGAGGCGCCCGCCGAGCGGGCCGAAGCGCGGTCCTTCCTCGAAGCACGGATCACCCGCGGCCAGTCCCGGATCCTGCTGGCCCGGGTCGGGGACGACGCGGCCGGGTTCACGCAGATCTTCCCGTCGTTCAGTTCGGTGCGCCGTGCCCCGATCTGGGTCCTCAACGACCTGTTCGTCGCGCCGGAGTTCCGTCGCCACGGCATCGGCCGGGCCCTGCTCCGGGCCGCGGCCGCCCGTGCCGAGCAGGAGGGCGTGGTCCGGATCGAGCTGTCGACCGACGAGACGAACCAGCAGGCCCAGGCCCTGTACGAGTCGGAGTCCTACCTGACCGGCTTCCCGGTCCGCCACTACCTGCGCCGCATCCCCTGACCCACCTGGTCCCGCCGCGATCAATCCGCCCCGGCCGGAAGCCGTCCGCCCTCAGCCGGTTCCGGCCGTGATCATCGACCGCCGACGACCACGCCGGCCACCAGTCGAGCCGGTCGGGCCGGCGCTTCCTCGTCGTTACGAGGCGCCGATGACCACGCCGGCCACCGGCCGGGAGCGGAAGCGGCGGCCGGCACCCGGACCAGGGCGGCAACACGACGGGGCGCCGGCCAGCCGGCTGCTGGGCGGTCGGTGACGTGGCGGGCCGCGGCTCACGACGTACGCGGGAAACGGGGTCAAACGCGCTCGGTGGCGACGCGATGGACCTCGTTGAGCAGCGTCTGCGCCTCGAACGGCTTGCGGATCAGCGGCGCGTCGGCCGGCATCTCCTGCCCACCGGGCGCGGGACCGCTGGTGTAGCCGGACATGAACAGCACCGGCAGGTCAGGCCGGTCGCCGCGCAGTTCGGCGCAGAGCTGCGTGCCCGACATGCCGGGCATGATCACGTCGGTGAGCAGCACGTCGAACTCGAGGCGGTCGTCCCGGCACATCCGCAACGCCTCGGCCGGGTGCGGCGCCGCGAACACCCGGTAGCCGGCCCGGCGCAGCAGCCGGCAGACGATGTCGCGGACCTGTTCCTCGTCCTCGACGACGAGAACCCGGCAGCCGTCGCCGCCCTGGACCGCGGCGACCGGCGCGGCCGGGATCACCCCGGACGCGTCCTCGGCCCCGGCCGGCAGGCGCACGCGCAGGGTGGTGCCCCGGCCCGGCTCGGATTCCAGCGTGATCGTGCCGCCGGCGTCGGTGACCACCCCGTACGCCGTGGCCAGCCCCAGCCCGGTGCCGCTGCCCCGCCCCTTGGTGGTGAAGAACGGCTCGAACGCGCGTGCCATGACGTCCGGCGTCATGCCGCAGCCGGTGTCGGTGACCGCGAGACAGACCTGGTCGCTGCCGCCGCCGTCGTGTTCGAGGCCGGTGCTGATCGTCAACCGGCCGCCGGACGGCATCGCGGCCCGCGCGTTGAGCACCGCGTTCATCACGACCTGTTCGAGTTTGCTGCGGTCCATGACGACCGGCGGCAGGCCGGGGTGCAGCACGGTGCCGAGCTCGATGTCCTCGCCGAGGGTCCGGCCGAGCAACCGCACCATCTCGGAGGCGATCGCGTTGAGGTCGAGCAGTTCGGCCTGTGACGGTTCGGACCGGCTGAACAGCAGCAGCTGCCGGGTCAGCGCGGCGCCCCGGGCGGCGGCCTGTTTGATCCCGGCCGCGTCGGGGCGGCTCGGATGGTCCGGCCCGAGTTCCTCGGTCATCATGTCGGCGTATCCGGAGATCACCGCGAGGATGTTGTTGAAGTCGTGGGCGATCCCGCCGGCGAGCTGGCCGAGCGAGTCGAGCCGTTCCGACTGGCGCAGCTGCTGTTCGAGTTCCATCCGTTCGGTGACGTCGCGCAGGATGCCCTCGACGGCGGTGAGTTCCCCGTCGTCGCCGGTGACCGCGCTGGCCCGCTGCTCGATCCAGACCACCTTGTCGTCGCGCCGGCGCAGGCGGTACGTGATGGTGGCGGAGCGAGACTCCCGCCACGACTGCTCGAACGCGGGCCGGTCCTCGGGCACGATCCGGCTCAGGATCAGCCGCGGGTCGGCGTAGAAGGCCTCGGCCGGGAACCCGGTGATCGCCTCGACGGCCCGGCTCAGGTACTCCATGGCCGGGTCGGGGCCGAGGCGGTAGCGGAAGATGATGTCCTGCGCGTGCTCGGCGAGCAGGCGGAACCGTTCCTCGCTGTCGCGCAGAGCGGCTTCGGCCCGGCTGCGTTCCGTGATGTCGGTGGAGATCCCGGCGACCGCGTACGGCTTCCCGGCCTCGTCGATCAGCGGCCACTTCACGGTCAGGTAGGTGCGCACCCCGCCGTTGTCGTCCGGCGCGTGCTCCTCCAACTGGATCGGAACACCGCCGGCCAGCGCCTGCCGATCGTTCTCGCGGAACGCGTCGGCGACCGCGAGCGGGAACAGGTCGTGGTCGGTGAGCCCGACGATGTCCTCGCGGCGCAGCCCGAACAGCCGCTCGTACTCACGGTTGACCAGCAGGTACCGCCCGTCGGCGTCGCGCATGTAGATGACCGAGGAGGTGTAGTCGATGAGCGCCATCAACTGGTCGCGGTCGACCGTCAACACCGGCCGGCGCACACCCGCCCGTGCTCCCACGCCGCCCCCGGCTCCGTCGTCGGTCCGGCTCATCCGGCCAGTTCCGTCACGACCGCCGGGCCCGTCTCCTGACCGGAATCTATCGCCTGATCGGGCGCGTTCTCCGGGTTTCCGCCGATCAGGACGGGGCGCAGTCTCGCCAGCGTATGGTTCTGCCGCGCCCGGGTGAGGCGATCCAGGTAGGTCTCGGTCATCCCGGTGGTGCCGGCCCGGTTGGAGATCAGCAGCCGGTCGCCCATCCCGGCCCGGTCGCGTTCCCGTTGCGGCTTGAACAGGAACTTCTTGCTCAGCATCAGGTGCGCCCCGGAGACCCGGGCGTGCATGGCCAGCAGCCGGTACCAGTCGACCAGGGCCGGATGCTGGGCCACGAGCCGCCGCAGGTCACCCTCGTCGGCCTCGGCCAGCGCGGACTCGTCCGACCCGATCTCGGCGAGCAGCCGGCGCGGCAGTGTCGGCTCGCTCATCAGCGCGTCGATCTCGGCCCGTTCGGCCTCGAGCAGCGCCGGGAACAGCCGCCGCGCCTGCTGGTCGTACCCGGGCTCGGCGATCCCCAGCAGGAAGTCCCGCTTGAGCGCCTCCGGGTCCAGCGCGCCGCTGGGCGGGATGTCACCCGGCGTCCAGTGCGCCGCGAACTGCCGGAACACGTCCATGAACACCTCGGCCGCCATGGTCTGCTCGGCCGGCAGCGACGCGAAGTCGAGGAACAGCCGGCGCAGGGCGGCGAGCAGGACGGTCGCGCCCCGGACCCGCCGGCGCGCACTCTCCCCGATCAGGTCGGCGTGCGCGACCGTGAGCGGCAGCAGCACACAGTTGACCGCGAGCTCGATCGCCTCGCCCGTCTTGACCAGCACGAAGAAGCGTTCCTCGCCGGGCGTGCCGGTGTAGGTGCGGATGTGCCCGTCGTCGAAGATGCCCGGCAGCTCGGCCAGCGCCTCGCCGTGCAGTGACACCCGGATCGTGCCGACGTTCCAGCGGACCAGCGAGGAGTAGCTGTCCCGGTCGTAGTGTCCGGTTCCGGTGTGCTCGGCCAGCGCCGCGAAATAGGCCCGGAACGGGATCCGGTCCCCGCCGGCGGTGAGCGGGAGGAACGCCCGCTCCGGATGCTCGATGCCACCCGGCGTGTGCTCCTGATAGTGCCGGGCCACCGAAGCGCCGGCGAACCCGAGGTGCACGACCAGCCGCTGAGCCTCCTCCGGGGACAGCCGGGTGACGTCCGGCAGCTCCGCGAGCACCCGCTCGCCGAGCTCGGTCACCAGCAGTTCGGGTGGCGCGTGATCATGCAGGACCGCCCGGTTGAGCCGGGGAAGCTCGCGCAGGACCCACTCGCCGACCTGTTCCGGACCCATCCGGGCCATCACCTCCGCGGACGTCTCATCCGTTCTCTTCGGCGGGACGGCGGCGGTGATAAGTGAGGCCGGTCACTCTCGGGTGGCGCTTATCGCATGATCGGCTTTCGCGGATCAAAGACGATTATCGGGTACGAACGGAGCAGGCTCGGCGATCAGTCGCTGAGTGATCGCCGAGCCCGTCGGGGTGTCGGTTACGTTCGGTCGCCACCGCGTCGACCGGTTCCTCCGCCCGGGTCAGTTCCCGGAGATCGACCAGTGCCACGCCTCCGCCGGGAAGTTGACGAACCCGTACTCCTTGCCGTGCAGCGACAGCCACTTGAACGCGGCGGTCTTCGACGAGATCGTCTTGCCGCCGGACGAGATGTCGACCGCCAGGCCGATCTCGTGCAGCGAACGCCCCGGAATCGCGGTCGGCACCCGGCACGACGACGACGGCGCGGTCCAGACGTCCGGGCAGCCGTTGATCGTCCGCAGCTCGATCTGCCGCTGGGTGGTCCGGAACCCACCACCGGAGATCTGCACGCCGTCGGCCCTCGCGTCGTCGATCATGCGTTTGAACGCGAACGCGACGGTCTTGTTGACGGTCACGCCGTACACCTGGGTGGTGTCGGTCAGCTTGAACGCCGGCCGGACCTGGTTCACCACGTCCTTGCCCAGCGTGGCGGCCTGCGCGGCGTAGGAGGCAGCGGTCGGCAGCGCGGCAATCGCGGCCCGGGTCTTCGCCGCGGCCGAGGTCTCGTACTTCACCCCGGCGTCGGCCTTGTTCACGCGCGCGATCGCGCCCCGCGACGCCTTACCGGCATCGGCAAGCTTGGTCGCGGCCGCCTGCGCCTGCGCCTTACGCAGCGTGACGGTCTTGGACGCCGCGGCGACGGCCTTGTTCGCCCGGGTGACCGCCGCGTGGCTGCGCGACTTCTGCTTCAGCGCCTTGCTCAGGGTCTGCTTCGCGGAGGTCAGCGCCGTACGCGCCGTGGACAGGCGAGTCCTGGCGACCGTGTCCGCCGTGGTCGCGGTGACCAGCGCGGCCCGGGTGCCACGCTGCGCCCGGCCGGCCGTGGCCAGCTCGGTGTTCCAGCGGGTGATCGCGGCCTGCTGGTCGGCCAGCGACGTCTTCATCGCCTGGAGAGTCGTGTCGTGGGTGAGGCTGCGGTACATCAGGGTCGACCAGCTGGCCGCGATCTTCGGGGCCGCTGCCCGGGCCGGCGCCGCCGGCAGGCCGATCGCGGTTCCGGCGGTGGCCAGCGCGATGATCGCCGCGGCGGCGGACTTCTGCAGAGTTCGCTGTCGTGTCGTCACCCGAAGAATGTGAAGGCCGCCGGTTCCCCGTTCCGTTCCCGTCGAGTCCCCATCCGGTTGCAGGCCGTCAGACCAGCCGCCCCCGCCGCCCTCGCCGGCCGGTTGCGGTCCCCGGCCGGTTCGCACCGTGGTGATCCGGCCCGGATCACCACGGTGCGAGCCAGCCGGCGGCTGGGGCTGGGCAGATCAGTTCGGGGTGAACAGGCCTTCGATGCCGACGATGATGGCGATCACGCCGAAGACGGCGACGGCCAGCGCGCGGCCGGCGGGCTCGGCCGGGCCCGGTGCGTCCAGGATCCGGCGGCCGGTGAACTTCTCCCAGGTCAGCAGGGCGCCGACGACCAGGGCGACCACCTCGAAGTGCCAGATGTGCCCGTCGATCAGGTGGACGATGAAGAAGAAGCCGCCCGCGATCAGCGCGACGATGCCGATCAGCCAGGACCAGCGCGACACCCGGTCGGAGAAGCGCTCCAGGCCGCCGCCGACGTTCGGCAGCCGGCGCAGCAGTGGGATGCCCAGCAGCAGGCCACCGAAGATGTTCGCAAGATCGAGCAGGAACGCCATGGCCGAGAGCGTACTGGGAGCGTTTCCAACCCGCCACCGAGGAGCCGCGCGGCTGCCCGCGCGCCGGTCACGCCCGTTCCGGCCGGCCCTGCCCGGTCACGTCCGGTCCCGCCGGACTGCGCGGACCGGTCAGGAGCGCAGGAAGGCCAGGACGGCGAGGACCCGCCGATGCGTCTCCTCGGCCGGCGGAAGACCGAGTTTGATCAGGATGCTGCGGATGTGTTTGGCCACCGACGCCTCGGCCACGTGCAGGGCGGCGGCGATCGCCGAGTTCGACCGGCCCTCGGCGACGAGTGCCAGCACCTCACGTTCCCGGCCGGTCAGCGACTCCACCGGATCGCGGCGCCGCCGCAGCAGCTGCCGGACCACTTCCGGGTCGACCACGGTCCCGCCGGCGACGACGCGGCGCAGGGCGTCGACGAACTCGTCCACGTCACCGATCCGGTCCTTCAACAGGTAACCGACGTGCGTACCGTCCCCGGCGTCGAGCAGTTCGGTCGCATACCTCGTCTCGACATACTGACTCAGCACCAGGATCGGCAGCCGCGGCCGCTCCTGCCGCAGCTCCACGGCCGCGCGCAGACCCTCGGCCTGGAAACCGGGCGGCATCCGCACGTCGGTCACCACCACGTCGGGCTCGTGGGCGGCGACCGCCTCGTGCAGACCGTCCGGGTCGGACACCGCCGCGACCACCGTGTGCCCGAACCGGCCGAGCAGGCCGACCAGGCCGTCACGCAGCAGGACACTGTCCTCGGCGAGGATCACGCGGAAGCCTGGAGTGTCTGACAAGGAATCTCCACGATCAGGCGGGTCGGGCCACCGGCCGGGCTGGACAGCGACAGTCTGCCACCGACCACGGAGACCCGGTCGGCGAGCCCGATCAGCCCGGTCCCGCCGTCGAGGCCGGCGCCTCCGCGCCCGTTGTCGGACACCGCGACGGTCAGCGTGCCACCGGCGTAGCCACCGGTGACCTCACCACGGTCGGCGCCCGAGTGCTTGGCCAGGTTGGCGAGGGCCTCGGCGACGACGAAGTACGCCGTGGACTCCACCGTGCGGGAGAACCGCTCGCTGACGGCGAAGCGCACGTCGACCCGTACCGCGGAACGGGTTGCCAGATCGAGGACGGCCGCCTCCAGACCGAAGTCGGTCAGCAGCGGCGGATGGATGCCCCGGATCAGGTCGCGCAACTCGACCAGCACCTGCCCGGCCTCGTCGTGGGCGCGGCTCAGCTGGTCGGCGAGGGGCCCGGCCGGCGCGTCCCGGCGAGCCAGACCGAGCATCATGGAGAGCGCGATCAGCCGTTGCTGAGCGCCGTCGTGCAGGTCCCGCTCGATGCGGCTGCGCTCGGCCTCGAACGCGTCGACGAGCCGCACCCGGGACCGGGCCAGCTCCACGACCCTCTCGTTCACCGGGAACTCCGGCGGGGTGAGGATCGCCCGGGCCAGCAAGCCCCGCGCCCGTGCCAGCAGCACCACCCCGAAGACGCAGGCGACCAGGGTGACCACTCCGACGAGACAGGTGAGCACCGCTTGCGACCAGGAGGTCACCGGGTACGTCTTCAGCACGTTCACCTGCTGTCCGTCGCCCAGCACGGCGAACTGCCACGGTGTGCTCAGCAGCGCCACCGGAACGGTCACGCCGAGTAGCACCGCCAGCAGGTCGATCGGCCACAGCACGGTCATCAGCAGGGTCGCGAACCCGAGCGCGCGCCAGGTGGCCGGCTCGGTCCACCGCGTGCGCAGCCACGAGGTCAGCCCGGGCCGCGGCGGGATCCGGTGACCGTCGCGCAGCGGCCGGTCATCGACCAGCCGCTGGAACCGGCGTTCGAGCCCGGCCACCGGGACGCCGATCAGCGTCAGTGCGGCCAGCAGCGGGATGCCGGCCACGAGCACCGCCAGCACCCCGCCGACCGCGAACAGCAGCAGGGTGGTGAGCAGGGTCAGCAGACCGGTGACGCCGTTCGCGAGGAGATAGGTCGTCGCGCGCAGCGGCGGGGAGGCTCGCACGCGAATCACCGTAGAGGCCGGGCGGGATTGCCTCCATCCCCCGCGTGCTACCTCCGGAGGTAACCCTGGCACTACCTCGAAGAGTCGATCCTGGGTGACTGTGATCGGCCGGCCGCCGGGCCAGGCTGGACGGCGTGCTGATGGTGACTCTGAGCAGTCTGCGGGCCCGGTGGGCGACCCTGGCCGGCGCGTTCGTCGCGCTCGGTCTCGGGGTCGCGCTGATCGCCACGACGGGCCTGGGCCTGGCCGCCACGCTGGACGCTCCGGCGCAGCCGCCCGAGCGGTTCGCCGGTGCCCCGGTGCTGGTCCGCGGCGCCGACGAGCTGCGCGTGCCGGCGCGCGACGGGGAGCGTGTCCAGCCGCTGGCCCACCCCCGGGCGGTGCCGGCCGGTCTCGTCGCCGAGCTGGCGAAAGCCGGCCCGGTGACCGCCGACCGGTCGTTTCCCGTGGACGACGGACTGGTCGGCCACCCCTGGTCCGTCGCCGCCTTCGGTGGCTACCGACTGCTCGCCGGACACGAGCCGCACGGCCCGGCCGAGGTCGTGGTGGCCGGCGACGCGACGCTCGTCGGCCGCGGCCTGCGGGTGCGCACCCCGGCCGGTGTGGACGGCTACACGGTGGCCGGCGTCGTCGCCCCGGTCGGCTACGAGCGGGCCGTCTTCTTCACCGAAGGTACGGCCGAGCGACTCGCGCCGCGCGTCGACAACCTCGTCGTGCAGGCGCCGCCGGACGTGGTGCGCGCGGTCGTCGCCGGCTCCGGCGTCCAGGTGCTCACCGGGGACGAGCGGCGTCGCGCCGACCCGGACCCCGACCGGGACCGGGAGGCGCTGACCGCGATGAACGCGCTGCTCGGCACGGCGGGCGGGGTCACCGCGTTCGTGTCGGTGTTCGTGGTGGCTTCCACGTTCGCCTTCGCGGTCGCCCAGCGGCGCCAGGAGATCGGGCTGCTGCGTACGGCCGGCGCCACGTCGGGGCAGATCCGGCTCATGATCTTCGCCGAGGCCGGGGTGGTGGGCGTCCTGGGCTCGGCGGCCGGGTGCGCACTGGCCACCCGGGGCGCGTCGTTGCTGGCCCGGCTGCTGGTCAGTCAGCGGCTGGCGCCCGGCTGGTTCACGATCGGGACACAGCATTGGCCGTACCACGTCGCGTTCTGGACCGGGGTGGCAGTGGCCCTGACCGGGGTCGCCGTCGCGACGGTCCGGGCCGGACGCGTGGGTCCGCTGGAGGCGCTGCGCGAGGCGGCCGCCGACACCACCGTCATGACGGCCGGGCGCTGGGTCTCCGGCGCGGGTCTGCTGATCGCCGGGCTGGGCCTGCTCGGGTGGCGGCTGGTGAGCGACCCGGGGGAGGCGCTGCACCGCAAGACGTATGTGACGCAGCCGATGCTGCTGATCTGCGCGGTCGCGCTGCTCGCTCCGATGCTGGTCCGGCCGCTGACCCGCCTGATCGCGCGGCTGCCGGGCGCGACCGGCGTGCTCGTGCGGGAGAACGTGAGCACCGGGGTCCGGCGCACCGCCGCGGTCGCCGCGCCGGTCCTGGTGACGGTCGCGCTCGCCGGTTCGCTGCTCGGCACGACCGCCACGATCGACCGGGCCAAGGCCCGCGAGCTGAGTACGCAGGTTGCCGCCGACCTGATCGTGCACGGCGACGACCGGGACGCCGCGACGATCCGGGCGCTCCCCGGCACCCGCGTGATGACCAGCGCGGACACGGCGGTCTACACCCTGGAGGAGGGCGTCGCACTGGTCCGGTCGCAGGCCACGGCCGTCGACCCGGCGACGCTGACCGCGGTCCGGCACCTGCCGGTGACCGCGGGACGCCTCGGTGATCTCGACGACGACGGCATCGTGGTGAACGAGGAGTGGGCCGTCCACACGGTCGGTGACCGGGTCGACGTCTGGCTCGGCGACGGCACGCCGCGGTCGCTGCGCATCGTGGCCGTGCTGGCGACCGGCACCGGCAGCAACGGCGTCTACGTGACGGCGCGTAACTCCGGCCGGGCACCGGTGGATCGGCTGGAGGTCGTCACCGGCGACGCCGCGGCTGTCCGGGCCGCCCTGCGGGATTCCGGCGCGAGGGTCTCGTCCCGCGACCAGTGGCTCGCCGAGCAGCGGCCTGCCGGCAACCGGCAGACGCGGGCGGGCTACTTCGTCGTGCTCGGGCTGGCGCTGATCTACACCGGCATCGCCGTGGCCACCACGACGCTGGCGGCCACCGCCGATCGCACCCGTGACCTGGCCGTCCTGCGGCTGGCCGGCGCCACCCGGGCCCAGGTCCTGCTGGTGGTGGCGGCGGAGACGCTGACCGTGGTCGCGGTCGGTACGGTGCTGGGCATGATCGTGACCCTCGTCAATCTCGGTGGCGTCTGGGCCGCCCTGGCGACGCTGTCGGTGTGGTCGTGGATCGTCCTGCCCTGGCCGGCCCTGGTGGCGGCACCGGCGGCCTGCGCGGTCGTCGCGCTGATCGCGGCCCTGCTCGCGGCGGCCGGCGCGCTGCGGGCCCGTCCGATGGAGATGATCCGACGGTGAGACGCTGGACCATGCTGGTGGTCGGCACGTGCGCGATGATCGCGGGCAGTACGTGCCAGTTCGGCCTGGCCTACCTGATCCCGGCGTTCCGCGACCGCGGTTACCGTCTGGAACAGACCGGCCTGCTGGTCGCCTGCCCCACCGTCGGCGTGACCCTCACGCTGATCGCCTGGGGTGCCGCGGCCGACCGCTGGGGCGAGCGGATCGTGCTCTCCACCGGGCTCGGCGCGGCCGGCCTGATCCTGCTCGTCGCCCGGCCGGTGCACGACCCGGCCACGCTGGCGGTGTGCCTCACGCTCTCCGGCGCGGCCGGTGCCTCGGTGCTGGCCAGTGGCCGGCTGATCCTCGGCTGGTTCGCCCGGCACGAACGCGCCCTGGCGATGGGCATCCGGCAGAGCGCCGGACCGATGGGCCTGGCCCTGGCCGCCGCCGTCCTGCCCGCGCTCGCCGTCCGGGGGATCGGCACGGCCCTGCTGTTCCTCGCCGCGCTGTTCCTGATCGCCGCCACCGCCGCGTTCGTGCTGGTCCGCGACCCGTCCCCACAGCCGTCCACCGGTCCGGCGCCGGCCCCGAGCCCGTCGCCGTACCGGACACCCCACCTCTGGCGCATCCACGCCGCGAGCGCGCTACTGGTGATCCCGCAGTTCACCATCACCACGTTCGCGCTGGTGTTCCTCACCGACAGCCGAGGCTGGACGCCCCTCGCGGCCGGGCACCTGCTGGCCGGTGCGCAGGTCTTCGGCGCCCTCAGCCGGCTCGGCGCCGGCTACTGGTCGGATCGCACCGGCAGCCGCCTGCGACCGATCCGGATCATCGCGGTCACGACCGGCGCCGGCATGGTGGTGCTGGCCGTCACCGCCGCCGCCGGCTGGGGCCTGGCCGTTCCGGTCCTGCTGGTCCTCGGCGTGGTCGCGGTGAGCAGCAACGGCCTGTCGTTCACCGCCGTCGCCGAGCACGCGGGCACGGCCTGGGCCGGGCGCGCACTCGGCATCCAGACCACCGGCCAGAACGTGCTGACCGCGGCCGTCCCGCCGGTCCTGGCCGTGGCCATCAGCGACGCCGGGTTCGCGCCGAGCTTTGCCGTGGTCGCCGCGTTCCCTCTGGTGGCCGCGGCGATCGTGCCGGCCGGGGCGGTCAGGCGAGATGCAACCGCCGATCTGCGATCGTGACCGTCACCCGCTGCCCCCACGACAGCTCCAGCGCGTCGGACTCCAGCCCGTCGGCGAAGACGACCAGGCGTTCGCTCTCACTGGTCAGCTCCAGCTCCTGGGCCGCGGTCAGCAGGCCGCTCACCTGCTGCACCCCGGTGGCGGGGGAGGGCCAGGCCTCCCGGACGAACCAGCTGAGCGCCGGGTCGGCCGGGCCGGGCAGCGGCGGGGCGGCCGCCCGGTCCCGCGCGATCGACGCGCACCAGCCGGTCGCGCCGGTGCCGGTGCCGACGATCAGGCCGGACGACGACTGCCGTTCCCGGGAGCCGTCCGGCGCGGTGATCACGTACCGCGCGGACTGGTGACCGGCGTGACCGATGTAGATCTCGTTCAGGCCGTAGAGTTCCTGCCCGTCGTCGAGCCGGGCGACCACCATCGTGCGTTCCAGGGTCCGCGGCCGGCTGCGGAGCAGACCGCCGACCGCCGACGCGGGGTACCGCACCAGCACCCCGGCGTTGCGGCCGGGCTCCGGGTCGACGCCGATCACCGGCTGCCCGTCGAGATACTTCGCGACGTTCGCGACCAGGCCGTCCTGCCCGACGGCGATCACCCGGTCCTCCGGGGCGAAGAGGAAGCGGGGCAGGTCGGTCCGCTCGACGTGACCGCGACGCCAGTCGGCCGGGACGGCCGCGCCCACCTCGGTCAGCGCCTGCCGCAGCGCCTCGTGCCGGGCGGTCACCTCGTCGAGGTCACGGCCGCGCTGCTTGAGGAAGTAGGCGGCGGCGCCGCGGGTGCCGTGCCGGGCGAGCAGCTCGTCGAGCTCGCTGCGCCGCGACACGACCACCACCCGGGGAGCCAGCGTGCTCATGAGCCGATCCGCCCGATCAACTTGCTCAGCAGGTCGGGCGTGACGGTCAGCTCACCGATCGCCGGGAGGTGCTGCGCCAGCTCCTTGAGGGCCAGCGACTGCAGCACCTCGGGCGGCAGGTCCCGGTAGGCCGCCAGTCGCGCCGCTTCGGCCTCCGCCTCGGCGAGACCGACGACCCGGGTGCCGGCCGCACGAGCCTCGTCGCGCAGGCGCTCGGCGTCGGCCTCGGCGGCGGCGCTCAGCCGGGCCCGCTCGGCCTCACCCTGCGCGGTGACCAGCTGCGACTCGGCGTCCAGCTCGGCGCCGCGCCGGGCGTTCGCACCGTGCTGCTCGACCAGGTGCTGTTCCTGCCGGGCCAGCTCGATCTTGCTCTGCAGCTCGTTCTCGGCGATCGACCGTTCCTGCTGGACGGCGTGGGCGCGCCGGGCGTACGTGGCCCGGTCCGCGTCCTGCTGCACCTTTTCCCGGGTCGGGGTCTGCAGCGCGCGTTCCAGCTCCGGTTCCGGCCGCAGGGCGACGACGCGGGCGCTGACCACGGTCACGCCGGTCTCGGCCAGCCGCGGGTCGGTGGCCAGCGCGTCCGCCACCGACTGGCGGACCGGGGCGATCCCGGTGGTCAGCGCGTCGGCGAGCGGCAGCCGGGCGAGCACGTCGAGCGCCGGCTGCTGGGCCAGCTCGGCGAGCAGCGTGGCGACCTGGTCGAGCGGCTGCCCCCGCCACCCGCCCTTGTACGGGTCGATCGAGAAGTCCAGCCGGGCCGCGGCCGCCGCCGGGTCACTGAACCGGTACGTCACCGTGGCCTGCACGGTCACGTCGGCGAAGTCCTCGGTGCGGGCGTGGAACAGCAGCGGCAGCTCCCGGTCGTCGACCGGCACCTCGGAGAGGACCGCGGTCAGCGGCCGGTACCAGAAGGCGAGGCCGGTGCCGGAGCGCTTCGCCTTGCCCTGAACGGTCCAGCTGACCCAGCTGGTCGGGGCGGAGCGGAGGTGGCGCAGGTGCAGGCGGCGTTTGACGTCGGCCATCGGGGGTCCTTCCATCGTTTTTCGTCACGATGACGATAAAGCTTGTGCGTATTATCGTCAACATGACGCTGAAGATGGCGGCCGTCACAGTTGATCTCGTACTGCTGACCATCCGGCACGGTTCGCTGCACGTGCTGCTGATCCGCCGTGGCATCGAGCCGTTCCGGGGACGGTGGGCACTGCCCGGCGGCTTCGTCCGCGACGACGAGGACCTGGGCGCGGCGGCAGCCCGCGAACTGCGCGAGGAGACCGGAGTGGACCCGTCCACCGGCCACTTCGAACAGCTGGCCACCTACGGCACGCCGGGGCGCGACCCGCGCGGGCGGGTGGTCACCGTGGCGTACCTGGCCATGCTCCCCGACCTTCCCGCGCCGACCGCCGGAAGCGACGCGGCCGGCGCCGAGTGGCGCCCGATCGACGAGGCCACCGGGCTGGCCTTCGACCACGACCGCATCCTGGCCGACGGCCTGGAACGGGCGCGGGCCAAACTCGAATACACGCCGCTGGCGACGGCGTTCTGCGCACCGGAGTTCACCGTGGCCGACCTGCGCGGCGTCTACGAGACGGTGTGGCGGGCCACCCTGGACCCGCGCAACTTCCACCGCAAGGTGACGTCGGCCGAGGGCTTCATCGCGCCGACCGGCCACAGCGTCACCCGCGACCGGGGGCGACCCGCCCAGCTGTTCCGCCGCGGCCCGGCCACCCTCCTGCACCCACCCCTGCTGCGCCCCGAGGTGACCGGATGACGCAGCTCTTCGGTGATCCGGCGACCTTCGCGGTCGAGATCGGCGACTTCTGGTCGGCGCCGCACCTGCGCGTGGTCGACCTGTGGGCCGGCGGCCGGCGCCTGACCGTGGAGGACAACGTCGCGTACCTCCCGGCGTTCTGCCGCCTGATGCGCTGGACCGTTGATCAGGTGCGGGGCGACCGGGTGCCGGCCCGCACCGTCGCCGAGCACGGCCCCGAGGAGACGTTCCAGTTGCTCCATGAGGACGACGAGCAGAGCTTCCGGTTCCTGAATTGGGGCGAGACCGTCGACAACGTCGTGACCTACGCCTACCTCGACGGCGATCTCGTGCTCTTGTTCTCCTTCTGGCGGCCGACGCATCCGGTCCTGGAGGAGCGCGGCAAGGCCCTCAGCGCGCGCATCGCGCCCGACGAGTTCGTCAGCGTGGTGAACGCTGCTGCCGACGTGCTGGAGGCGGCTAGCTGACCGGGATGCCGTGCTGCTGGAGCAGGCCCATCAGGTTGTCGAGGAACGTGTCGCGGCCGTCGACGATGGCGACCGGGACGGCGATCGGCTTGTCGTGGCGCGGCACGAGCGCGTAGTGCATCAGTTTGCCCTTGTCCTCGCCGCGCGTCTGGAGGACCGGCTTGAGCTCGGCGACGTCCGGCCACACGTACGCGCGGACCTTGCCGTTGCGCCGATGCACGAAACCGTTCGTGAAGAGGTGGAACGACTGGGCGCCGGTGATGAAGACGCGGATCGATGCGGCGATCAGGAAGACCGCGCAGAAGCAGAAGAACAATCCGACGAAGTGCAGCACTTCCCAGAAGAAGCCGTCCTGGTCCTGGGCCAGATAGCTGATCAGCACGAGCAGGCCGATCGAGCCGCCCGCGCCGAGCAGCAGGCCGAGACCGCGGGTGACCGGATTCGGCAGTTTCCGGCTGTCGACGAAATGGCCGAGGCCGCGGGACAGCGCGAGGTCGGTGACGTCTTCCGGCGGCTGTTCGGTGATCGGTTGCATGGACGGTTCCCCCTTGTCGGCGACGTGCTTCATCCGCGTGTACCGCCGTGGCGCGCAACCGGTTCACAGCCGACTGCATCGTCGTACCTTGATGCGAAGCCCTTCTCCATCGACGAAGGAGGACGTTTCGTGACCCCGGATCAGACCCAGGTGCTGCGGGTTCTCTGCGACACCGTGGTTCCCTCGATCGACCATCCCGACGACGCCGACGGATTCTGGGCGCGCCGCGCCACTGATGTCGGCGCTGACCTGGGCGTGCTCGCGGCCATCGCGGCCATGCCCGCCGACCGGCGCGAAGCCGTCGGCGTCCTGCTCGACGCGCTCGGCGCGCAGGGCTTCCCCTCCGCTTCGCAAGATCAACGAGAACGGATCCTGGCTGCCCTCGGGCCTGCCGTCGCCCCGCTGACCAGCTTGATCCTGCTTCTGACGTACGGCCTTCCGGACATCACCGGAAGCAATCCGAACTGGAGCCGGCTCGGCTATCCCGGCCCGGCCGCCCGTCCGCCGATCACGGAGAACCGGCCGATCACCCCGCTACGCCCCACCGCTGACCTCGAACTCGACGCCGACGTCGTCGTGATCGGCTCCGGCGCCGGCGGTGGCCTGATCGCGGGGCGGTTCGCGGCGACGGGCGCGAGTGTCGTCGTCCTGGAAGCGGGCCGTTATCGGAGCGAAGGCGACTTCCGTCATCTGGAACTCGCCGCCTATCAGCAGTCCTACCGGCGCGGTGGGCCGACGCCGACCGCGGACCAGAACATCACGCTGATGGCGGGCGCCGGCCTCGGCGGCGGCACCGTGATCAACTGGACGAACTGCATCCGCACCACCGACCGGGTCCGCCACCAGTGGGCCGAACACGGCCTGACCGACGTGGCGACCGTCGCGTTCGACAAGCACCTCGACGCGGTGTGGCGCGAATTGTCCGTGACCGATCGATGCTCGGAGTTCAACCGTGCGCACGAGGCGATGCAGCGTGGGGCGGAGACGCTGGGGTGGTCATTCGCCACGGCGTGCCGCAACTGGGACGAAAAACGGCACGACACGCTGGTCGCCGGCGGTCTCGGGTTCGGTGATCCGTCCGGGGCGAAGCAGTCGACGCTCAAGGTCTACCTGGAACCGGCCGTCACCGAGCACGACGCCCGGGTGATCGACGGATGCCGGGTCGAACGCATTCTGACCGACAACGGTCGCGCGGCCGGGGTGGTCGGGCGGTGGACCCGCGAGGACGGATCAGCGTCGGCGGCCGTCACCGTCCGTGCGCCGGTGGTCGTCGTGGCCGCGGGCGCGCTGGAAACGCCGGGCGTGCTGCTGCGTTCCGGGATCGGCGGGCCGGCAGTCGGACAATACCTGCGGCTGCACCCTTGCACGGTCACGCTCGGTGATTACGATACGGATATGAAAGGGTGGTGGGGGCCACCGCAGGCCGCACTCGTCAACGAATTCGCCGCGGTCGAGGACGGATTCGGATTCCTGATGGAAAGCGTGCAGTACACGACTGGGCTCGGCGCTTCTGCAATGCCGTTCACCACGGGGTTCGACCACAAACAAGCAATGGCTGACTATCGGAACTGTGCCTCGTTCATCGGACTGGTCCGTGACCGTGGCCACGGGCGGGTCACCGTTGATGACTCCGGTGAGACTGCCGCGTGGTATTCACTTGAAGACGGGTTGGACGTACGGAACAGCCGGCGCGCCGTTGAGGCCCAGATCCGTCTGCATCATGCGGCCGGGGCGCGCCGGATTCGTCTGCTCGGTCACGGCGTTCCGACGTGGTCGGCGGGTGACGACTTGGACGCGTTCATCCGGCGGGTTTCGGAGATGCCGTTGCGAGCCGGGGGAGCGGTGCTTTTCTCCGCGCATCAGATGGGCAGTTGCCGGATGGGGGCCGACCCGGCGATCAGCGTGGCGGATCCGCGCGGGGAACTGCACGACACGCCTGGTGTTTGGATCGGGGACGGATCGGCGTTTCCGACGTCGTCCGGGACCAATCCGATGATTACGATAATGGCGTTGGCCTCGCGGACGGCGGAGCATATTTCTCAGGCGGTCAGCTGATCGATTTACGGATGGGCGCGGAAACGTCAACCAGCTTGTCGTAAATGCGTAGACCCCACCCTCCCGAGGGGGCAGACCTCCCACTCCATTCTCGCACCGAACGGCCGGTAGCGCCGAGGGCCTGTGGACAAACCTCTACTGTGGATAACCCGGATCCGGGCCTTCGGGTGAGTAGGGTTGAGCGCGAACCGGGAACACCGCGCACCCCGACGGGGCGCTCCGGCGGTCGCACGCTCAGTGGCAGCCGGCCTCTGATGTGCGGGATGGAACGGGGCTCGCCGGCCCGGGATGACGACGGCTGAGCAAGATATCGGTGCTGCGCTCACACGGCGACTGATCGCGTTGTGGCGGCGCCTGCGGCCGGATCGGGAGCAGCGGAGCACGAGCGGGTGGCCGGGAGCGGTGCCGTGGAGCACGCCTGCGGACGCCGTCCCCGGATGTCCGAGGGCGGCGCAGCCGGCCAGGACGCCGACGGCGCCGGGCGGAACTGAACCCGCCAAGGGGTCGTGGGGCGTCAGGAACGCCGGCAGATCCCGCCCAAGCTCCTCTTCATGCGTGTCCGTGATCCCGTGCGGCGCCCCCGGATAGACGATCGGCTCCGGTTGCCGGTCGCGGCGTCGGTGGTCACGAATCGTGGCGCGTTCGCCGCGGCGCGAGCGTTGTTGCCGGTCGCGCTGGGTGCATCCGCCGTAGGAGAGGCCGACGAGGACGATCGGCCCGCTGATGGTGGCCAGGATCATTTCATTCCCCGACCATGCGATCCGCCCCTCCGCCACGCATCCGTAACTCGACTGCGCCCCATCACGATCAAACCCGGTTCCCCGTACGTCGTGGGGGAGGGACAAACGGCGAAAACGTCTTCGATCGCGGGCGGCCGGTGTCAGTGTCAGCGCCGACATCAGCCGGCTGAACGACGGGTTCGTGGGTGGTTTCCTCGGCACCTTTTATGAAGTCCTCATCGACACCGCCGAGCCCCGGTGGCGTAGTCGCACCACGCCCCGTGGTCGACGCGCGGGGAGCTTTACGGCGGACGCTGATGTTCGTCGTCGCGCTCCTCGGGCTGCTCCTCTCCGCGCGATCCGGGCAGAACGCGATGGTGGTCTGGGTCGTCTTCGCGATCTTCATCAGCGTTTCCACCGTCTGGCTGCGCGGGCAGTACGCCGACAGCCTCGACGGCCGGCAGTGGGTGATCCCGTATCGGATCGGCTGGCTGCTCGGTGGCGTCGCGGCCGTCCTGTTGCTGCTGGCCTTCACCCTGCCCGGGAAACAGAACGACAAGGGTCTGCTGGGTATCGGCGCGCTGGTCCTGGTCTACCTCGTCGGTGGTTCCGCGCTCACCCAGGCCCGCCAGAGTTGCACGATCCGGATGCTGAACCGCGAGATCCACACGCGGCGTTGCGGCCGGCGGCTGACGGTTGCCGGGCTGGTCGTCGCGGTCGCCGGGGCGTTCGTTCTCGGCGAGCTGGGCTGGATCGGCGCCGGAGCGGCGATGATCGGGCTGGGAGTGCTCGGGCTCCTTCCGGTGGGCATGGCGCTCTGGTCCGAGCAGGCCATCCGGTGGGTGTGCGAGAAGGAGCGGCCCGCGGCGTGGCTGTGGGGGCTGGGTGCGGGCGGGGCGGGGCTCTTCGTGCTCGCCGCCCTCGGCAGTGCCGGCGTCTCGCACTCCGCCTGGCTGCTGCCCGTCCTGCTGGTCCTCGGGCTCTTGGTGGCCGCGCTCGTCTCGACGACTCAGGCCGACGTGGTCGGGGTGATGGCAGCCGTCGCGTTGATGGGCGTGACCCCGGCTCAGATGTTGACGAGCGACTCACCGGATCCGGGTGACGGGCAGAGGGTGCTGGTCGCGTTCGGTGATTCCTACATGTCGGGCGAGGGCGCGGCCGTCTACTACAGCGGCACCGACGACGGTGGTTTCAAGGAAGGGACGGAGGACGGCGGGCGCAGTGAGTGCCGCCGGGCCCCGAGTGCGTGGGCCGCGCTGGTCACGCAGGATCGGATGACCTTCGACGGCTTGAAGTTCATGGCCTGCTCCGGCGCCCGTGCACCCGGCGTGATCAACCAGGTCAAGGCCTATCACGACGAGGTCAAGTCCTACGTACCCGCCATGGTGGTGGTGAGCCTCGGTGGCAACGACGCCGGGTTCGCGTCGATCGGTGAGATGTGCCTGGCGCCGGGTGATTGCAGTTCGGCCGAGGACATGTGGATGAATTCCTTCGACGTGGTCAAGCAGCAGCTCCGCCTCGCCTACGGCGCGGTCGACCAGGAGTTCAAGCGGACGCCGGTCGTGGTGGTTCCCTACCCGGACCCCATCCACCTCACCGGGAAGCAGTGCGACCAGGTGGCGCTCACCGACTCCGAGCAGCTCTTCATCCACCAGTTCGTCGAGCGGCTGAACGACACGATCCGGGACACCGCCCGGGAGTTCGGCTTCATCGTCCTGGACGCGATGCCGGGCGCGTTGGAGCAGGCGCATCTGCAGCTGTGCGACCCGCGGAACGACGGCCGGCCCGGGGTCAACTTCATCGGTCTGCGTTCCGTTCGCGGCGTCGCCACGCAGCGCTTCAACCCGACCAAGTGGATGCACACGAGCCTGCATCCGAACGAGCGCGGGCACATCGCCATGCTGCGGGTGTTCCAGAGGTGGTTCCTGCAGTACAACAAGGAGCCCAGACTCGTTCGCGAGGACCACGACGACGCTGCCAAGGGCGAACGGGTCAGGTTGGCCGACGGCAGTGCGCCGGCGAAGCCCCAGTGCGATCTCTCCGACACGTCGACGAAGAACTGCAGGACCGAGGCCCGGCGCTGGGCTGCCCAGCAGGTCGGCAAACGGTTGATCCACGATGCCCTGTGCCTGTGGATCGCAGGGGCGGCCGGTGGAGCGTGGATGGTGGCGGTCGCGTTCTTCGCGTATCGGCGGCGGGTGCACGCGGCCTGCGGCTAAACCACCCGATCAGGTGACATACCGGTTGTTGGCGCTCGGTCGGCGATCGGCACTTCATAGCGTCTGTGCTGCTGACTCGCGGTGACTGGAGGAACAAGGTGAAGGTGCTGGCGACGACCGTCCTGATGGGGCTGTTCGCTTCGATCACCCCGCAGGCTCCGGCGGCGGCCGCGCCGCCGGTGGACTACTACGCGGCGGCGCAGGGCAAGCACGGGGCGGCGTTGAAGGCGGCGCTGCACACCATCATCTCGACCAGGGTGACCACCCTGCGGTACGGCCAGATCTGGGACGTGATCAAGGAGGCCGACCGGGATCCGGCGAACCCGCGGAACGTGATCGGCATCTACTCCGGGTGGAGCATGCCGTGGACCGACCACGGCAGCGGGCCGGGTCAGTGGAACCGGGAGCACGTCTGGGCCAAGTCGCACGGCAACTTCGCCACGGCTCCCGGCCCCGGCACCGACGCCCATCATCTTCGGCCGGAGAACGTCGAGGTGAACGAGGAGCGGGGGCATCTGGACTTCGACGAGGGCGGCCGTCCTTCGCACTATGCGCCGAACAACCATCTGGACGCCGACTCGTGGGAACCACGCGACGAGGCGAAGGGCGACGTCGCCCGCATGATCTTCTACATGGCCGTGCGCTGGGACGAACGCCGGCGTGACCTGGAACCCGATGACCGCACCACCGGGGACGACGGCCCGCGGCACGGCCGGATCTCGGCGTTGCTGAAGTGGAACGACGAGGACCCGCCGGACGCGTTCGAGCGCCACCGCAACGACGTCATCTTCGAGCACTGGCAGCACAACCGGAACCCGTTCATCGACCACCCGGAGTGGGTCGACGACGTCTACGGCGGACCGCGTCCCGTCGCGGGGCGTTAGGATTCGGGTCTGGCTGCTCCGAGAGCAGGGGAGTCCGCTGTGGCCGAAGCTGATGTTCAGAATTCGTTGGCGCAGGTCAGCAAGGCGGCTGAGCTGTACGGCGTGACCGATCAGGACGTCGAGACGTGGCGTGCCGGCATCGAGGAGCGGCCGGCCTGGGCGCAGCGCGCGCACGTCTCCGGCATGCTCGCGCAGCGCCTGGTGATGACGGCGCTGGAACACCGTCAGGAGTGCAAGCAGGAGAGCTGCCGCACCTGCGCCGGTTTGCGGGAGATGCTGGTGATCGCGCTCGCCGGGGTGCGGACGGTGGTGGATGATCGGCTCAACGAGCTCTACCGCCGTCCGGCCCGCTGGCCGTGGCGCCGCCGCAGCTTGTAGCAGTTGCGTTTCCGGGCTTGCGGCCCATGGTGATCTAGGTATTTACTTTCCTCGCTCTCCGCGACTACTCCGCGGAGTAATCGTCATGCCACAGTCCACATTGGATCTTTGGCATCCGTACCTCTGCGGGGAAGAGGTGTTTCCGCGGCATGTCCGTCGACAAATTCGGCTATCCACAGCAACTGCGGCGTGAGCTGCGTATTCGTGATTTGATCGCCTACGGTCTCGTCTTCATGGTCGTGATCGCGCCGTTCGGCATCTTCGGCAGCGTCTTCCAGGCCAGCGGTGGCATGATCGCACTCGCCTACGTCGTCGGCGCCGCCGCGATGATCCTGACCGCTTCCTCGTACGGCGTGATGGTCGAGAAGTACCCGGTGGCCGGCTCGGTCTACGGCTACGCCGGTCGCGCGATCCACCCGGCCGTCGGCTTCCTCACCGGCTGGGCGATCCTGCTCGACTACGTCTGCATCCCGCTGCTGCTGTCGCTGGTCGCCGGCGCCGCGATGAACTCGATCGTCCCCGGCGTCCCGGTCTGGGCCTGGGTCGTCATCTTCGTCCTGGCCAACACGGTGACGAACGTGCTCGGGATCAAGACCACCAAGCTGCTCAACTGGATCTTCCTGGCCGCCGAGCTGGTCATCCTCGTCATCTTCCTGGCGTACGGGCTGAAGGCGCTCGCCGACGGCAAGGGTCACGGGTTCAGCCTCGACCCGTTCTACAACGGCACCAGTTTCACCTGGTCGCTGATCCTCGGTGGCGTCTCCATCGGCATGCTCTCCTACCTCGGCTTCGACGCCCTCGGGCTGCTCGCCGAGGACGCCGCCGACGGTGCCCGCACGGTGCGTCGCGCGATGTACCTGTCGCTGCTGGTCGTCGCCGCCCTGTTCGTCGCGCAGACCTGGGTCGCGGCGCTGCTCGTGCCCGACCCGGACGGCCTGATCGCCAACGGCGACGCGACCGGCTCCGCCTTCTACGACGCGGCCGAGGTCGCCGGTGGCCACTGGCTCGGCACGCTCACCGCGCTCGCCACCGCCCTGGCCTGGGGCGTCGCGAACAACATGGTCGCCCAGGTCGCCACGAGCCGCCTGTTGATGGCGATGTCGCGTGACGGGCAGCTGCCGAGGTTCCTGTCCCGGGTGTCGCTGACCCGCTCGGTGCCGACCAACGCGATCCTCACCACCGCCGCGGTCTCCCTGGCCATCGGGCTGTGGATGGCCAACCGCGAGGACGGCATCACGCTGATGAGCGCCCTGGTCAACTTCGGCGCGATGATCGCGTTCGTGGTCCTGCACGTCTGTGTCATCTGGGAGTGGGTCAAGACCGGCCGGCGCGGCGGCGCGCTGCGTAACGTGGTCGTCCCGGCCGTCGGCGCGCTCGTGCTGATCGCGGTCATCTGGAACGGCAGCCTGCTCGCCCAGACCGTCGGCCTGATCTGGCTCGGCGTCGGCGCGGTCGTCCTGGTCGTCCTGCTCGCCACCGGCCGCAAGCCGAGCCTGCCCGAGGTGCCCGGCGACGACGAGCCGGCCACGACCCCGAAAGCGGTGGAGAATGTCTGACCCGATCCACATCCCGGCCGACCCCGGGCAGTACGGCTACACGTTCGGCGGGCGGGAGGCGATCGCGGCCGTCAAGCCGGGCGCGCCGGTCACGCTGCGCACGCTCGACTGCTTCGGCGGCAAGGTGCGCACCGTCGACGACCTGCCCAGCCAGGTGTGCGATTTTCCGTACCTCAACCCGGTCACCGGCCCGCTGCACGTCGAGGGCGCCGAGCCGGGGGACACCCTGGCCGTGCACGTGGTGTCGCTGACGCCGGCGTCGAGCTTCGGGATCTCCTCGACGTTCCCGCACTTCGGCGCACTCACGTCGACCGGCTACACCCGTACCCTCCAGGAACCGCTCGAAGAGCGGGTGTGGCTCTACGACATCGACCTGGCCGCGCGGACCGTGCGCTACCAGGCCCGCCGCAGCGACTTCACCGTCGACCTGCCGCTGGCGCCGATGCTCGGCACCGTCGGGGTCGCGCCGGCCGCGAACGAGGTCCGCCAGACGATCGTCCCCGACGTGCACGGCGGAAACCTCGACACCCCGCTGCTCGGGCCGGGCGCCACGCTCTACCTGGGCGTCAACGTGCCCGGGGCGCTGCTCGCGCTCGGCGACGGGCACGCGCGGCAGGGCGACGGCGAGGTGTGCGGCGTGGCCGTGGAGGTCGCCATGGACGTGACGATCGTGGTCGACGTGATCAAGGGCGTGGCGACCGGCACCCCACGGCTGGAGACCGACGACCAGCTCGTCTCGCTCGGTGCCGCCCGGCCGCTCGAGGACGCGTTCCGGATCAGCCAGGACGACCTCGTGCGGCACGTCGCGTCGCTGACCGGGCTGGACCTGCTCGACGCGTACCAGCTGGTCTCCCAGACGACCAGCGCGCGCGCCGGCAACGTCGTCGACCCGCAGTACGTGATGAGCGCCGGCATCGACAAGAAGTACCTCCCCGGCACGAGCGCCTACGGCGGCGTGCACGACCGGCTACGGAACGGCTGAAACGACACAGTGCTACGCCCCGGACTCGACCCGGTCCTCGTCCGTGAGCAGTTCTTCGTGCTCGCTCACGACGAGACCCGGCACATGAAGCCCCGCCTGCACGTGCCGGCGCTCGCCGCAGGCCTGGCCGGCGCGACGGTGATGGACCTCCTCATCACCGAACGGGTCACGATCGAGTCCGGGAGCGTCGTCCCGGACTGGCACCGACGGGAGTCCACCGGCGACCCGGTCACCGACGACGTCCTCGCCATCATCATGGCCAAGGCGCCCGGCCCGGCCCTGCCCGCGCTCATCCGGTCCGCCGCCCCCGGCCTGTACGAACGCACCACCGCCGCCCTCGTCCACCGCGGACTGATCGTGGAACTGCCCGCGCGCCGGTGGCGCAAGAAGGAGTACGAGATCGCCGACGAGGGCGTGGCCGTCCGGGTCCGGGCCAAGGTCGGCTACCGGATGGACGGCCGCGACCAGCCGTCCCCGGACGCCGACTGCCTCTGCGGCCTGGTCTCGGCGCTCGGCCTGCACGGCGCGCTGCTGCGTGGCACCCGGGCCGAGGTCGAGCCGCTGCTGCTCAAGGTGATGGCCGAGCTGCCGGAACGGGCCCGCCCGTCCCGCCACCCGGTCGGCCAGGCCCCAGCGGTTGCCGCCGCCGTCCTCTCCGTCGTTCAGGACCTGGCCACCGCCGCGATGTGAGCGCTTCTCAGCGGTGCTCGCCGGCGCGCAGCATCTCCAGCGTCTTCGCGACCCGGTCGGCCCTGGTCGTCTCACGCTTGGCCTCGGTGATCCAGCGGACGAACTCCTTGCGATGCGAGTACGCCAGCGCGCCGTAGGCGGATCGCGCCTCCTCGTCACCGGCGAGCGCCGTCTGCAGTTCGGGCGGCGTCTCCACGGTGCGCTCGCCGGCCACCGGGGCGATCGTCACGGCGTACGCCGAACCGATCTCGATGTCGGCCTTGGCCCGCGCCGCCTTGGCCAGGCCGATCATGTTCTCCCCGCCCATGCGGGCCAGGCGCAGTGGCAACGTCACGTCGTTCACGGTGACCTGCACCGGGAACGCCTTCTTGCCGTCGCCGACCGCGGCGACCTGCTCGTCGGAGAGCAGGAACGCCCCGGCCGGCCCGCGCGATTCCAGCGTCAAAGTCAGATTCAGGGTCTCAGCCACGCTCACACGGTAGTCAGTCACGGTCCCGGTCGGTGGAAAAAGTCTTCGCCAGTACCGCCGCGATGGCGACACCGACCACCGCGATGCCGACCTGCACGCCGACCACGGCCCAGTCGAACGTCCGCCCGGTCACCGTGAAGAAATGGCTGCTGTGCACGTCGTAGCGGGACGACACCCACGTGCCGGCGACCGCGGCGCCCATGCCGACCAGTACCGTCGCGATCAGCCCGATGTTCTGCCGGCCCGGCAGCACGATCCGGGCCACCACCCCGATGACCGCGCCGAAAATGATCGCCGCGATCAGATCCTGAGTGTCCACACGTTCCTCCCCATCAACAACCCGACCTTGCCCATGGTGAGCGGCGAGTCAAACGCCGACGTGACCGACGCACCGGGGCCGGCGGCTCCGATTCGGGTTCGGAGCCGCCGGCCGGGCCCGGGGACGGACCCGGTGATCAGTGAAGTCTTCGACGTGGTCAGGGCGTGAGGTGCCGGCGGCGATCAGCGGCCCGGCGGCTCCGGGCTCGTTGCCGGGTTGAAGGGTGAAAGTGGTTCAGTAGACGTAAGGCCAGGCCGAGGAGTCCCAGCCGATCAGGTTGATGCCGAGCTTCGCCGCGCCCGACGACGTGTAGTAGTGATAGACGAGAACGTCGGCGTCACTGTCGGTGAACACCGCCGGATGCCCGGGGCCGTAGATGCTCCCGTGCGTGGCGAGGATCTCCGTCCCGCCGCCCGCGGTCGTCAGCGTCCCGGCCCGATCCTTGTACGGTCCCGTGATCGAGGTCGAACGAGCCACCATCACGCGGTACGTACTCGAAGCACCCTGGCAGCAGAAGTCGAACGACATGAAAAGGTAGTAGTAGCCGCCGTGATAGAACACGAACGGTGCCTCGACCGATTTGCTGTTCACGAACCGCTCGGCGATGTTGTACATCGTGGAATCGGCCCGCTTGCCGGTCGACGGATTGATCTTCACCATCTTGATGCCGGACCAGAACGACCCGAAGGTCAGCCACCATTCGCCGGACGCGGTGACGGTCAGATTGGGGTCGATGGCATTCCAGTTGCTGCTGGACGTCGACTCGATCACCAGGCCGGAATTCGTCCAGCTCCCGGCTGCGCCGGTGGTCGACTGGGCCAGGAAGATCGCCGACCGGCTGGAGCCGAACGTCGACGCCGCGTAATACATCAGATACTTGCCACCGTGGTACGAGATGTCCGGCGCCCACAGGTTGGCACTGCCGCCGGTGTACGTGTTCGCCCAGGAAGTGCCGTTCGGGAACGCTTTACCGGCGTCGGCGAACGCGGTGCGGTCCGACGAGGTCTTCAAGGTGATGCCGTCACCGGTCGTCGCGAGAAGGTAGCCGCCGGTGGGCTTCTTGACGATCGACGGGTCGTGCGCGCCGGTCGAACCGGTCACCACACCCGGGTTCGGATAGGTGGCGGCCGCGGCCGGTTGCAGGCTCGTGGTCACGGTCAGCAGGCCGGCGACGCCGGCCAGGATCAGTGTGCGGAAGCGAGACGTCATGGGGGATTCGCCTTCCGGATCAAGTGCGGGCCCGACTGGGGAATCGGGCGACCGCCGGGGGACGGGCTCCTTACGCGCCGCGTATGTGGGGTGGGCGCCGCGCACAGGTTCTGGAACTCATCGACGTCGATTCGATTGCCATCATGTTAACGATCACATCCGCTAAGTCAACCCTCTTTTGCAGCGTTGCAAATTGGATCTCCACGTGGTGACCGACGCCCAGTCGCGCCGCGGGCCCTCAGCTGGCGTCAGGGGTGTCCGGGCCGGGCGGAAGCACCGCTGAGGTCCGGCCCGGGCCGTGAACGGCCGCAGCAGCCGTGAGCAGTGGCCGGGCCGTGAATGGCGGCAGCAGCCGTGAGCAGTGGCCGGGCCGTGAATGGCGGCAGCAGCCGTGAGCAGTGGCCGGGCCGTGAATGGCGGCAGCAGCCGTGAGCAGTGGCC
>NZ_JBIRWQ010000008.1:219702-321053 GCF_044388125.1 Actinoplanes sp. NPDC020271
CCGGGCCGCATGGTGAACAAGCGGCTGGGAGAAAGAACCGGGCTCAGGCCCCGCCGACCCGCAGCACCTCGCTCAACCGTCGCCGACGCCGCGCCGCCGCCTCAGCCCCGACCACCACCACGACCATGACCAGGAACAACACTCCGACGACACCGATCAGCACCCACGGCAGGACCAGGACCGGATTCTCGGACTGCCCGGTCAGCAGCCGCAACGCCAGCGGCCCCAGCGTCACCCGCGCCAGCAGCGCCCCGAGCAGCGGCCCGGCGACGGCGGCGACGAGGGCGAGCGGCAGCAGTTCCCCGGCCGCGACCCGCCGGGCTTCACCGGTGCGCAGTCCGAGGGTCCGCAGCCGGCTGAGTGTCTGCCACCGTTCGGGTGCTCCGGCGGCCGCCCCGAGTGCGAACCCGAGCAGCCCCAGCGCCAGCAGTGTCCCCGCCGACGCCCACGCGAGCCGGACCAGGCCGGTGACCAGCGCCGCGGTCCGCCGATCGTGTTCCAGCGAGTCCCGCAGCGTGACGAGCGCGTCGTGCCCGGCGGCGGCCGCTTCCGCCCCGGGCCCGGTGACCCAGATGGTGTCCGGTTCCACGGGGTACCCGGCCGCGGTCATCGCTGCCACGTCCACGAGCACCACGTCGTCGGCTCCGTCCACCGGTGGCGCCGTGCCGACCGCCGTGAACGTGATGGCAGGCGCCCCTTGGCGCGGCAGTGCGAGCTGGTCACCGGTGTGTACGTACCCGCCGGTGTATCGCACGAGTGCGGGAACGGCCGAGCCGGACGCTCCGGGCAGGTCGCCCAGATGGGGGAGCGGGGTGCCGGCGAGCAGTCTCCGATACGCCGCGCTGTCCACGATGACCAGCCGCGCGGGCCGGGACGTGTCGCCGACCACCACCGGGGCCGGATCCTGGACCTGCCCGGCGACCACGTTGGTCACCCCGGGTGCGGCCGCGATCTGTTTCACCAGGTCGGGGACCTTGGAAAGGCTGTCGGAGGCCATCTCCAGGCGGGCGTCCGCGCCGACGGTCCGCCACGCCCCGTCGGTCAGCCCCCGGTCGGCGGTGCTGGTCACGGTGAGCGCGAACGACGCGAGCCCGGCCGCGCTGACCAGGGCGAGCACCGGCAGCGCCCGGCGGGATACGAGCGCGGCCCGGGCGGCTCCGAAGACTGCGAGCGGCCGGGACGACCGCAACGCCTGCCGCAGGGTCAGCCCGGTGACCAGGGGCAGCAGCCGGAGCAGCACGATCGCGCCGGTGAGTACGCCGAGCGCCGGGGCGGCCGCCGGCAGCAGCACGGTCCCGCCGGCCGACGGCAGCACCCCGTGCTGGCGGAGCAGGGTCAGCGCGACGGCCGTGACAGCGAGCACGGCCGCTTCGAGGGTGAGCCGGCGCAGCGCCGCGGTCCGTTCGCCGATCTTGCGGGCGCTGCGGTTGGCCGGGACGCGCCGGTCCCGGGTGGCCTGGTAGGCCGCGACGACGCCGAACACCGGCCCGGCGAGGACGGCGGCCAGAGCGACCGGGAGCAGCCAACGCCAGGAGACGCCACCGGCGACGAGGACGCAGACGAGCACGCCGGCGGCTGCGGCCACGACGGCGACCGTGACCGATTCGAGGAGCAGTTCGAGGCCGAGTGCGGTCAGGGACGCCCCGCGTTGCCGGGCCACGGTCAGGGCCGGGGCGCGCCGCGCGACCAGCAGCTGGGCGGCGAGCAGCAGGATCAGCACGGCGACCACGATCACCGCGGTGAGCAGCACCGACGCCTGGGCGGTGGCGGCGTCGATCTGGTCCTGGACGTCGTCGAGCACGTAGTCCAGCTGGGTGGACCACTGCGCTTCCAGGGAACGGTCGCCGGACGACGTCACCGACGACGCCTTGAGCGCCACGACGGCGGACACGATCCGGTTGGCGGAGTCGAGCGTGAGCAGGTCCGGGTCGGGGCTGAACCGGATCACGCGCGGCATGTCGTCCTGACCGAACGCGAGGCGTGCGTCGGGCAGCGAGTCCGCCGACAGCAGCCCGCCGAACCGGGTGATGCCCGCGCCGTCCCGCCCGTACGCCGGCTGGAGCAGCCACGGCGCCGCCCGCCACTCCGCCGCGCCGGGGTCCACCGGCCGGAAGACGCCGCTCACCCGTACATCCTTGGGGGTGTGGTTGGCGTCCTCGACCGTGAGCCGATCGCCCGGCTTGACCCCGAGCTGCGTCGCGGACGTCTCGGAGACGCCCACCTGGACCGGCCAGGGCGGCGCGTTGAACGGCACTTCGAGGTCGGCCTGGTCGGAGGTGGCCTTCGGCGCGGTGCCGGAGATCCAGGTGACCGCCGGTCCGCCCGGTCCGGCCAGGTAGTTGAGGCGCAGGCTGCGCGGCTCGGTGCCGTTGAGGATTTTCAGGTACGGGCTCTCGGCGTACTCGATCGGCGGCAGCAGCACGGACTTCAGCGCCCCGAGCCGGCCGAGCGACCGGTCGCGCAGGTCGTCGAGGGCGGCGGCGGAGCTCGGCGTCCGCATCCGTCCGCCGTTCGGGCCGTCGTCCCACTCCCAGTGCGCCTGCACCTGTACGTCGGCGTCGTCCCCGGCCTTCCGCACGGCCTGCTGCACCGCCTGGTCGGCGGTGCTGCGCAGCAGCACGGGCACGGATCCGCCGAGGATCGTGACCACGGCGACGACCAGGGCGGACAGCAGCAGCGGCCCGGCATCGGCGCGGGCACGCCCGCGAATGCTGGGCCAGTGCAGTGCGGGCCGGATCATGACACCACCCGGAGTTGGGCCGCGCCGGCGCGGCGGGCCTGGACGGTGGCGACCGCACCGACCGCGAGCGTGCACCCGGTGACGAGCAGGGCGATCAGCAGCAGTTCGGCCGGCCAGGGCCAGGACGGCAGGACCGACGGGACCGGCGTCGCACCGGTCTCCGAGCGGATCAGCAGCGGCGCGACGATCACGGTGGCCAGGCCGCCGACGAGGGTTCCGGCGATCAGCAGCGGCAGCAGGATCGCGCCGTGCTGGCCGAGCAGTGTCGTGCGGATCTCCCGGCCGGTCATGCCGAGCCCGCGCAGCCGTGCGACTTCGACCGCCCGGTCCCGCAGGTCGTGCGTGACGTGCAGGATCACCCCGGCCAGCAGCAGCAGGACGGCGGCCGGGACGAGCAGTCGCAGCACGGCCGGGAGCCCGGCGTTGAGCGGCCCTGAGGTGAGCCGCCGGGTCTCCCCGGCGCGCGTGGTGGCCTCGCCGAGGTGCAGATCGGCCAGGTCGGTACGGGCGGGCGCCGCCGCCCACCACGCGTCGGCCGGGTACACCAGGTCGCCGCGCAGGGTCAGCGCCCGGGACACCGCGTCGATGTCGGCGAGCACGGCAGCCGCGCCCGGAGCACCGGGGATGCCCGGCACGACCCCGGCGATCGTGACCGGTACGGCCGTGGTCCCGACCGTCAGCTCCAGGGACGACCCGGTGCTGACGCTCAGCCCGTCGGCCAGTTTCTGGGACACCAGCACCGGCACCCCTCGGGTGGCCTGGAACGCCGTCGTGTCCAGCGCCAGCGCGGTGAGCGGGTTGCCGTTGAGCTGCGCCGTTCCGGTCACGGTCAGCCCGTTGCCGGTCGTGGTCAGTCCGGTTCGGATCAGGCTGCCGTGGTTCTCCGCGGGGACGGCGTGCCAGGCGGCGGCGCCCCCGACCGGCCCGGGCAGCCGCAGCGTCACCGCGAAGTCGGTGGTCCCGCCGGCGTCGATCAGGTAGCTGAAGTCGTAGTCGACCGGCAGCGCGACCGCGACCAGCGTCATCCCGTCGACCGGCGCGCAGCCGGTGATCGGGTGCGGCTTGCCGTCCAGCGGGAACGGCGACGCCGCGCAGACCGACCGCAGCCCGGCCGCGTCCTGCATGAGCAGTTGTGGTGCGGCGGTCAGCGGAACCCTCCCGGTCGCCGTGCCGGACGCGGTCAGCGTGACCCCGGCGGCGACCGGGATGCCGGTGACCGGGTTCGCCGGGACCAGCCCGCGCGTCGCCGACGCCCAGTCCTGCCCGGACGGCAGCCGCCCGCGCAGCAGCTCACCGGCGTGCGTGGTGTCGACCGCGACCAGCTGCGGGATGTCGTTCTGCCCGCCGAGCCACTGCCCGATGGCGATCCCGCGGTCGGTGGCCGGGCTGACCACGCGCGCCCCGGTGGCCTGCGCGATGGTGGCGCCCTGCCCGGTGACGGGCGGCGTGGTCAGGTTCAGCGCCAGGTCGGTGCCGACGGCCAGGTCGGCCTGGTCGTGCTGGCTGCGGTCCCAGGTGGCGGCCAGCGCCACCCCGAACGTGCCGGTCGCGGCGGCCAGGCAGATCAGCAGCCCGGCCGCGGCGGCCCGCGGTCGTCGCGCGGCCTCGAACACGGCCAGGGGCAGGGGCAGGCTGTCCGAGCGGGCGGCCCGGCGGTCGGCGAGTCGCAGGGTCGGCGGGACGAGCCGCAGGGCGAGCGCGGCTCCGGCGGCCAGGAGCAGGCCGGGCGCGAGGACCTGCAGGACGTCCGCATCGGTGCGCTGGGCGTGCAACTGCCACCAGCCGAGCCCGGCGAACGCGACCAGCAGCAGATCGGCTCCGGAACGGGCGAGCAGCTCACGGCGTCCGCGCCGGCCGTGCGGGGCCTCGGCCCGCAACGCGGTCAGGGTGAGGACCACGGTGAGGACCAGGGCGCCGGCCAGGACCGTGACGATCTGCGTGGCCGAGAAGAGCGGGCCGGTGGTCAGCCCGGCGCCCGACATCGGCGCGACCTGACTCAGCGCCGCATGCAGCAGCGACGATCCGGGTACGGCCACTGCCCCCGACACCAGCGTGATCAGTCCCGCTTCCAGCGCCGCGGTGACCGCCAGCTGCACCCGGCTGGTCCCGAGCGCCGACAGCAGCGCCGTCTCGCCGGAGCGCAGCCCGGCCGTGAGCCGCCCGGCGAGCGCGAGCGCGGCCGCGGTCAGCACGGTCCCGAGCACGGCCACCGCGAGCACCGCGGCCTGCGTCACGTCCTGCTGGTTGCGGGCCGTCCGCAGCGTGTACGGCAGATCCGACGCCACCCGCGTGAACTGCGCCCGTTCGCCGAGCGTCCCGGTCAGCCGCGCGTCCGCGTCCAGCACGTTGCGCGCCGCCGTGTTCAGCCGTGCCGGGGTGGCACTGGCCACGTCGGGACGGGCGGTGATCTCCATCCGCAGCAGCGACGAGCCACCGGCGAGCAGGTCGCCGAGGTCGACGAGGAACGGCCCGTACGCCGGGAACTCCCGCAGCGACGTACCGTCGTTGTGGTTCGGGTCGAAGCCGGCCCCGTCGAGCAGGTCCCGGTCCCAGCCGGCGCCAGGCGCGGGCCGCGCGATCCCGACCACGGTCAGGTCGACGGCCGGTGCGGGTGCTTCCGAGTCGACGCTCGCCTTCAGCCGCACCTTGCTGCCCACGGTCAGGCCGAGCAGCTTCGCAGTCGGTTCCAGCAGTACGGTCTCGGGCCGGCGCGGGTCGGCACCGGCGCGCGGCCAGCGCCCGGTGACCAGCGCCGCCCGGTCCGGGAGGTCCTCGACACCGGACAGGTAGGCCTGCGCCTTGTCGTCGCGACCGGGCAGCTCCCGCATCACCGACGACGCGCGCACCGCGCTGGTCGACGGGAACGGTTCGAGGGCCCGGGTCAGCACCTCGCGCGTCGCGTCGGTGACCGATCGTGCGTCCTTGCCGGCGATCGCCGACGTGTACGCCGTCGCCGACAGCCGCTGCGGATCGGCCTGCTGCGCGGCGACCGCCAGCGCGACCGGCGCGGTGCGGGTGACCAGCAGCGCGCACACCCCGAGCAGGGTCGCGCCGAGCGTGACGACGGCGAGCAGCGCGACCAGCACCGGCCACTGGGCGCGGGCCCGGCGCAGCAGCAGGGCGATCACTCGTGCAGCCGCCCGTCACTGATCTGGATCACCCGGTCGGCCAGCGCCATCATCACCGGGTCGTGGGTGGAGACGAGCGCCGTGACACCCTCGGACTCGACGACGCCGCGCAGCAGCGCCATCACCGAACGGCCGGTCTCCGCGTCGAGCTGGCCGGTCGGCTCGTCGGCGATCAGCAGCCGCGGCGAGGCGGCCAGGGCCCGGGCGATGGCGACGCGCTGCTGCTGGCCGCCGGAGAGCTCGGTCGGCCGCTGCTCGGCGTGGTCGGTGAGCCCGACCAGGTCGAGCAGCAGGTTCACCCGTTTCTCCCGGTCGGCAGCGGGGGTGCGGGCGAGCCGCAGGGGCGCGCCGACGTTCTCCGCGGCGGAGAGCACCGGGATCAGGCCGAACGTCTGGAACACGTACGACACCTTGTCGCGCCGCAACTGCGACAGGCCGTCCTCGTCGAGCGCGGTGATGTCGTCGCCGTCCACGACGACCGTTCCCGCGTCGGCGCGGTCCAGCCCGCCGATCACGTTCAGCAGCGTCGTCTTGCCCGATCCGGAACGGCCGACGAGCGCGACCATCGTGCCCGGTTCGATGTCGAAGGAGATGTCACGCAGCGCGTGGACGGCGGTCGGTCCACTGCCGAAGGTGCGCTGGATTCCCCGTACGGAAACAATGGCTTCTGGATTTGTCATTTCCCGTTCCGATCGGGATGGATCTGCACGTGGTCGGACTCCAACGCGAGCCGGACGCGATTCGTCAATTCCAGGGTGTCGCGGTATTCGCGGGGGATCTGGACGCGCCCGGCCCGGTCCATCACCGCGTATTCCTCGGCGATGACGTGCGTGTCGCCTTCCTCGTTGGTCGCGGTCCGGCGCAGCACCTCGCTGCTGGTGCGGCCGTCGCGGATCGCCACGGTCCGCTCGACCTGCCCGCTCACCGCCGCGTCGTGGGTGACGACGACGACCGTCACGCCGTACCGCTGATTGACGTCCCGCAATGCCTCGAACACCTCAGCGGAGGTCGCGGTGTCCAATTCGCCGGTCGGTTCGTCGGCGAACAGCACGTGCGGCCGGTTCGCCAGCGCCACCGCGATGGCCACCCGCTGCTGCTGACCGCCCGACATCTCGCTCGGCTTCCGATCGGCGCAGTCGGCGACCCCCAGAGCTTCGAGCAATTCCTGCGTACGTTCCCGGCGCTCTTTCGCCGGTTTCCGCGCGGCCGTCATCGGCAGGTCGATGACCTGTCGCGACGTCAGATAGGGCACCAGATTGCTGGCGGTCTGCTGCCGCACGAACCCGACCGTCTGCCGCCGGTAACGGACCCGGTCGGAGCGCGACATCGCGAGCAGATCCCACTGCTCGACGTGGGCCTTGCCGGCGGTCGGCGCGTCGATCCCGGCCAGGATCGACAGCAGCGTCGACTTCCCGGAGCCGGACGCGCCCACCACGGCCACCATCTCGCCGCCGTTCACGACCAGGTCGAGCCCCTGCAGAGCCTGCACCTCGATCGATCCGGTCTGATAGATCCGGACCAAGCTCTCGCAGACGATAAGTGCTTCCGCCACTGTCCCCCCGATCATGGGCGGCCCTTTCTACCACGTTTCTTAACCGGTTAGGTACCGTCCGGGCGTAGAGCCGAAATGGTTACGGAAAGCTTCGATGAAAGCGCTGGGAGTACGGAAACCGCAGTCCATGGCCACGCGGGTGACCGGCCGACCGGCGGCGAGCAGGCTCAACGCGTGATGCAGCCGCAGCTGCGCCCGCCACTGCGGGAACGTGACCCCGGTCTCGGCGCGGAAGAGCCGGCTGAGCGTACGTTCCGCCGCCCCCACCTGCCGTCCCAGCTCGGTCAGCGAACGCTGGTCGGACGGATCGGCCGCGAGCAGCTCGCAGAGCGCGACCAGTCGCGGATCGTTCGGTGTCGGCAACATCAGCGGCAGCGCCTCGGCCCGCCGCAGCTGGTGCAGCGCCACCTGCTCCAGGTGGTGGCGATGGTCCGCGCTCAGGTCGTGATCATCACTGAGCGTGCGGATCACCTCGCGCAGCAGCGGCCCGACGACCAGCACGGTCGGCTCGGTCAGCGTTGTCGGCCCCGCCGGGAAGATGATCGAGCGCATCTCGGTCGGCCCGTTCGCCTGATGGGCGTGCGGCACCTCGGCCGGAACCCAGACCGCCCGGTTCGGCGGCACGACCCACACGCCGCGCCCGGTGTGCACCTGCAGGACCCCGTGCAGCGGGTACACCAATTGGTGGACGGCGTGATCGTGCCACTCGATCCGCTCGCGATGGCCGAGCGGGCGGATCGTCGGGCCGGTCAGCACTTGGCGCTCTACCGACACAACTCGGCAGAATATCGGAAGTCCGCAGCCCTGTCCTTTGGCAGCGTCGTCACTATGAGTGACTCGCATTGGCGGCGGATGCGGTTGTGGGGGACCGCGCACGCCGTCGACGACCTGTAGCAGGGCCTGGTCCCGGCCACCGTCCCGTACTTCGTCCTCGACCATGGCTACAGCTACGTCGCCGTCTCCGGGCTGACCCTCGCGGCGGCACTCGGCAGTTCGATCCCGCAACCGTTCATCGGCGTACTCGTCGACAGACACCGCCTCGACTGGCTCGCCGCGGCCGGGGTGGCCGTCGCCGGGCTCGGATTCGGACTGTCCGGCCTGGTCGGCGGCTGGTATCCGGCGGTGTGGACGCTGATCCTGATCTCCGGGCTCGGCGTGGCGATGTTCCACCCGGCGGCCGGTCGCGCCGCCCGGGCCGCGGCCGGCGACAGCAGCAGTGCGATGAGCGTGTTCGCGGCCGGCGGCAGCGTCGGGTTCTTCCTCGCACCGGTGCTGGCCACGCCGGTGCTCGTGCACTTCGGGGTGCCGTCCACCGTGCTGTTCGTGATCCCGGCGCTGGTCGTCGCCGCCTTCCTGCTGCGCCGTCATCAGGCGGCTCGCGCGGTTGCCGCCACCCCGCGGACCGGTGCTGATCAATGGCGGCCATTCCTCGCGTTGACCGGGATCGAGGTGGTGCGCTCGGCGGCGTTCTTCGGGGTGAACACGTTCATCGAGCTCTACTGGCTGACCCACCTGCACAGCGGCCGGGGCCGGGCCGGTGCCGCCCTGGCCGTGTTCCTCGTCGGGGGAGTGATCGGGACGCTGCTCGGCGGGCGGATCGCCGACCGGGTGGGCAGTGTCCGTACCGTCCGATGGGGTGCCCTCGCCGGATTGCCGGCCCTGGCCGGACTGGCCTTCACCGGCGGCCCGATCCTGCCGTTGATCTTCGCGGCCCTGGCCGGCGTGGCCCTCAACATCCCGTTCGCAGTGCTGGTCAAACTCGGACAGGACTACCTGCCGTCCCGCCCCGGCACCGCCGCCGGAGTCACTCTCGGCCTGGGCGTGAGCATCGGCGGGTTGTTCGCGCCGCTGTTCGGCCTGACCGCCCAGCACCACGGCCCCGCCGGCGTCTTCGTCCTGCTCTGCCTCACCCCGATCCCCGCGTTCCTGCTCGGCCTTCTGCTGACCGACCCGAGCCGCACGAAGTCGCCGGTGCGCTGACCGCGCCGACGTGCTCAGGGCATGGTGGCCGGACGGACCTCGACAAGGGCGGTGACCGCGCGGCGGATGCGGCCGGCCGCCTTCGCGGAGGCTCCGTCGGTGAGGGCGACATGGTGGACGAGGCCGACCACGGCCAGCGCCAGGGCTTCCGCATCAGCGTGGGCTGGCAGCCGGTCCCGTTCGGCCGTCAGATAGGCGGTGACCGCGCGTTCGAGGGCCGGCAGCGGCGCGCCGCCAGGGCCCAGCACGGCTTCCACCTCGGCGGTCAGTGCCGGCCGCCAGGCGGTGAGCCGGCTGATCGTCAGCAGCGTGACCAGCGGGGTGGCCAGCACCGCCGCGCACAGGTTCCCGGCGATCGTGCCGGTGCCCGCGTGGCCCGCAAGAGCGGCCGCGGTGCCGGCGATCTGGAAACTGCGGTCCACGGCGTAGCCGATCAGGAAGTCGTCGAAGCCGGTGAAGTGGGCGAACAGCAACCCGGTGGCCACGCCGGCCTCCCTGGTCACCGCCCGGCTGGTGAGCTGGTGGGGCCCGGAGGTGACGACCACGCGTTCGGCCGCGGCGAACAGGTGCTGGCGAGGCTCGGTGATGGCGACTCCGCGTGGCATGCCCGCAGCTTAGCCGGATTGCGCCGGGGATGAGCATCTGCTCATACTGGTTTGAGCAAATGCTCATTCTTCGACTGCGGGAGCGCGTGTGAGACGAGCAGTGATCGTGGGTGCGGGCATCGCCGGGCTGGCCGCCGCCCTGCGCCTGACCCGCGACGGCTGGCGCGTGCTGGTGGTGGAGCGGGCCTCGGCCCGCCGCAGCAGCGGATACCTGGTCAACCTGCTCGGTGCCGGCTACGACGCCGCCGAGCGGCTCGGCCTGCTTCCCGCGCTCACCGGGAGTGCGCTGGGCGCGTTCACCACCGTGCTCGTCCGGGCCGACGGGCGGCGCAAATTCACCATCCCGGCCGCCGTCGCCGAGGCTGCGCTGGGCCCGCGCACCCTGACGGTGTTCCGCGGCGACCTGGAGAGCGCACTGTTCGACGCCGTCCGCGACCGGGCCGAGATCCGCTTCGGCACCACCGTCTCCACGATCAGCCAGGACGCCGACCGGGTGACGGTCGTCCTCAGCGACGACACCACCGTGGAGGCCGATCTGCTCGTCGGCGCCGACGGGGTGCATTCCGCGACCCGGACGGTGATGTTCGGATCCGGTCACCGCGTCGATCTGCCCTACGTGGTGGCCGCGTTCCCGCTCACCCATCCGGTGACGGCGGTGCCCGACTCGTCGGCCGCCACCTTCATCGGCCCGGGCCGCACGGCGGCGCTCGTCAACCTGGGCCCGCACCGTTCGTCGGCCTTCTTCACGTACCGGTGCGCCCGCCCCGCCGAGGAACTCGAGCGCGGGCCGGTGGAGGCCCTCGGCTCAGCCTTCGCCGACGTGGCCGCCGGGGTGCCCGAGGCCCTGCGCCGGCTGCGGGACGACCCGGCTCAGGCCTACTTCGACCAGACCACCCAGATCGACGTACGGCCATGGAGTGCCGGCCGCACCGTACTGCTCGGCGACGCGGCCTGGTGCGTCACCCTGTTCGCCGGGCACGGTGCCGCCCTGGCCCTGGCCGGCGCCGACCAGCTCGGCTCCGCACTGCAGCGCCACGGCCGTGACGTCGGAGCCGCCCTGGCCGCGTGGGAGGCCGGGCTGCGGCCCGAGGTGGTCAAGCGGCAGGCACTGGCCCGTCGCGGCATGTATCAGTACGCGCCACCGAGCCGCTTCCACGTGTGGCTCAACGACACCACGATCCGCGCGATCACCCTGCCCGGCCTGCGCACCCTGGTCCGGCGCGGCATCGAACGGCAGAGCCGGTGACGGGCCCGGGCCGGCCCTGGGACGCCACGGCGACCGGCGTCATGCGCCTCCCCTCCGGCGCGCTCGTGCGCGGTCGGGGCCTGCGTAAACCCGTACCGGCGGGCCCGGATCCGCACCTGGGGGTGTACCTGCTCGGCAAGCCGCCACCGGCGGTCGCCTGGGAGAGCACCTGGATCCGGTGGCGGGACTTCTGGCTGCCGTCGGATCGTGGCGCCTTCCGGGACGCCCTGACGCAGGTGCTGCTGCGGGCCCCGTCCGAGCGGGTGGAGATCGCCTGTTACGGGGGCGCCGGGCGCACCGGCACCGCGCTGGCCTGCCTGGCCGTACTGGACGGCGTGCCCGGTGAGCAGGCGGTCGACTACGTGCGGGCCCACTATTCGCGCCGCGCGGTGGAGACCCCGTGGCAACGACGGTTCGTGGTGGCTTTCGGCGGAGTCACGCGGCCGGGCCGACCACCCCGCCGTCACCTCCCGTAGTGGAACCGAGAATGACGAGCCGCTGCGTCGTGCGGGTCAGGGCGACGCAGCGGTCGACCGCACCCTCGATGCCCTCGCCAAAACGGGCCGGGTCGACGAGAATGAGCAGGTCGAGCCGATCGTCGATCCGGAACTGTTCGGGCAAGGGCCACCGGAACAGGTTCCGGCGGCCCGCAAACGTCAAGCGAGAACGGGAGCTGTGCCGATCAGTGCGACCAGGCGATGCTGGTGGCCTTGTCGTTGTACGTGCTGCCGACATTCGGGTTCGAATAGTTCGGGAACAGCTGGTAGAGGCCGGCGACGTCCGAGCAATTCGCGTGGTCGAACGCCACGAAACGGGACGACGAGTAATTCGAATACGACGTGACGCTGTTGTTCAGGTCGGAGTTCAGATTGGTGCAGCCGTTGGCCCGCAGGGTCGCCGCGGTCCATTTCTGCCACGGCGTTCCATAGTTGGACGCGTCGTAGACGCAGACGTAGTTGACCGGGCAGGCGACAGCCAGTGCGGCTTCGGGGACGACGAACGCGCCGGTCGCCGCGGCGAGAATGCCGACCGCGGCCAGGCGGCCCCAAGAGCGCTTCCTGAGCATATTGCATCCCCTTTGATGTGGGCGGCCTCCGGGCCGCCTGACATGCTGATGCTAGGTCGCAGCGCGCGCTGAACCGAACCATAGACCACGGGCTCGGTGTATTCCAGGCCGCAATTCCGGCAAAGTGGAAGATTGTCGATCGGCGCCTATGTGACGACGTCCCGCGACTCGGATATTTGTGCGTGCTCAATAACGGCACCGGGGGAATCGGTGGACAGGCGAACAGGTTTTTGAGTCCTCGTGCTCAAATCCCGGCTGCGACGATCATGCCGTGCTGCGCCGCCGGCCGATCCCCCTGCCGCATACGGCTGACGATTGCCGTGTTGCCGGCGACCGGCACGCGAAGCGCCGCCGCCCGGTGGAGGGCGCAACCGGGCCGTCACCCGCGAATCCCCAGCTCAGAAGTCTTCGCTCAGACTGCGCATCCGTCCTGAGGCTGGGGGTCGCGAGGAGAACAGGCGTTGGTGTCGGCCGGCTCCGGTCAGCGGTCGGACGCGCTGCTGGTTCGCAATCCCCAACCGTATGGATAGAGCGGCCGGTAGTCGCGGTCGCCGACGTTGATGGGCACCTGCGCGGCGGTGGCCGGCCAGGTCACCGGGAGCTTGCCGGTGAACGGGCGCCTCCCGAAGAGGGTGTCGGCGACGCCAGTGCCTTCGCTGCCGGGCAGCCAGGAGGCGACCAGGGCGTCGATCTTGCCGAGCTGGTCGGTGAGGATCTGCGGCCGGCCGGAGACGACCAGGACTACGCACTTGGCGACGGCGTCGCAGACCTTGTCGATCGCGGCCTTGTCGGCGGGCTGCAGGGTGAGTGACTTGCTCTCCTTCTGCGCATCGGTGCCCCACGGCCAGACCGGGCCGCCGACGTCCCCGTAGCCCTCGGCGTACGGGGTCTCTCCCACCACGACGACACCGACGTCGTTCCTGCCGATCGGTGCGGAGGCGTCGGCACTGTAGGTGACCTGGGCGTGCGGGGCGACCTGGCGGATGCCGTCGAGGATGGTGGTGCCCGGGATGGTGTCGCCGGAGCGGCCCTGCCAGTCCAGGGTCCAGCCGCCGGCCTGGTTGCCGATGTCGTCGGCGTTGCGGCCGGCCACGTAGATCTTCGCGTCCGGGCGCAGTGGTAGCAGGTGGCCGGTGTTCTTCAGCAGGACCTGCGACTTGGCGACGGCCTCCCGGGCCAGGGCGCGGTGCTGGGCGCTGCCGACCTGGTCGACGTGGTCGGTGGTGGCGAACGGGCGGTCGAACAGGCCGAGCTGGAACTTGCTGGTCAAGACCCTGGACACGGCGTCGTTGATCCGGGCGATGCCGACCCGGCCGGCCTCGGCCTCGGCCTTGAGTACGGCCTCGAATCGCTCGGCGGTGTTCGGCTCCATGAACATGTCGATGCCGGCGTCGACTGCGGTGCGCACCTGCCCGGCCGTGGGCTTGGCCGTGTCGGGGGTTGCCGCTGGGTCGGGGATCTGGTGGATGCCTTCCCAGTCGGTGATCACGAACCCGTCGAAGCCGAGCTTGCCCTTCAGCGTGCCGGTGATCAGCTCCTTGCTGGCGTGCATCTTGATCGGATTGCCGACCCCGTCCTCGGTCCAGTCGATGCTGGAGAACGACGGCATCAGACTGCCGGCGCCGGCGCGCACAGCGGCGGCGTACGGCGCAAGGATGGTCCGGGCGAAGTCGGCGCGGCTGATGGTGGTGACACCTTGGTCGATGGCGTAGCCGCTGTCACCGGTGCCGTAGCCGGTGTTGCCGTCGCCGGCGTAGTGCTTGATCGTTGCGAGGACCCGGTCCGGGCCGGCCAGCTGTGAGGTCGTGCGGCCTTGCAGCCCGGTGACCGCGGTGGTCATCCGGGTGACCAGTTTCGGGTCCTCGCCGAAGCTCTCGTAGCTGCGGCCCCACCGTTCGTCGCGGGTCACGCAGAGGCACGGGGCGAAGTCCCACGGGATGCCGGTGGCACGGACCTCGGCGGCAGTGGCGTGGTACACCTTCTCGACGAGTTTCGGGTCGCGGCTGGCGCCGAGGCCGATGTTGTGCGGGAAGATCGTGGCGCCGTAAACGTTGCCGTGGCCGTGAACGGCGTCGACGCCGTAGATGATCGGGATCTGCAGCGGCGTGGACAGGGCGGCCTGCTGGAAGGTGTTGACCATGGTTACCCAGCCGGCCGGGGTGTTCGGGTTCGGTACGGAGCCGCCGCCGGACAGCACCGATCCGAGGCGCCACGTCGCGACCTTGGTGGGGTCGTCGGTGACCGCGCCGCGTTCGGCCTGCGTCATCTGGCCGATCTTGTCGTCCAGGGTCATCCGGTTCAGCAGGTCAGCGACCCGCCGTGCGGTGCTGAGCCGGCGGTCGAGGTAGGGCAGGCCGTTGGCGTTGATCACCACCGTCGGAGCCGTACCGGTGGCGACGCGCGCCGTGACCGGGTTCAGCATGACGGGGATCGTTTCCGCGGTTTCGGCACTGCGGTCGCTGCGTACCGGGATACGGATCGTCGTGCGAGCCCCTGGGGCGCTGTCTGCGGGAAACGTGACCGTGCCGGTGGCGGCCGGGTAGTCGGTGCCGGGTGTGGCAGTGCCGATCGTCGTCTGGTATTTCAGCATGGCTGTGTTGACGAGAGGTTTGTTGTCGCTGGTGCCCAGGACGAGGGTGACGGTCGCCGCGTCGCCCTCGTCGACCTGCACGAAGGTACGGGCTGCGGTGACGGTGGCCGTCTGCGCGCCGGCGGCCGAGACCGGCTGGCCGGGCAGCAGGGCGGTGCCGATGAGGCCGGCGGTCACTGCGGCGATGCGGCCACGTGACAGCTGGGTGTGACGTCGATGGGGTGAAGGCATGCGGTTCCTCTCTTCGGTGACAGGTCGGCCGGCGGAGAGGCAACAGCCGGTGTGCGGACCGCGGGGCCGTTCATGACGATGAAGTCGGCGTCGCCGTAGGCGATGTCACAGGCACCGATCGGGACGCCGCCGGGATGTTCGCGCAGCTGTCTCGTGGCGGCTGCCTGGGTGGCGGCGTCATCGGCGGCCGGTGCCGCCCCGGCGGGTGCCTACAGCTCGAACGCGGCTGGCGGGGCGACGGCCAGGATCAGGGCGGCGCGCGCGGGGTGGCGGTGCGGATTCATAGCAGACCCCCGATGGTCAGGCTTCGATAAGCGTCTATGGTCTGCCAGATTATCAATGGTTATGAACTGGGGTGGATCACATCGACGCTCGATCAGCAATGTGATCCATGATGCGAGTTTCAGGAGAGTGATTCACGAAAGAGGTCCCGTATGCGCCGCTATTGTTCACGCATGAGAGCCGGGAACGGCAGCGCATTGACCTATATGTCGTTTCGGTCGCGGCTGTAGATCGTCGCCGGGAATCGGCGTCGGATCAGTATGAAATGCTGTCGCCGGAAGTGAGAATGACCAGGCGCTGGGTGGCGCGGGTCATGGCGACGTAGCGGTCGACCGCACCCTCGATGCCCGTGCCGAAGCGGTCCGGGTCGACCAGGATGACCAAGTCGAACTCGAGGCCTTTGGCCAGGGTGGGAGTCAGCGAGCGAACCCGGTCGCGCTGCGGGAACGACGAGTGGCCGATCACGCAGGCGATACCCTCGGCGTTCTCCGACAGCCACTCGCCGAGCAGCGCCTCGAGCGACGAGAGCGGCCCGTGGAGGACCGGCAGGTCGCTGGTGCGGATCGAGGTGGGGACGTTGGCGTCGGGGAGCGCGGCCCGGATGACCGGCTCGGCTTCGGCCATCACCTCGGCCGGCGTGCGGTAGTTGATCGTCAGCGACGAGACGGTCACCTGGTCCAAGCCGGCCCTCTGCAGCCGGGAGGACCAGGACTCGGTGAAGCCGTGCCGCGCCTGCGCCCGGTCGCCGACCACGGTGAAGCTGCGCGACGGGCAGCGCAGCAACAACATCTGCCACTCCGCGTCGGTCAGCTCCTGCGCCTCGTCGACGACGATGTGCGCGAACGGGCCGGCCAGCAGATCCGGGTCGGCCTTCGGCAGGGTGCTGCCCTCGTCGAGGACTTCGCGCAGGTCCTGCTGCCGGAGCATGGTCATCAGGCCTTCGCCGTCGTCGTACTCGTTGGACGCGATCAAATCCTCGACGACCCGGTCCATGTCCTTGCGCGCGGTGGCGGTCGCCGCCTTCTGCTGCCGTCTACGCGTGGACACCGACGCGTCGCCGAGGCGCTGCCGGACCGCGTCGAGCAGCGGCAGGTCCGCGACCGTCCACGCCCGCGGGTCGTCGCGCTGCAGCGCGCGGATCTCGTCGACGCTCAGCCAGGGCGCGACTTTCCGCAGATAGGCCGGCACGGACCACAGATCCGCGACGATTTCCGCGGCGTCCAAGATCGGCCAGGCCCGATTCAGGACGGTACGCAGTTCCCGGCTGCCCGGCTCGTCGATGATCGCCAGTAACTCGTCCCAGATGTCGTCACGCGCCTCGTTGTGCGGCACCCCGTCGGCCGCCTCGAACGCCGTCGCCCAGTCGCGGGCAGAAACGGTCACCTCCCCGTCCCGCGTCTCGACCGTCACCGCCTTGCGGGGCGGCTCCTCGTAGAACCGCACGGCCGCCTCCATCGCCCGGACCAGCGCCGCCGACGACTTGAGCCGAGCCACCTCCGGATCCGCCTCCGGAACCGCGGCCGCCCCCTCGGCCAGCAGGTCCCGCAGCGTGCACGTCTGCACGTCCTCCTCGCCGAGCGACGGCAGGACATCCGAGACGTACGCGAGATAGGGCTCGTGCGGCCCGACGAACAGCACCCCGCCGCGGCGGGCGCCCAGGCGCGGATCGGAGTAGAGCAGGTAAGCCGTCCGGTGCAGGGCCACCACCGTCTTGCCGGTGCCCGGTCCACCGTCGACGACCAGCGTGCCCCGCGACCCGGCCCGGATGATCGCGTCCTGGTCGGCCTGGATCGTGCCGAGCACGTCCCGCATCCGCGGTGACCGGCTCGCGCCGAGGCTGGCGATGAACGCCGACTGGTCGTCGAGCGCGGCGCCGGCCCGGAGCCCGTCGGCCGTGAACACCTCGTCCCAGTAGTCCGTGATGCGCCCCTCCAGCCACCGGTACCGTCGCCGGCTGACCAGCCCGTCCGGGTTGGCGTGGGTCGCACCGAAGAACGGCTCGGCGGCCGGTGACCGCCAGTCGACGAGCAGCCGCGCGCCCTCGCCGTCGGTCAGCCCCAGCCGCCCGATGTAAACCGTCTCACCCGACTCGTGCACCATCCGCCCCAGACACAGGTCCAAGCTGAACCGGCGCAGCGTGCGCAGCCGGGCGCTGATCCGGTGCACGGCGTCGTCCCGGTCCACCGCCTGACGGCCCTTGCCGGCCGGAGCCTTGCGTTCGACCTCCAGCCGGTGCTCGAGGTCGGCGATCGACCGGACCAGGCTCTCCGCCATCGCGACGAAGTGCTTCTCGTCCTCGGCGATCTGAGCGGGGTCGTCCTTGGCCGGATGGTTCCGCAGATCAAAGACGGTCACGGGCGGAACTCCTCGATCAGCAGCTCGGCGGCGACGGCGGCCCCGTCCGGGTACATCGCGGCGGCCACGGCGGCGGCGTGCGCGGCCGTCTCCGGGGCCAGGGCGGCACGCAGCGCGGCGCCGAGGTCGTCACCGGTCGCGCCGATGCCCAGGGCGGTCACCCGCTGCGCCCAGTACGGCTGGTCACCGCTGTGCGGGACGATCACCTGCGGTGCGCCGGCCCGGGCCGCGGTGTGCGTGGTGCCGGAACCGCCGTGATGCACCACCGCGGCGACCCGTTTGAACAGGGCCGGATGACTGACCTCGCCGACGACCAGGCAGTCCTCGGCGTCCAGCCCGGCCCGGCCCGCGGCGAGGATCACCGGGTGACCCTGGGCGCGGGCCGCGTCGACCGCCGCCCGGGCGAGCTCTTCCGCCACCGGCATGCTGCCGAAACCGACGTACACGGGAAGCGGCTCCTGCTCCAGGAAGGCCTCGACGTCGTCGGGCAGAACACCCTCGTCGGGCAGGATCCACGTGCCCGTCTGGACCACCTCCAGATCCGACGGCTCGGGCCACGGGCCCAGCAGCGAATCGGTGGCAAGCCACGGCAGATCGGTGAACCCGTAGTCGCGCACGTCCTTGACCTCGGCCAGCCCGTGCCGCTCCCGCTCGGCGTTGAGCACGTCGCGGAACAGCGCGTTCGCCGCCTCGGCGTCCTGATCCCACAGCGCCCGGTTGTCGGTCACCGCCGGATCCAGCGGATGACCGGGCCGGGCGATCGGCCGATGGTGCACAGAAGGCAAGGAATCAGCCTGAAAAGCCGCATAGACGTACGGGATGTCCAGCATCTCCGCGACCGACCGCGCCCCCGCCACCGACGGCAGGATCCCGCACGCCACCACCACGTCCGCGCCCGCCAGCACGTCCGGAAGCTTCGCGAACTGCTCGGCGACCAGCTCACCGGCCCGCTCCGGAATCGTCCCGGTGACCGGCCCCCGCATGATCTCCCGCGGTGACCGCCCGACCGGCACGAACGGCACCCCGCGCAGCGGCACCTCGTCCGGCGGCGCACACACCGTGACGTCCGCGCCCAGCCCCTGAAGCCGCACCGCCAGGCCGATCAGTGGTTCGACGCCGCCCCGAGAGTCGTACGCCGACAGCACCACACGCACTCTGGTTCCCCCATTTTCGCAGCTCACAGCGTTGACTGGGCGATTGTGCCGCAGAACCCGGGTCTTGCCGCAAGCCCCCGGGTCTGCTATAGGTTAGAGATGGGAAGGGGTGTGTTCGCCCCCTTCGACCTCACCCACCGTCACCTGCGATGACCCTCGTGGATCCGACGGGCGATCGGCGCGACCGTCTGCTCGTCGCCGCGGCGAAGCTGGAGATCGAGCGGGTCGAACCCCGTGACGCCGTGCTGCGCCCGCGGACCGCACCAGTCGGGGTGACCCGGCGGCGGCCGATGCCGCGCGCCTGGCCGCCGACCCCGCGCCGGCGGCTGGCTGACCGCCGCTCCCCGGGCGGTGCCGGCGTCGAGCGGGCACGAGCCGGTCCCCGGCCGGAATCGTGGGCCGGGGAGCGGCCCTCGGACGTCAGTGGCCCAGCAGTACGAAGGCCAGGGCGAGAACGGCCGGGACGGTCTGCACGTAGAGGATCCGCCGGCTCGCGGTGAGCGCGCCGACGATCCCCGCCACCGCCACGCACACCAGGAAGAAGATCTTCGCCGCGAAGCCGGTGTCACCGCCGGCGATCAGACCCCAGATCAGGCCCGCGGCCAGGAACCCGTTGTAGAGGCCCTGGTTGAGCCCGAGCGTCTTGGTCTGCTGGGCGAACTCCGGCGTCAGCCCGAACGCCTTGTACCCGCGCGGTGTGGTCCAGAGGAACATCTCCAGCACCAGGATGTAGACGTGGATCAGCGCGACGATCCCGGTGAGCACGTTCCCTGCAATGATCATCCCGGCAGGGTACCGGCAGAAATTTCCGCGATCTCACCCATCCGCCCGGCGTGCGGCTCCGAATCCCGGTTCGGACGAGCACGCGCGACGAAGGGCGGACGCAATGGCGGAACGTGGCACGGGGCGCCGGCCGGATCATCTGACACCGGTCCCACCGGCACCACCACCGGACGCCGACGCGCTGCTGCGGGCGGTCGCGCGCGGCGACGAGCCGGCCTTCGCCCGCCTCTACGACCTGGTCGCGCCCCGCGTCTACGGCCTGATCCGGCGCATGTTGAAGGATCCGGCGCTGGCCGAGGAGGTCGCGCAGGAGGTGCTGGTCGAGGTGTGGCGCACCGCGGCCCGCTTCGACCCGGCGTCCGGCTCGGCGACCGCGTGGGTGTTCACGATCGCCCACCGCCGGGCCGTCGACCGGGTGCGGGCCGAGCAGTCCGCCGCCGATCGCACGATGCGGGCCGGGGCGGCGGCGATCGACACGCCGTACGACTCCGTCGCCGACGAGGTCTCCGGACGCCTGGAACGTCAGCAGGTCCGGCGCTGCCTCGCCGATCTGACCGAGTTGCAGCGGCAGGCGGTCACCCTCGCTTACTACCAGGGTTACTCGTATCCGCAGGTCGCGGAGCTGCTCGGTGCGCCGGTCGGGACGGTGAAGACACGCATGCGGGACGGCTTGATCCGCTTGCGGGACTGCCTGGGAGAGGGGGTGGCGGCATGATCGCCGACATTCACGCACTGGCCGGGGCGTACGTCCTGGACGCCGTCGACGACCTGGAACGGGCCGCCTTCGACCGGCACCTCAGCGAGTGCGACGCCTGCCGGGCCGAGGTCGGCGAACTGCGCGACGGTGCGGTCCGGCTGGCCGCCGGCGCCTGGTCGGTCCCACCGCCGCGGCTGCGCGAGTCGGTGCTCACCGAGATCAAGAAGACCCGCCAGTTGCCGCCGCGGGCCCCGAAGCCGGTCGCGTCGCCGACCGGGAAGCGCCGCCGCCTGGTCGCTGCCGCGGCCGCCGTCGTGCTCGCGGCCGCCGGGGCCGGCACGGCCGCCTATCGGATCCAGGATCAGCGCGTACGCGATGCCCAGGCGACCGCCGCGGCGTCCCGGGCCGAGCAGGAGCGGGTCAACAGCATCCTCGCGTCCCCCGATCTGGTGGTGCGCACCCAGGAGCTGGCCGGTGGCGGCCGGGTCACCGTCGCCTACTCCCGCCTGCGCGACTCGGGTGTGGTCTCGCTGACCGCGGAAGCCGCCCCTGCGGACGGCCGGGTCTTCCAGCTGTGGACGGTCCGCTCGGCGAAGCCGGTCGACGAGGGTGCCCTCGCGGTCGGCCAGACGTCGATCGTGAAGGTGATCGACGGCATGCCGTCGGCCTCCGACGTGGGGGTCACGGTCGAGCCGGCCGGTGGATCGCACCTGCCCACGGTCCCGATGGCGGCCGATCTCAAAATTCTTTGAGATCGCACCAATCCGCCGCACGGTTCGCTCCGAATCATCGGTGTAAGTCCCGATATGGAGGTACGAATCATGCGTGCAACGAAGCTCACCGCCCTGGCCGCCGCGACCGTGTTCGCGATCTCGCTGGCGGCCTGTGGCAGTGACTCCGACGACAGCGGGAACGGGGCGGCAGCCGCGCCGGCGCCGACGATGACCTCCGCGGCGGCGGCGCCCAGCTCGGCCGCCCCGATGGACTCGATGGTCAACTTCGGCACCGGCTGTGCCGCTGTCCCGACCGACCCGGCCAACGCCGGCAGCTTCGAGGCGATGGGCAAGGTCCCGGTGGCCACGGCGGCCTCCGGCAACCCGCTGCTGTCCACGCTGGTCACGGCGGTGAAGAAGGCCGGGCTGGTCGACTCGCTGAACTCGGCCGAGGGGATCACCGTCTTCGCGCCGACCAACGACGCGTTCGCCAAGATCCCGAAGGCCACGCTGGACAAGGTGCTGGCCGACAAGAAGACGCTGACCAGCATCCTCACCTACCACGTGGTGCCCGGCAAGCTCACCCCGACCGACCTGGCCGGCACCCACAAGACGCTGCAGGGGCAGGACCTGACCGTCGCCGGCAGCGGCGAGAGCTTCACCGTCGGCACCGACAAGGCGGCGGTGATCTGCGGCAACGTGCAGACCGCCAACGCGAACGTCTACATCATCGACTCCGTCCTGATGCCGAAGAGCTGATGCGACACCGTCTGCGCGCGGCCCTCACCAGGATCGTCGCGGCGGGCTCCGGGATCGCGGCCGCGGAACTGTTCGCGGCCGCGGCCCGGACCGGAGCGGGTTCTCTGGTCGCGGGAACCGGTGAGCAGGGGGATGGCGCGACCGGCCGGCACACGATCGCGGTCACCGTCGGATGAGCGTGGTCACGTGCCGCAGAACGTTTGGTACGGACCGAAATCGGTCGGGGCGGGCTCGGCGTAACGGGCCAGGCCGCGGCGCTCGTGGAACGGGTCCGAGATCGCGGCGACCAGGCGGTGCAGCGGGTCGAGGTCGCCGCCGGCGGCCGCCGCCAGGGCTTCCTCGACCAGATGGTTGCGCGGGATGTAGATCGGATTCACGCGATCCATCCGCTCGGCGGCCGGGTTCAGGGCCTGCCAGCGGGGGAGCCAGGCGTCGAAGTCGGACGGGTCGTCGAAGAGGGCCCGGGTGAGCGCAGTGTTGCCGCGGGCCGCTTCCGACAACGTACGGAAAAAGGTGGTGTAGTCGATCTTGCCGGCGTGCAACAGTTCGGCGAGATCGGTGGTCAGCTCGGCTGCCGGGTCCTCGGCCAGGCCCAACTTGTCGCGCATGCCCGCGGTCCACGCCGCGTTGAAGGCGGGCGCGAACTTCTCCAGCGACGCCACGGCCAGCGGAATCGCCTGCTCCTCGTCGTCGTGGAGGAGCGGGAGCAGAGCCTCGGCGAGACGGGCCAGGTTCCACTGGGCGATGCCGGGCTGATTCCCGTACGCATACCGCCCGCCCGTGTCGATCGAGCTGTAGACCGTCCGCGGATCGACGGCCTCCATGAACGCGCACGGACCGTAGTCGATGGTCTCGCCCGAGATGGTCATGTTGTCGGTGTTCATCACGCCGTGCACGAAGCCGACTAGCATCCACTGCGCGACCAGCGACGCCTGCGCGGCCACCACCGCGTCGTAGAAGCCCAGGTAGTCGCCCTTCGACTCGGGGTAGTGCCGGTCGATCGCGTGATCGGCGAGCCGCCGCAGCAGATCGGCGTCGCCGGTCGCGCGGGCGAACTGGAAACTGCCCACCCGCAGGTGGCTCGCGGCGACCCGGGCCAGGACCGCGCCCGGCTGCGGCTGCTCCCGCAGCACCGTCCGGCCGGTGGCGACCACGGCCAGTGACCGCGTCGTCGGGATGCCGAGCGCGTGCATGCCGGTGCTGACGATGAACTCCCGCAGCATCGGGCCGACGCCCGCCAGCCCGTCGCCGCCGCGCGCGAACGGAGTCCGGCCGGAGCCCTTCAAGTGCAGGTCACGCCCGTTGATCTCGCCGAGCAGCAGCGCCCGGCCGTCGCCCAGGCGAGGGGAGTAGCCCCCGAACTGGTGGCCGGCATAGGCCTGCGCGACCGGCTTCGCGCCCTCCGGAACCTCGGTGCCGGTGAGCAGTCCCGCGGTCAGCTGCGCCAGGTCGACGCCCAGCTCAGCGGCCACCTGCTCGTCGAGGACCAGCACGCGCGGCTCCGGTGCCTCCTCGGCCTGCCACGGGATCGCCATCTCGGGCAGGTCGTCGGCGAAACGATGTCCCAGGATCATGTCCACATCCCGACGGTATCCGCCCCCGGTGAACCGGGACGAATCGCGAGTGTCGCAATCCACTGCCGCCGGGCCGGCGTGGAAGATGATGGCCATGTCTGAGACCCCCCTCCGGGCCACCGTCCTGGGGTACGCGATGAAAGCCCTGCGCAACCTGCCGCGCCCCGTCCAGCGGGCCGTCCTCGGCGGCGCGACCTCGGGCGACCTGCCGCCGGTCGCGGAATTCGTGCGGATGCTGGAGATCGCCGGGGACATGCCGGACTCCGGGCCGACCCACGCCGAGCTGATCGCGCGCTACCCGTCGCTGTCGGAGGTGGAGGTCACCGCACCGGCGATCGACGGGGTGCCGGCGCGGCTCTACCGGAAACCCGGATCGGACGCCTCGGCGGCGCTGGTCTGGGTGCACGGCGGCGCGTTCGTCTGGGGTGACCTGGAGATGGCCGAGTCGCACTGGACCGGGTTGATGCTGGCCGCGCGGGGGATCCCGGTGCTGGCGCTCGACTATCGCAAGGCGTTGCACGGGGTGACGTACCCGGCCGCGTCCGACGACGTGCTCGCCGGGTGGTCGTGGGCGGTCAACCACCCCGACCGGATGGGCGTGCCGGCCGCGAAGATGCACCTGGGCGGGGCCAGCGCGGGCGCCAGCCTGGCCGCGGGCGTCGCGAAACGCCTGCGTGACGGGCAGGGGCGGCCGCCGGCGTCAGTGGCGCTGGCGTACCCGGCAGTGCACCCCGAACTGACCGGATGGGATCAGGCCGGGCTCGACGCGATCCGGGGCAGGCGCGACGCGGTGTACTTCTCGCCGGAGTGGATCCACGATCTGAGCGTTCACTATGCGGGGAGTGCCGGGCTGACCGATCCGTACGCGTTCCCGGGCGTCGGCGACCTGGTCGGGACGCCGCCTACGCTGATCGTCAACTGCGAGTCGGACACGTTGCGGCGGTCCGGGGAGCTCTACGCCGAGCAGTTGCGGGCGGCGGGAGTCGAGGTCAGCGTGCATCTGCTGCCGGGGGCGGCGCACGGGACGTTGAACGATCCGTTCACCGAGGCCGGAGTGCGCACGGTCGACCTGCTCGGCGATTGGATCGCCCCTAAGTAGCGAGCGCGGGCTCAGCGGCTGGCTTGTCGGGCATCACTCGAGCCGCGTCATCGCCCGAGAACCAGTGCCCACACCACGCCGACCACCGGGGCGACACCGCAAATCTCCCGGGCCGGCCGCGTCCTTCCCCTCCGAGGGTTGCGCACCGGCACTGCCTCCGGCGGCGGGTACGTCTCGGTTGCGAATCCACCCGGAAGCGGGGCAGCGCAAAACGGTGATCAACCAGTACCCTGACGCGCTCACAGGTTCTTTACAGTTTTCCCGCTACGAGGTGAGCATGTCCCAGCAGCCGACTCCGTGGGGTGGCGCGACCCCCGACCCGACCGCGCCCGCCGGGTACCCGGCGCCCGGGTCCTACCCGGGCCAGCCCGCACCCGGTTACCCCGCTGCCGGTTACCCGGGCCAGCCCGCACCCGGTCAGCCTGTTGCCGGTTACCCCGGCCAGCCCGGACCCGGTCACCCCGGCCGGCCTGAGGGCGGTTATCCGGGTCAGCCCGCGGCTGCTTACCCCGGTCAGCCTGCTGCCGGTTACCCGGGTCAGCCCGCGGCTGCTTACCCCGGTCAGCCTGCTGCCGGTTACCCGGGTCAGCCCGCGGCTGCCTACCCCGGTCAGCCCGCGGCTGCTCATCCGGGCCAGGCCGCGCCGGTCGCGTATCCGGCGCCGGGGCAGCCGGCCGCCTATCCGGGTCAGCCCGGTGCGTACCCGGCGGCGCCCGCCGCGGACGGGCACGCCGCGTTCCCGCCGCCGTACGCCGGTCAGCCCGCCCCGGGCAGCCAGCCGGCCTACGCGCCGGAAGGCATGCTGCCCTGCCGCTTCTGCGGATCCATCCCGGCCGCGCACGTCAAGTTCCGCGGGCACCAGGGCATGATCGTGATGATGCGGTTCCTGAGCAGCGAAGGCCCGTTCTGCCGCGACTGCGGTCTCGGCGTCTTCCGGCACATGACCTCGCGCACCCTGGTCCAGGGCTGGTACGGCTACGGCTCGTTCATCATCACCCCCTTCACCGTCCTGATGAACCTGATCCGCCGGGGCAAGGTCGCCGACCTCGCGCCGCCGCAGCCCAATCCCTACGGCACGAGCCACCCGCCGGCGGACCCGGGCCCGCGCCTGCTGGAGCGCCCGCTGACCTGGGCCGGCCTGGTCATCCCGTTCGCCCTCGTCGCCCTGATCATCTTCATCGCCACCAGCAACTGACAACCCGGCCCTTCGGCCGGCCTCACAGGTGTATCGCACCGCGAAGCACCTCCCGAGGCCAGCCGCCGGGCTCCGGCCGGTCCTCAGGGGTGTGTCGTCGTGTCGGATGCACCTCTGAGGGCCGCGCCGCCTGGTCTCGGCTGGTTCCCGGGGGTGTGTCGCGGTGCCGGAGGCACCCCGGACGGCCAGCCGCTGGCTTTCGGCTGGGCCGCAGGGGACGTCGGAGGGTGTCAGTCCTGCTCGTGCTCGGCGATGTACCGCTTCGGATCCTTGTTGTGGAAGTCGAGCCCCTTGCCCTGCGGGTGCTCGGCGAAGAACTGCAACCACTTCGCCCCGAGCTCGATCCGCAACTCCATGCTCGCGTGTTTCCGGAAGTCGGGCAGCACCTCGTCCTCCTCCTCGGCGAGGTGCTCACTGTTCTCGGTGCGCGCCGTCCACACCCCGGCCCACCAGCCGTCCGACCCGACCGGATGTTTCGCCGCCTCGACGATCCCGTCCCGGATCTTGTTGTGATCCCGGATCGCGTCGTCGGTCTCCTCCTCCGCGTCCTCCCCACCGCTGTCGGTCAGCAGGTGCGGATAGAGGATCTCCTCCTCGGCGTCCGCGTGGATGTCGAGGTGGAGCGCGAGCGGCTCCCAGATCGCCCGTAGTTGCTCCTCGCCCCGGGCATCGTCGAGCCGGGCGAAGCCCACCCGGAACGTGTGGTGGTCCTCCATGATCAGCGCCGTGATCTCGTCCATGCCCGCACCTTACAAAGGTTCGCGCTCCGCTGCCGGGACGCTGTGGATAACTTCGCGTGGCCCCGGCCACTGTGCACAAGCCAATTCTTGTCGGCCCCGGGGCGTAGCGTGCCGGGCATGACAGGCGAACACATGTTCGAATCTCCGGCGCGGCGCTCTCAAGCCCGGGCGTGGCGGGCGATCACCTCCCTGGCCTGGGCGGTGATGTCCGCGATCAGGGAGGCGGCGCTCTTCACCGCGTCGATCAGGCCCACGCCCTGCCCGGCCAGCAGCGGCATCTCCTCCAGGTCACCGGTGGTGCCGCGCATCGGCACCAGGCTGGCGAAACGGGGGACGTCGACCTCCGGGCCGCCCAGGCTGGTCCGGCCGACGATCGGGCGCGGGGCGTCCGCCGGCGGCTCGCCCGGGAATTCGTCGACGACCCGGTTGCGCAGCACCCGCATCGGGTTGAAGTCCGGCGTCTCCGGGCCGAAGAGCGAGGTCAGCACCGTCGCGGTCGATCCCGCCGCGACAAGGCGTTCCTTGTATCCCTCGTGCGCGCCGGATTCGTCGGTGGCGACCAGCCGGGTGCCGATCCAGACGCCGTCCGCACCGAGCATCAGCGCTGCCGCCAGCCCACGCCCGTCCGAGATGCCACCGGCGGCCAGCACGAGGGCCGGCCCGACCGCGTCCACGACCTGCGGCACCAGGGCGAGCGTGGGCAGCGTGGCGAAGTTGTGCCCGCCCGCCTCCAGCCCCTGCGCGACCACCACGTCGACGCCGTCGCCGACCGCCCGTTTCGCCGCGTCGACCGAGCCGACCTGCTCGAAGACGCGCGTTCCAGCCGCGTGCAACCGGTCGATCCAGGCGGGGGACGGGTGGCCCCAGTGGAAGGAGACGACCGGGACGGCCGCTTCGCAGACCGCGTCGATCTGGTCCGGCCCGGCGAGCCCGGTGATGAAGTTGACGTTGAAGGGCCGGTCGGTTGCGGCCCGGATCGCGGCGATCACCTGGGTGAGCACCGGCGCCGGCATCAGGCCGACGCCGAGTGCTCCCAGGGCACCGGCATTGCTGACCGCGACCGGCAAGTCGGGGGTGGATGCCACGAACGCCATGCCGGCCTGGGCGATGGGCGTCGTCAGACCGTACGCCTCGGTGAATCTGGTTCTCAGCTCCATCCCGATGACGATGGCCCATGTCGGCCGCGCGAACTGTCGGCCGACGGACCGATCACCGGAATTTCCGGCGGCCGAGGTCGGTCACGTCGCCGCCGACGGTGCTGACGTCGGCGACTCAGAGGAACTCGCGGCGGTAGAGGTCGATCAGCTCGGCGTAATCGGGGCCGATGTTGGCGACGTAGACCTCGTCGAAACCGGCCTCGCGGTAAGCCTTGATCTGGGCGGCGTGGCCGGCCGGATCCGGGCCGCAGACGATCGCGTCCTTCGTCATCTCCGGCGTGACCAGGGAGGAGGCTTGCTCGAAGTGGCGCGGCGACGGCAGCACCTGGGAAAGTTCTCCAGGAACGCCGGAGTTCGCCCACAGCCGGTGCGCGGTCTCGACGGCCCGCTCCTCGGTCCGCGCCCAGCAGCCCTTGAAACCGCCCTGAACCGGTTTGTCGCCGCCGCCCGCCTCGCGGAACTGCTTCACCAGGTCACCGTCGGGCATGACGGAGATGTAACCGTCGCCGATCCGGGCCGCGACCTCGATCGCCTTCGGGCCGAACGCCGAGACGTAGACCTTGGGCGGCGTCTCCGGCCGGGTGTAGATGCGCGCCTGGTCGACTTCGTAGTGGGCGCCGCGGCGGCTGACGAACTCGCCCTTCCACAGCTCGCGCATCACCTCCACAGCCTCCTCGAGCATCTCCAGGCGCTCCTCGGCGACCGGCCAGCGCATGCCGGTGATGTGCTCGTTGAGCGCCTCGCCGCTGCCGACGCCGAGAACGAAACGGCCCTCGTGCATCACCGCGCTGGTAGCTGCGGCCTGCGCCACGACCGCCGGGTGGATCCGGACGGTCGGGCACGTCACCGCCGTGGTGATCGGGATCGTGACGACCTGGCTGAGCGCGCCGATGATCGACCAGACGAACGGGCTCTGGCCCTGAGCGTCGTTCCACGGGTGGTAGTGGTCGGAGATCCACAGGCCCTGGAAGCCGGCGTCCTGGGCCAGTTTCGCCTGTTCGATCAGCTGGGCCGGGGTGTATTCCTCACAGGACAGGAAGTATCCGATTCGCATGTCAAGGCGGATACCCCGAGGGCGATCACCGAATCGTGTCGCGGTCCTCCGGGGCGATCCATGCGAGGGACTCCGGTTCGTCGAGGTCGGGTTCGTCGTCGTCGAGAAGGTCGCCGCACGCGCCGGCGTCGGCCCTGGTCGCCGCCTCGCCCGAAGCCGATTGGCGCTCAGAGGCATACGACGTACTGCGGAAGGGGGTTGCCGGGGGATCAGGTGGGCATACTGCCGGGTGGCAGAAAGAATGGCGGCAAATCGGATGTGGGATGCGCCGCGTCACGGGGCAAGAATGACGAAATGCCGGTAATCAGTTGCACCATCAACCAGGTCGGCACCAGGACAGTGGTGCGGATCCGGGGTGACCTGTGCTCGGCGACCGCGCCGAAGGTCCGCGCCACGCTGCTGAAATGCCTGGTGGGGCGCCCCGACGCGGTGGTCGTCGACCTGGCCGAGACCGCGGTGCCGGAGCCGATCGCGCTGTCCGTGTTCGGCGCGGTGTGCCGGCAGGCGGCGATGTGGCCGGGGACACCGCTGCTGCTCAGCGTGCCCAGCGCCGAGGTGGCCGGCTGGTTCGCGAGCGGGCGGTTCGGGCGGATGCCGGTCTTCGCGACCACCGACGAGGCGCTCGGCGCGGAACCCGGCGAGGAGCTGCCGTGGCTGGCCGACAGCCTGCTGCCGGTCGGCGGGGCGGCGGCGCACGCCCGGCGCCTGGCGGTGGAGGCCTGCGAGCGGTGGAACCTCGCGCACCTCACCGACCCGGCGCGGATCGTGGCCGGTGAGCTGGTGACGAACGCCGTGCTGCACGCCCAAACCCTCATCGACCTGCGGTTCACCCTGGGGAGACGGTATCTGCTGATCGCCGTGCGGGACGGCTCTTACGAAATTCCCCGGGCCGCTGAGGTGTCGCCGCTCGACCCGGCCGCGCCGCGCGGGTTGTTCCTGGTCGGGCAGTTCGCGCGGCGCTGGGGCACGATCCCGGCCGAGGGCGGCAAAGTCGTCTGGGCCGGACTCCGCCGCTGAGAAGCGAAAACCGGACACGGATTCGCCGCTGGTAAGCGTGAGGCGGGCCGCGTACTTCGCAGCTCAGAAGCGAGCCGCGAGAAGCGAGCCGCGAGCCGCGAGAAGCGAGCCGCGAGCCGCTACCGGTTCGCGGCGGAGCGGCGGATCGTGGTGTGGAACAGGCTGAGCAGGCCGGTCGTGGCCAGCACCCCGTGGACCACGCCGCGGGCGTTCACCACCTGGTAGGAGCATCCGTGGTAGAGCGCCACAGCCCGGCCCTCCAACAGCGCCCGGATCCCCGCCGCGGCGAGGAACGGCACCCGCTCCAGGTCGATGATCACCACGGTCGCGCCGGGCTGGGCGGCCGCGTTGCCGATGATCTGGGCGAAAGCGTCGCTCACCTCGTTGTCGATCTCGCCACGCACGGCCAGGCGGATGACGCCTGCGCCCTCGTCATGCTTGCTCACCGCGAACGACCCGGTCATGTCTCCCCCGCTGTACTTGTCCAGGTTTTCCCTGCTGAATGATGACCTGCCGCAGGATCACCGCGCGGACTTGTCACCCTAACCGTGGCGGGCCGCGTCCGCTCGGGGTCGGCGTTTCGGCGGATTGTGACGGGGAATGCGATGAGTATGCCGATCCTCAACCGCCTGGAAGAAGCCCGAAGCCTCGACGGAGTCAGCGACCGGATCCAATCGGCGGTCACCGCCGCGGTCCGCCCGCAGCGGCTGCGTGACCTGCTGCACGGCACCTGGCTCGGCCATCCGCTGCACCCGGTGCTGGTGCAGGTGCCGGTCGGGGCGTTCGTCTGCTCCGCGATCCTGGACCTGTTGCCCGGCTCCAAGAAGGCCGCGACCACGCTGGTCACGGTCGGGGTCGCCGGCGCGGTCCCGGCGGTCGCGGCCGGCTGGGTCGACTGGTCGCAGCTGACCCGGGACCGGCGCCGAGTGGGTCTGGTGCACGCCGGCGCCAACGCAGTGGCGGTCGGCCTCTACACCGCGTCGCTGCTGGCTCGGCTCGGCGGCCGGCATGCCCGCGGACGGGCGCTCGGTTACGCCGGGCTGACCGTGGCGGGACTCGGCGCCTACTTGGGCGGGCATCTGGCGTACGCGCAGGCCGCCGGAACGAATCAGGCGGCGCCGGACATCGGGCGGCTGCCGGAGGAGTGGACCGAGGTGTGCTCCCTGGCCTCGGTCCCGGAGCGGCGCACGGTCGTGCGGCTGGCCGGTGACGTGCCGGTGCTGCTGTACCGGATCGCCGACCGGGTGTCCGCGCTGGTCGAGCGCTGCAGCCACGAGACCGGGCCGCTGGGCGAGGGCGAGGTCGTCGGTGACGGCTGGGACGCCTGCGTGGTGTGCCCGTGGCACGGCAGCACGTTCCGGCTCAGCGACGGTGCCGTGGTGCACGGGCCGGCCGCGAACAACCAGCCTGTCATCCCCGTACGGGTGAAGGACGGGCGTATCGAGATCCGTCAGCCCTGAGGAGGATTTGTCGTGCCCGCACGTGAGGACATGCCGTCGACGTTGAAACGATCCCCGACAAAGGCGCAGGACACGTACGCGAAGACGCACGATTCCGCCGTCGAGCAGTACGGTGAGGGCGAGCGCGCTCACCGCACCGCGTTCTCCGCGGTCAAGCACTCGTTCGAGAAGGTCGGCGACCACTGGGAGCCGAAGGCGAAGAAGGGTCCGAGCGACGCGAAGGCGGCCGGTGGACGTGGCACCAGGGCGGAGACGGCCGGAGGCGTGGACGCCAACGCGAGCAAGGAGCACCTGATGGACATCGCGAAACGGCTGGATGTCAGCGGCCGTTCGAGGATGACCAAGGCCGAGCTGGTCGACGCGATTCAGAAGGCCAACGACAAGAGCACCCGGAAAGCACGCAACTGAATCGGATCTGATCGCTGTGGGCGCCTCGGCCGGTGGGGTCGAGGCGCTGCGCGCATTGATCGCCGGTCTGCCCGCGAACCTGCCGATTGCCATCTCATGCTGCTCGACGGCCGGTTGTCAACGAGGCCCGGCACGCCGGTTACAGCGCGTGTGACGTCGAGAGTGTCCCGCCGGAACTGCTGGAACGCTACTTCGAGCTGTCGCAACACGCTGATGTACTTCAACGCCGAGGCGCAGGAGCTGGAGACCACGAACGAGGAACGCCGGTCCACGAACGACGAGTTCCAGGGCATCGACGAGCGGCTGCAGCAGAGCAGTCGGGTGCAGCCCCTGCTCGACGTGGCGGGAACGCCGACCGGCAGCATCGTGGTGATGGAGGCAGCCCCGTCGCCGGGTAGTTTGACGGCGGCGGCCACGGGCATCCGTGAACAACCGGTTGGCAGGGAGGGCGGCGACACCGATGACGGCAGCGTTGAGCTGGACCACCGGCGAGCAGTCCGGCTGCGCGATCGTCACGGTGCAGGGTAAATTGGATCTGGGCACTGCTCACCGGTTGCAGGGCGCGCTGCAGAACAGCCTGGCCGAGCAGCCGGCCGCGTTGCTCGCCGACCTGTCGCAGATGTCGCTCGGCGACGAGGTGGCGCTGTCGGTGTTCGCGGCGGTCCACCGGCAGGCCGGGATCTGGCCGGGCACTCCGGTGCTGCTCTGCGGGCCGCGCCCGGAGGTCGCCGGCCTGCTCGCCCGGAATCGGTACGGTTCTCTTCAGGTGCGTGCCGGCGTCGACGAGGCGGTCAGCGAGGTGAGCCGCACCGAGACCGTGATGCCGATGATCAGCGATCAACTGCTGCCACTGAGCGGTGCCGCGCGTCACGCCCGCGACGTGGCCACCGCGGCTTGTGCGCAGTGGCACCTGCCGGACCTGGTCGGGCCGGCCAGCGTGGTCGTGACCGAGCTGGTCACCAACGCGGTCGAGCACGCCAACACCATGATCACCCTGCAGCTGGTCTCGCGTCCGCGCTACCTGCACGTGGCCGTGCGCGACGGGTCGGCCCACCCACCGCAGGCCCGCCTGCCGGTGGAGGGCGAGCTCGATCGGGGGCGCGGGCTGCTGCTCGTCGACAGTCTCGCGGTCGACTGGGGCTGGCTGCCCACCCGCGACGGCAAGGTGGTCTGGGCGACGCTCGCGATCTGATCAGCGCGTGCAGCCGTCGACCAGCGCGCGCATCCCCGAGATTTCCAAGATCCTTATTGCGTACGCCGGAACGCCCGTCACCAGCATCGTCACGTTCCGCCCGCGGGCCACCGTGTGGACCGCGCCGAGCATGGCGATCCCGGCCGCGCTCAGCAGGGGGACACCGGACAGATCGACCACCAGACGGCGACCGTGGCCGCAGCTTCCGCCGGCGTTGAGCAGCTCACGACGTACCACATGGGCATTGTCCCGGTCTATCTCCCCGTGCACCCGGGCGTGAACGCCATCCGGCCCGGTCGTGACCAGCACCCGGTGCTCGGACCCGCCGGAACCGGTCCACGGCGGCGTGGTGTCCGACAGCATGGCCTCGCGCAACCAGGTCAGCGCCCGGCTGAGCAGGCGCGACACGTGCATCTGGGAGATGCCGAGCTCCTCGGCGATCTCCACCTGGCTCCGGTTGCCCCAGAAACGCAGCGCCAGCAGCTGCCGCTCGCGGGCCGGCAACTCGCAGAGCAGGGTTTCGACCGTCGCCCGGTCGTCGACCAGCGTCAGATCGCCGTCCGGACCGCCGAGCAGGTCGCCCATCTCGCTGCCGCTCGTGCTGTCACCCAGCGGCGAGTTCAGTGATTCGGTGCTGTGCGCGGCCGCCGACGTCTGCGCGCGGAGCACCTCCGATTCCTCGACACCGAGCCGTTCGGCCAGCTCGGCCACGGTCGGCGTGCGGGCCAGCTCACCGGTCAGGGCCGCGCGCGCGTGCACGAACTCGAGAACCCGGTCCTGCTGGCCGCGGGGCACGTGCACGCCCCACGTGTGGTCACGGAAGTGGCGCTTGATCTCGCCGGTGATGGTGAGAATCGCGTACGCCGTGAAGGAACCCCGCTCCGGGTCGAACCGGTCCACGGTCTTCACCAGGCCCAGCCGCGCGACCTGCTCCAGATCGTCGGTGGGCTCGCCGCGCCCCCGGTAACGCCGGGCCAGCCGCCCCGCGAAAGGCAGTGCCTCCCGCACGAAGTCCTCGCGGAGACGGCGACGCTGCGAACGGTCCGCGCCGTCGCACGCCCGGGCGTACTGGTCGGCGAGCACGTCCAGGTCTTCGAACGGCTCGAGTTGACCGGCCTCTCGCATGCCTTCACCCCCTCCGGCGCACACGATGGCTACGAGGTGCCCGTATTTGCTGCAGCGCAAACATCCGACCTCTGCAACCGGGGCGGTTGCGGTCCGGTAGTGCGTGCCGGTCAGCCCGAAGCGACCCCCGGACCCCTGACGAACAGTGTCGCAGCGCCGAGGGCCGGCGCTGCTGTTCTTTCCAGGGGGTATCGCCGCTTTGGCACCGATGTTCGCACCGCTTCGGGAGCGCAACTACCGGCTCTGGGCCGCCGCCGACCTCGTGTCGACCGCCGGCACCTGGATGCAGGTGCTCGGACTGAACTGGCTGATCCTCTCCGCCACCGGCTCCGCCGCCACCATGGGCCTGGTCGTCATGCTCCAGGCGCTGCCGGTGCTGGTCCTCGGCACGTGGGGCGGCGCGCTCGCCGACCGGCTGCCGGCCCGCCCGCTGCTGATCGCCAGCCAGGCCGTCCGCGCGCTGCTCGCCCTCGTCCTCGTCGCGCACGGCGGCCATGCGCTGATCTTCGCGGTGGCGCTGGCCTCCGGCGTGATCAGCTCGTTCGAAGGCCCGGCCCTGGGCCGCTTCGGCTCGGCGCTGGTCCCGCCGTCCGCGCTGGGCTCGGCACTCGCGCTCGGCTCGGTGCTCAGCTCGGCCGGGCGCATCGGCGGCATGGCCCTCGGCGGTGTCCTCGTCGGCATCACCGGCCCGGCCACACTCTTCGTGATCAACGCGGTGTCGTACCTCGCGGTCATCGGCGCTCTCGCCGCGATGCGTCTCAGCGAACTGCGTGACCTGCCCGTCGCCGCGGCGGGGGAGCGGGGCGTCCTGTCCGGGCTGCGCTACATCGGCCGCCAGCCGGTCGTGCTGATCGTGCTCGCGCTGTCGTTCGTGCTCGGGTCGCTCGGCCGTAACTACCAGGTCAGCATGGCCTCGATGGTGGCCGGGCCGCTGCACGGCGGCTCCGGCGCGTACGGGCTGCTCTCCACCGTCTTCGCGGTCGGCGCCGTGCTCGGCGGGCTGCTCCTCGCCGGGACCGGCAAGTCGACACTGCGCGTGCTGCTCGGCACCGGGCTGACGATCAGCCTGCTGCAGATCGGCGCCGGCCTCGCCCCGAACGTCACGTCGTTCGCGGCGCTGATCCTGCCGATCGCGGCCGGTGCGGTCGTGTTCGACACGGTCGTGTCCACGCGGATCCAGCTGGACACCCGGGAGGACATGCGCGGACGGGTGCTGGCCGCGGTCGGCATCGTGTCCGCGCTGTCCGGCATGGTGGGGGCGCCGGCGGTCGGGTGGCTGTGCGACACCGTGGGGCCGCGTGGCGCGCTTCTTCTGGGCGGGGCGATCACCACCGCGGCGGCGGTGGCCGGGGCGGCGGCCATTGCCCGCGCTCAGGGCCGCACGCTGCACCTGCCGCACCCGGAGCCGCTGCTGGCGGCCGAGCAGATGGCCTGACGTCGGTTCGGTTCGACGGCCCGGCGGTTTGTGGGAGGCCCGGCGGTTTGTGGGAGGCCCGGCGGTTTGTGGGAGGCCCGGCGGTTTGTGGGAGGCCCGGCGCGGTGGCGCCGGGCCTTTCGCCGCTGGTTCACCCTCCCGCGGGACGCCGGCCCGGGCCGGGAGTGGTTTGCCGACTCCCGGGTATGCGGCGCGCCATGTCAGTGATCAACAGGCCGGCGCCGGTCGCCGTCGAGACCGACGAAGTGACCGTGGTGGTCGCCACCCGCAACCGGCCCGACCTTCTCCGCGAGACCGTCCCGCACCACCGCGCCCCGACGATCATCGTCGACAACGGGTCGGATCAGCCGCTCGACGTTCCGGGCGCCTACGACGCCGACCTCGTCCCGATGCCGGGCCTCGCAACAGCCGGGACGATTCTCGAGGGAGTGGGGCCGGATCCTGGGTCAGCCGGCCGGGAGCTCGACGGGGCGGAGCGGCGGGTCGACGTCGTCCGGCTCGACGAGAACATCGGTGCGGCGGCGCGCAACACCGGAGTCCTCTGGGCGCGCACACCGTTCGTGGCGTTCGCCGACGACGACTCGTACTGGGAACCCGGTTCTCTGGCCCGGGCGGCGGAACTGCTCCGTGCCCACCCGAAGGCCGCCCTGCTCACCGGCCGGGTGCTGATCGGCCCGGAAGCCCGGCCCGACCCGGTCTCCGACTACATGGCCACCGCGCCGCTCGGCACCCCGCCCGGCGCGGCCGGTCCGTCGGTACTCGGCTTCCTCTCCTGCGCGGTCGTGGTCCGGCGAGACGCTTTCCTCAAGGCCGGGGGATTCCTCCCGCAATTATTCGTGTACGGCGAGGAAGCGCTCCTGGCGATGGACCTCGCCACCGCGGGACACGAACTGTCGTACGTCCCGTCGCTGACCGTGCGCCACTTCCCCTCACCGGCCGGGCGCGACAATCGAGCCCGGATCCGCCGCGAGGCCCGCAACCGCGCCCTCACCGCCGTGCTGCGCCGCCCGCCCGCAGTGGTCGCCCGAGTCCTCGCCCAGGTGGCCCGCACCTGCCCGGCCGCGCTCGGCGACCTCACCGGCGACCTGCCGTGGGCCCTCCGCCACCGCCGCGCCGTCCCCACCGCCGTCGAACAGTCCCTACGCCTCCTGAATCACTGACCTCGCCCGCTGGTCGTCCGGTGTGTTCTCCGGCGCGTGAGGCACCTCTGGTCGCCGGCCGGCCGTGCTTGGCCGGCGACCAGAGGTGCCTCACGCGCCCGGGGCGACTGAGTTGCCCGGGTTTTACCAGCCGGTCGGGGGTGCCTCGACGTGGACGGCCTTCACCGCGGTCAGTTCGTCGAGCAGTTCGGGGCCGTACCCGAAGCCCTGCCCGCTGAGCCGGCGCGGGTGTGCGGCCCCGCCCGGCGCCCCGCCGAACACCGCGTTGATCTTCACGGTTCCGACGGGCAGCGTTCGCCAGGCTTGTTGGGCGTTGCCCATCGACGGGGTCAGAACGGTCGCGGCGAGGCCGTAGTCGGAGGCGGCCGCGCGTTCCAGGCCTTCGGCGAAGGTGGGGACGATCGCGACCGGCGCGACCGGCCCGAACGTCTCCTCCCGCATGATCGCCATCCGGTCGGTGCAGTCGGTCAGCACGGTCGGCGGGTAGTACGAGCCAGGCCCGGCCGGCACCGTTCCGCCGCGCAGGGCGGTCGCGCCTTCCTTGACGGCCTGCTGGACCTGGTCGTCGACGGTGTCGCGCAGTCGCCGGTCGACCAGGGGACCGATGCGCGGCTGCCACGCGTCGGCTTCGGTGACGAGCGCGTCGAGGAAGGCTTCGGCGACGGATTCCACCACGTAGATCCGTTCGACGGCGACGCAGATCTGACCCGAGTTGGCGAACGAGCCGAGCGCCGCCTGTCCGGCCGCCCAGGCCGGGTCGACTCCGCCGTCGACCAGGAGCGGGTCCTTGCCACCGTTCTCCAGCAGCGCTTTCGCGCCGGTGCGGGCGCAGGCCGCGGCGATGGCGCGTCCGGTGGCGGTCGAGCCGACGTGCGCGACCACGTCGACGGGGGCGGCGGCCAGGGCGGCGCCGACCGCGCCGTCGCCGTTGACCAGATTGAGGACGCCGTCGGGGAAGTGCGGGGCGAGCAGGGTGACGAGGTGATGTCCGGTGGCGGGGGTCCGTTCGCTGGGTTTGTGCACGACCGTGTTGCCGGTGACGAGGGCCGCGCCGAGCAGGCCGCAGGCCACGGCGACCGGATCGTTCCACGGGGTGATCACCGCGACGACGCCGCGCGGCCCGTACGCCATCAGGTCGATCGCCTCGTCGTTGCCGGCGAGCGCGCGTCCGCGGTGGACCGGTCCGAGTTCCGCGTACTGACGTAGCGTTCCGACTCCGGCCATCACGGAGTCGCGGGCATCGGCGACCGGTTTGCCCATCTCGGCGCAGATGAGTCGCGCGAGTTCGTCGGCGCCGGCGGCGACCGCATCGGCGGCCGCGTGCAGTGCCGCACCCCGGGCGGCCGGCGCGGTGCGGGCCCAGTCCGGTGCGGCGGTGCGGGCGGCGTTGACGGCCTCTTGGACATCGGATTCGTCGGAGACGGCGACCCGGGTGACCCGGGAGTCGTCGCTGGGACTGATGACGATCACTTCGCGGCCGGAGCCGCCGAGCCGCCGGGAACCGGCGATGAGTTGGCTGACCTCGTACATGGCAGCTCGGATGCCCCTTCGTGACCTGCGCAAACGCGAAACACTTCGACCGTCGAAGTTTTTTGCCGCCTCGGTGAGTAGCTCGAAAGCAGTCGGGTATCCGCCGCTTCATGCGAGTGCTGGGAATCAACGCGATCTTCCACGATCCGGCGGCGGCGCTGATCGTGGACGGTCAGGTCGTGGCCGCGGCCGAGGAGGAACGCTTCAGCCGGCGTAAGCACGGGAAGCGGCCGGTGCCGTTCGCCGCGTGGGAACTGCCGGAGCTGTCGGCGGCCTGGTGCCTGGCCGAGGCGGGGCTGCGTCCGGGCGATCTGGACGCGGTCGCCTACTCGTTCGATCCGGGGATCAGCCGGGACGCCGCCGATCTGGGACTGAACGACCCGTGGGATCACCTGCGGATCGACTACGCGCGCCGGGCGCCGCAGTTCCTGGCCGCCGCGCTGCCGGGCCTCGACCCCGAGCAGGTGAGATTCGTGCCGCATCACGTGGCACACGCCGCGTCGGCGGGACTGTCCGTGCCGGACGACAACGCCGTGCTGGTGCTCGACGGGCGCGGGGAGGTCGCCGGTCACCTGGCCGGTGCGTACCGCGGCGGCGAGCTGACCGTGCTGCGGACGCAGGAACTGCCGCACTCGCTGGGGCTGCTCTACGAGGATCTGACCCGTCACCTGGGCTTCCTCCACTCCAGCGACGAGTACAAGGTGATGGCCCTGGCGTCGTACGGAAGCCCGAAGTTCCTTGATCTTCTGCGGGAACTCATCAGGACGACCGGCGACGGCGGGTTCGTCGTGGACCGCATCGACTGGAGTGCGCTGGCCAAACCGTGCGCACCCGGCGGGGAGCTCACCGAAGCGCACGCCGACCTGGCCGCGAGCGTCCAGAAGCGCCTCGAGGAGGTCATCCTCGACCTGGCCCGATGGACGTTCGAGGCGTCCGGCGGCCTGCCGACGCTGACCATGGCCGGTGGCACCGCGCTGAACTGTGTCGCGAACGGGCGGGTCGCCGCGGAGGGGCCGTTCGAGCGGGTGTGGGTGCAGCCGGCCGCCGGTGACTCCGGTACCGCGCTCGGCTCGGCGCTGACCGTGCACGGGCAGAGCATCCCGTTCACCACGGCGGCGCTCGGGCGCGGCTGGTCCGACGAGGAGCTGGAAGCCGAGCTGCAGCGGGCGGCGCTGCCGTACACGCGTCCGGAGTCGATCGCCGCCGAGGCGGCCGAGGTGCTGGCCCGCAACGGGATCGTCGCCTGGTACCAGGGGCGCAGCGAGTACGGCCCGCGCGCGCTCGGCCACCGCTCGCTGCTCGCCCACCCCGGACAGTCGGACACGCAGCGGCGGATGAACGACGTGAAGGGCCGCGAGCAGTTCCGCCCGATCGCGCCGATGGTCCGCGCCGAACGTTTCCACGATCTCTTCGACGGGGTCTACCCGAGTGAGTACATGCTCTTCGTTCACCGGGTCAAACCTGATTGGCGTGACCGGATCCCGGCCGTCACCCACGTCGACGGCACCGCGCGCGTGCAGACCGTCCACCACGAGACCGAGCCGCTCGTCGCCGCGATGCTCGCCGAGTTCGAGCGGCTCACCGGCCTGCCCGTGGTCGTCAACACGTCGCTGAACACGGCCGGGCGGCCGATGGTCGACACGCCGCGCGAGGCGATGGAGCTGTTCGGCTCGGCGCCGGTCGACCTGCTCGCGATCGGGCCGTTCGCGGTCCACCGGGCGCAGGCGTTCGGCGCGTGATCAGCATCGTGGTGCCGACGCTCGGCCGGCCTTCGCTGCGCGTCCTGCTCGATGCGCTCCCGCGGGACGCGGAGATCATCGTCGTCGACGACCGCCCCGGCAACCCGCCGCCGCTGGAGACGCCGGCCTGGGCCGAAGTGGTGAAAGGGCCCGCGCGGGGTCCGGCCGCGGCGCGCAATGCCGGTTGGCGGGCCGCTCGCAACGACTGGATCGTCTTCCTCGACGACGACGTGGTGCCGGAACCGGACTGGGCCGATCGCCTGGCCGAGGACCTGGCCGGCGCGGGCGATGACGTGGGCGGCATCCAGGGCGTCCTGCACGTGCCGCTGCCGGGCGACCGCCGGCCGACCGACTGGGAGCGGGTCACCGCGGGGCTCGCCGACGGCAAGTGGCTGACCGCGGACATGGCGTACCGCCGCGAGGCTCTGACCGCCGTCGGGGGCTTCGACGAGCGCCTGCCGCGCGCCTTCCGCGAGGACGCCGAGATCGCCTTCCGGGTTCGCCGGGCCGGATGGCACCTCCGGGCCGGCATTCGCAAGATCATTCATCCCGTACGCCCGGAGACGCGCTGGGTCAGCCTCCGCACCCAGCGCGGCAACGCGGACGACGCCCTGCTCCGCAGTCTCTACGGTCCGTACTGGCGCAGCCTGCTGGAGATCCCGCCCGGCCGGCGCCCCCGCCACGCGGCGATCACCGCCCTGGGCCTGGCCGCGCTGGTCGCGGCCGTGGCGGGTCGTCGGGGCTGGGCTCTCGTCGCGGGAGCCGGGTGGGCCGCGGGAACCGCCGAGTTCGCGGCGGCCCGGATCGCGCCCGGCCCGCGCGACCGGCGGGAGGTCACCACCATGCTTCTGACCAGCGCCGCGATCCCACCGGTGGCGGTCGCGCACTGGCTGCGCGGCTGGTGGCGCTGGCGCACCGCAACCCCGGCCCGGGTCACCGGCAACACCGCCGCCGGGAGCGACGTGGCCGCACCGAAGGACGCCGGCACCAGCGTGGGGACCAGGGCGGTGGCCGTCTGATGTCACGGCTCTACGACGCCGTTCTCCTCGACCGGGACGGCACGATCATCGTGGACGTCCCCTACAACGGGGACCCGTCCCGAGTCGAGGCGATGCCCGGTGCCCGAGCCGCGCTGGACCGGCTGCGTGCCGCCGGACTCGAGCTGGGCGTGGTCACCAACCAGTCCGGCCTGGCCCGCGGGAAGTTCGACGCGGACCAGCTCGCACAGGTCAACCAGCGGGTCGAGGAACTGCTCGGAAAGTTCGGCACGTGGCAGATCTGCCCGCACGACGACACCACCGGCTGCGACTGCCGCAAACCCCGGCCCGGCCTGGTCCACGCCGCCGCGGCCGCGCTCGGGACCGTTCCGGAGCGCTGCGTCGTGGTCGGCGACATCGGCCGTGACATGGAGGCCGCGCTCGCGGCGGGCGCTGCCGGGATCCTCGTACCGACCGGGGTCACGCTGACCGGTGAGGTCGAGGCCGCGCCCGCGGTCGTCGGCGATCTGGCCGCGGCGGTCGACCTGATCCTCGCCCGGGAGGACCTGGTCAGGGCGATTCCCCGGCCACGCAAGGCCGGGACCGTGCTCGCGGTGCGCTCCGACTCGGCCGGGGACGTGCTGGTCACCGGCCCGGCGATCCGCGCGGTGGCGCACGGCAGCGAACGGGTCGTCCTGCTGTGCGGTCCGCGCGGGCGGGCGGCGGCCGAACTGCTGCCCGGCGTCGACGAGCTGATCGAGTGGAAACTGCCGTGGATCGACCCCGAGCCGGATCCGGTTCGCGACGCCGGCCTGGACGGCCTGGTCCGCCGGGTGCGGGAGGCGCGGGTGGACGAGGCGGTGATCTTCACGTCGTACCACCAATCGGCTCTGCCCCTGGCCCTGCTGCTGCGGGAGGCCGGCGTGGAGCGGATCACCGCGATCAGCGAGGACTATCCCGGGTCGCTGCTCGACGTGCGGCATCGCGGCGTGCCCCGAGGGGTGCCGGAGCCGGAGCGGGCGCGCAGCGTCGCGGCGGCCGCGGGCTTCACGCTGCCCGATACCGACGACGGTGGCCTGCGGGTGCGCGGGGTGCGGCGGCGGGGCCCGGGCGACTACGTGATCGTGCACCCCGGCGCCAGCGTCGAGGCCCGCTCCTGCCCACCCGACCAGCTCAGGGCGGCCGTCGAAACCCTCGCCGGTGCCGGCTTCCGGGTCCTGGTCACGGCCGGTCCCGGAGAGGAACAGCTTGCGCAGTACGTCGCCGACAACGCCGCCGACGTCGAAACGCCCCCTACGCTGACCGAGCTGGCCCAGCTCCTGGCCGACGCCGCGTGCCTGGTCGTCGGCAACACCGGGCCGGCCCACCTCGCCGCGGCCGTCGGGACACCGGTGGTGAGCTTGTTCGCGCCCACCGTGCCGTACGCGCAATGGGGTCCCTATCGCGTCCCGGCGGTGCGTCTCGGCGCTGCCGGAGCTCCGTGTCGTGACACCCGGGCGACGGTCTGCCCGGTGCCCGGCCATCCCTGCCTGTCCACCGTCGGCCCGGAGGAGGTGCTCGCAGCCGTGACCCGGCTCGGCGCCCGCCCGGCCGGGCTCGTCCGAGAGGTAGCTGCTTGAACATCCTGCTCTGGCACGTGCACGGCTCCTGGACCACCTCGTTCGTCCAGGGCAAGCACCGCTATCTGATTCCGGTCAACGAGGCCCGCGACGCGTGGGGCCGTGGTCGTGCCCGCACCTTCGACTGGCCCGACACCGTCGAGGAACTGCCGCTGGAGGAGATCCGCGACGCGGACCTGGCGATCGTCCAGCGGCCCGAGGAGATCGACCTGCTGCCGCCCAGCCTGCCGGTCGTCTACGTGGAGCACAACACCCCGAAGGGGGACGTCCCGAACACCCGGCACCCGATGGCCGACCGCGACGATCTGATCATCGCGCACGTCACCCACTTCAATCAGCTGTTCTGGGACACCGGGTCGACCCCGACCACGGTGATCGAGCACGGTGTGGTGGAGCCCAAGGCCCGCTATACCGGCGACCTGGGACGGCTGGCGATCGTCACCAACGAGCCGGTCCGCCGCGGCCGGGTGACCGGAACTGATCTGTTCGAACGGTTCACGCCGGTCGCGCCGCTGGACGTGTTCGGCATGGGTGTACGCGACCTCGACGGCCCGCGGATCGCGGCCCACGAGGACCCGCCGCAGGCGGCGATGCACGAGCAGCTCGCCCGCCGCCGCGCCTACCTGCACCTGTGCCGGTGGACCTCGCTCGGGCTGAGCCTGATCGAGGCGATGCAGATCGGGATGCCGGTCCTCGCACTGGCCACCACCGAGGCGATCGCCGCGATCCCCGAGGGCGCCGGGGTGCTCTCCACCCGCGTCGACACGCTCGTCGAGGCCGCCCACTGGCTGATCGAGGAACCCGACCAGGCCCGCCGGATGGGCGAGAAGGCCCGTCGCGTCGCGCTTGCCCGGTACGGCCTCGACCGATTCCTGGCCGATTGGGATCACCTTCTGGAGGGGCACACATGCGCATCGCGATGATCTCCGAACACGCCAGCCCGCTCGCCGTGCTCGGCGGGGTCGACGCGGGCGGCCAGAACGCGCACGTCGCCGAACTGGCCGCGGCGCTCGCCGCCGACAGCCACGAGCTGCGGGTCTACACCCGGCGCGACGACCCGTCCCTGCCCGAGGTGGTGCCCTTGGGGGAGCAGGTCGACGTGGTGCACGTGCCGGCCGGCCCGGCGACGCCACTGCCCAAGGACGAACTGCTGCCGTACATGGGCGGCTTCGCCGAGTGGATGGCCCGGGACTGGCAGGGCACCTGGAAACCGGACGTGGCCCACGCGCACTTCTGGATGAGCGGGCTGGCCACGGTCACCGCGGCGCGCCGCTGCGACGTGCCGGTGGTGCTGACCTACCACGCGCTCGGCTCGGTCAAGCGCCGTCACCAGGGCGCGGCCGACACCAGCCCGGCCCACCGGATCGGGTACGAACGTCAGCTCGGCCGCGTCGTCGACCGCGTCATCGTGCAGTGCCAGGACGAGGTGCGCGAACTCGTCGCGCTCGGCGTCCCGCGGTCGCGGACCACGCTGGTGCCGTCCGGGGTCAACACCGAGCGGTTCCGCAAGGACGGGCCGGTCGCCCCCGGCGGAACCGGCCGGCGGATCCTCAGCGTCGGGCGGCTCGTCCCGCGCAAGGGCTTCGAGGAACTGATCCGTGCGCTGCCCGAGGTGCCCCGGGCCGAACTGGTCGTCGTCGGCGGACCGGCCGCCGACCAGCTCGACCAGGACCCGTACGCCCAGCAACTGCTCCGGCTGGCCAAGGAACACCACGTCGAGGACCGGGTGCACCTGGTCGGGTCGGTGCCCGCGGCCGACATGCCGGCCTGGTACCGCTCGGCCGCCGTCGTCGCCGCCACCCCCTGGTACGAGCCGTTCGGGCTCACCCCTCTCGAAGCGATGGCCTGCGGCGTGCCCGTGGTCGCGACCGCGGTCGGCGGCCTCACCGACACCGTCGTCGACGGCGTGACCGGCGACCTCGTGGCGCCGCGCGACCCGGCCGGGCTCGGACTCGCGCTGCGACGGCTGCTCGGCGACGAGAGCCGGCGGCTCGGCTATGCGGCGGCCGCGGCGGACCGGGCGCAGAACGCGTACGCCTGGCCGAAGGTCGCCGCCCGGATGAGCGCCGTCTACGCCGGTGTGGCCGCGATCCCGGCGGCGGTGGCATGATGACGGATCCACTGGACCGGCACCTCAGCGCGCTCGGGGCGTCGCTCGCGGCGTACCGGACGGTCGCCGCCCGCCTCGCCGACTGGGGCGCCGACCTCGCCTGGCACCTCGGCAAGGGCGGCCGCCTGCTGGTCGCCGGCAACGGTGGCAGCGCCGCCGAGGCCCAGCATCTCGCCGCCGAACTGGTCGGCAAGCTGCGCGAGGACCGGATGCCGCTGTCCGCGATCGCGCTCACCGCGGACTCGTCGGCGGTCACCGCGATCAGCAACGACTACGGCTTCGACGAGGTGTTCGCCCGTCAGGTCCGGGCCCACGGGCGGCCCGGTGACGTGCTGCTGGTGATGTCCACCAGCGGCCGTAGCCCCAACCTGGTCGCCGCCGTGCACGCTGCCCGCGAGTGCGGGATGCGCACCTGGGCGATGGTCGGGCCCGGCCCGTCACCGGTCGGCGACGCGTGCGACGAGGTGCTGCACTGCCCGTCGCCGGAATCGCAGGTGGTCCAGGAACTGCACCTGGTCTCGGTGCACGTGATGTGCGAGCACATCGATCTCGCCCTGCCCCGCGTGCTGGGCCGGGAACCGGAGGGGACGACCGTGGAGAAACCACTGCTGGTCATCGTCGGCGACACGCTGCTCGACCGGGACGTCGAAGGCGCGGTCCACCGGATCGCCCCGGATGCCCCGGCGCCCGTGCTCGACGAGGAATCCGTCTCGGAACGACCCGGCGGTGCGGGACTGGCCGCGCTGCTCGCGGCCGGTTCCGAGGACTACCGGGTCGCGCTGGTCACGGCACTGGCCCAGGACGCCGCCGGGGCCCGGCTCAGCGAACTGCTCACGGCCGCCGGCATCGAGGTGTACGCGCTGCCACTGCCCGGCGCCACGCCACAGAAGATCCGGATGCGCTCGCGCGGTCAGGTGCTCATGCGCCTCGACCGCGGCGGGCCGGCCCAGCCGCCCGGCAACGCCCCGGACGGGGTCCTCGACGTGCTCGGCGCGGCCAAAGCCATCCTGGTCAGCGACTACGGGCGCGGAGTGGCCCGGCACCCGGCCGTCCGCGCCGCGCTGGAGGCGGCGTCCGCGCCGATCGTCTGGGACCCGCACCCGGCCGGGCCGCCGCCGGTGCCGGGGGTGCGCCTGGTGACGCCGAACCTGGCCGAGGCGGTGAGGTCCACCGGGGACGCCGGGCACGGATCCGCACTGAGCACGGCCCAGCGGACCGGGCAGAAACTGCGCGACGAATGGCGGGCGCAGGCGGTCGTGATCACCTGCGGGCCGCACGGCGCGATCCTGAGCCAGGCCGGGCCGACCCCACTGGTCATCCCGGCGCCCGCGGACGCCGGCGACGCCGACACGTGCGGTGCGGGGGACCGGTTCGCGGCGGCCGCGGCGCTGGCCCTCGCCGACGGTGCGCTGGTCTCCGAGGCGGTGCAGGACGCGGTCGACGCGGCCACGGCCTACGTGCTGGCCGGCGGCGTCAGCGCGGCCCTGTCCACCGACCCCACGCCGCCGGTGCCGGTCGAGCGGATCGGCGCCGATGCCGCGGGGCGGCTCGCGGCCACGATCCGCGAACGCGGCGGTGTCGTCGTGGCCACCGGCGGATGCTTCGACCTGCTGCACACCGGCCACCTCGCCACCCTGCGCGCCGCCCGCGGACTCGGCGACTGCCTCATCGTGTGTCTCAACAGCGACGATTCCGTACGGGGGTTGAAAGGCCCCGACCGTCCGATCAACTCGCAGACCGACCGGGCCCGCCTGCTCGCCGCCCTGGACTGCGTCGACGCCGTCGTCATCTTCGACGAGCCGAACCCGGAGGCGGTGCTCTCCTGGCTGCGGCCCGACGTCTGGGTCAAGGGCGGCGACTACGCCGAACTGCCCGAAGCCGAACTCGTCAAGCGGTGGGACGGCCAGACGGTGATCGTGCCGTACCTGGACGGTCGCTCCACCACCCGCACCATTGCCGCGGCCCAGGCCGCCACCACCACCACGAGCGGAAGGTAACCATGGACGCAGTCATCGTCACCGGAGGATCGAGCGGGCTCGGTGCCGCCGTCGTCGACGCCGTGCTCAAGACCGGCGGACGGCCGTTCGTCATCGATCGTCAGGCGCCCGCCCGCGACGGGGTGCCCTGGGTGGAGTGCGACCTGGCCGACACGCGCGCCGCCGAACAGGCCACCCGCAAGGCGATCGAACAGGCCGGGGGAAGTGTCAGCGGGGTCGTCACCGCGGCCGGTTTCGACGTGCCGGGGGCGCTTGACGACGTACCCGGGGAAGTCTGGGATCGGATCGTCGCTGTTGATCTTCTGGCCACCGCGGCAGTCGTTCGCGCGGCGTTGCCCGCCCTGAAGGAATCGCACGGGACCGTGGTGACCATCGCGTCGACGCTCGGGATCAAAGCCGTCTCCGACGCCACCGCCTACTGCGCGGCGAAATTCGGGGTCGTCGGCTTCACCCGGGCGCTCGCCGCGGAACTCGCCGGGCAGGTCGGGGTCACCCTGATCATCCCGGGCGGGATGCGGACCAAGTTCTTCGACGAACGCGAAGAACGGTACAAGCCGGGACCGGACGCGAAACTCAACGACCCCGGCAACGTCGCCGACGCGATCCTGTTCGCGCTGCAACAGCCGGCCGGATGCGCGGTGCGGGAACTCGTCATCGCCGGGGAGACGGAAACGTCGTACCCGTGATCCTGGTTCTCCGGGCCCTCGGCGTCGGCGACCTCGCCACCGGTGTGCCGGCGCTGCGGGCCCTGCGGCGCGCATTCCCGTCCGACGAGCTGGTGCTGGCCGCGCCCGCATGGTTGACGCCGCTGATCACCCTGATCGGCGGCGTCGACCGGATCCTGCCCACCCCCGGACTGGGGCCGGCCTCGTGGCCGATCGACGCGCCGTCGCTCGCGGTCAACCTGCACGGCAGCGGGCCGGAATCGCACCGGATGCTGCTCGACGCCCGGCCCGGGAAACTGTGGGGCTTCCGGAGTGAAGTCCACGCCGACGGGCCGGACTGGGTCGTCGAGGAGCATGAAGTACCGCGGTGGTGCCGGATGCTCGGCTACTACGGGATCGTCGCGGACCCGGCCGACCTGCGGCTCGCGGCGCCGGACGGGCCGAAGGGGCTGACGATCGTGCACCCCGGGGCCAAGTCGGCTTCGCGGCGGTGGCCCGTCTCGCGGTACGCGGCGGTCGCCCGGCGCCTGCGGGACGCCGGGCACACGGTCGTGGTGACCGGTAGTGCCTCGGAGCGGGAAGTGGCCGGCCGGGTCGCGGCGGAAGCCGGCCTCGACGCGTCGGCGGTGCCCGCCACCGATCTCGGGGAACTCGCCGGTATGGTCGCCCACGCGCGCGTAGTGATCAGCGGGGACACCGGGATCTCGCATGTGGCCACCGCGTACGGGACGCCGTCGGTGACGTTGTTCGGGCCGATGTCGCCCGCGTACTGGGGGCCGCCGGCGGACCGGCCGTGGCACCGGGCGATCTGGCACGGCACTCGCAGCGAACGCGGCGACCTGCCCGGGGAGCAGGTGCATCCGGCGTTGCTGCAGGTCGGCGTGGAAGAGGTCCTCGACGCTGCGGCGGCGGCGCTGGCGCGTTCAGCAGATCAGCAGCCCTCAGTACCTGAACTTGTGCCGGGCGCTGCGACGATTCACCCAGGCCGGTAACTCGCCCCGGTTGTCGCGCCGGGGGTGCTGCTCGTCCGGATCAGGGCCGCGGGGGAAATCCCGCATCGTCACCACGAAGCCCTGGACCAGGCGGTCCTCGCGCAGGTCGCGGTACGTGGCCTCGACCATCACCTGGCCACCGCCGGCGCGTACCAGCGAGCAGAACACCACCCCGTCGCCGGCGCCGCGGAACGCCTGACGCAGCTCGTGGCGATCGTCGGGGTGCACGAGGTCGGCGAGGGTGGCCATCGGCGGAAGTTCGTCGACGCCGAGCAGCTCCCGCAGCGACGGGCTGGCGTACCGGATGCGCTGGTCCTCGTCGATCACCACCATCTTGTCGGTGGTGTTGCGCACCACCGCGCGCAGATAGAGGTCGCTGTCGCGGCGGCCGACCGCCTCCATCAGCGAGATCCGGTCCAGCGCGAGGGCTGCCTGACCGGCCAGCACCTCGAGAGTGTCGCGACTGGCGGTGAGCGTGTCCCGGCGACCGGTCAGGATCAGGGCACCGCCGCTGGGCCGGGCGACGGCGAGCGGTTCCAGCCAGAGCGGGCAGACCAGTGTCGCGCAGTCGTGCCCGGCCTCCTCGATCCACCAACTGCGGTGTGGCGAACCGGACTCCCCTTGGACCGTGAGGCCGCGGTTGTCGGTGGCGAAGACCGCGCTGCGGACCGTCTCCGGTGGCATGAGCTGGGCAATCGCGACCTGTACGGCCTCGTCGACGGCCTGCGGGTCGGCGGCGGCGACCAGTGCCGCGCTCGCCTGCCGCAGGCCGCGCTCACGGGTCAGCGCCTGCCCGTTCAGGGTCACCGCGTCGGTCAGCCGGGTCACGGTCAGCAGCAACGTGATCGCGCCGGCCGCGGCGATCACCACGCCGTCGCCGACCTGGCCGTTGACCGCCTCGATCAGCAGCACGAGCGGCGGGGTGGCGACCGAGATGCCCAGCAGCGTGGCCCATCGGCCGAGCCACGGGGCCGGGCGCGGCGCGGTCGGCTCGGTGAGCCGGACCATCGACGGGTGCAGCGCGGCCGCACCCCAGGCCAGGTAGAGCACCACGAAACCGGACTCGCTCAACCGGCCCGGCCACAGCGGCTGCACGACGTCGCTGACCAGGACACCGACCGCGCCGACGACCAGCAGCACGGCCGACGGGTTCCGGCCCGCGGCGGCCAGCAGCCGGGCGACGACCGCGAGCAGGAGCAGGGCACCCATGATGTACGCCCCGGAGACCTCCCCGATCCGGCCGCCGTCGCCGATGACGAACACCCAGACGACCAGCATCACCGAACACGCGAACGCGAGCAGGTCGATGAGCCGGGCCCGGTCGACCAGGCTCGCACCGACGCGGGTCAGCTGCAGCAGTACGCAGGCGACCAGCGCGAACATCACGTAGAAGCAGAAGTTGGCGATGCCGGGCCGGCCCAGCGCGGTCAGCACGTCACCGCAGCAACTGGCCACGATGGCGCCGGCGAGCAGCAGCCACGGCGCTGTCCGGGCCGGACGGTGACGGCGGACGCCGTGGAGGACGGCGGCCGCGCTGCCGATTCCCAGAACGATCCACTCGACGGCCCACAGCACCACCCACTAGTACCAGCGGCGTTTACGTGTGTCCATCAGGCAGACGGAGCGCCGTGGCTCGCCATGAGGACTGCTTTTGCTGCTTCGCCGGCTCGCATCTGCCGGTGAGGTCGTCGCGAGGCGGTCTCCGTGCCGGCGCGAAGTGCGCTCACGGTGGCGCTGCTACGGGCGTACGGGAAGAAGGGTTTGATCCTGGGTTTGGGCACACCTCGTGGTGGGCGGCGCGGCTACCGTGAGGGCATGGCCCCTGCGACGAGGGATTGGCGCGGGCACGTCATCGTGTGCGGGCTCGACGACGTCGGCCTGCGGACCGTCGAGCAGCTGTACCATGCCGGCGTCCGCGTCGTCGTGGTCGAGGACATCGCCGACCCGCGCCTGGTCAGGGTGGTGCGCGGGTGGGGTGTGCCGGTCGTGGTCGGCAGTCCGCGGCTGCAGGAGACCCTGGACGAGGCGGGGCTGCCCGGCGCGGTCGCGGTGATCTGCGTGCTCGCCGACGACCTGCACACCCTCGAGGCGGCGCTGCTGATGCGGGAGCAGCGCGACGACGTACGCGTCGTGGTGCAACTGCGGAACCCGGCGGTCGGCCGGGCCCTGTCCGCGATGCAGGTCAGCGTCCTCGACGTGGCCGGCCTGTCCGCTCCCTCGGTCGTCGAGGCGTGCCTGCGGACGGGCACGCACGAGCTGGACCTCGACGGCCGGCCGTTCGTCGCGGCGCAGGTGCTGGCCGAGGATTCCGGGACACTGCGATCGCGGTACGGGTCCCTCGCGCCCCTGGCGATCACCCCGCACGACGGCGGTGAGGTGGTGATCTGTCCCGGTCGTGACCATCCGATCCGGGCCGGCGACCGGGTCACCCTGCTCGGCACGCCGGAGGAACTCGCCGCGGCGCGGGTGGTCGACGGGGACGAGACGCCGGCCGGCGCCGGGCCGGGACGGCTCGCCCGGGCCGTCGAACTGGCCGGATCGGTGCTGCGGGCGTTGGACCGGCGGATCGCGTACGCGCTGGTCGCCCTCATCACGCTGCTCAACATCTCGGTTCTCGTGCTGCAGCTCGGCTACCGCGAGCCGGACGGCACCCGGATGACACTGCTCGACGCGCTCTACTTCTCGGTCGAGTCGATCGCCACGGTCGGCTACGGCGACTACAACTTCCGTGATCAACAGGCGTGGCTGCGGATGTTCGCCATCGGACTGATGGTGGTCGGCGCATGCTTCGCGGCCACCTTCATCGCGCTGCTCACCAACGTGCTGGTGTCCATCAAGATCCAGGAGGCGCTCGGGAACCGGCTGCTCGACCAGCTCACCGACCACGTCGTCGTCATCGGGATCGGCTCGGTCGGCGCGAACGTCGTCGAACGCCTCCGCGCGGCCGGCACCGAGGTCGTCGTCATCGAATCCGACGAGAACAATCGGTACGTCGACCAGGTGCGCGACAGCGGCGTCCCGGTGATCATCGCGGACGCGACGCTGGCCCGGACCCTGGACCGCGTCCAGCTCATCTCGGCCCGCGCGGTCGCCGTCCTGACCAGCGACGATCTGGTGAACCTGGAGACCGGGCTCGCGGTGAAGGACCGCCTCGGTGACCGGTGGGGGTCGGTTCCGGTCGTGCTGCGACTCTTCGACCGTACGCTCGCGGACACCGTCGAGCACACGCTGAGCCTCGGCGTCACCCGGTCCACGGCGGCCCTCGCGGCACCCTGGTTCGTCGGGGCGGCACTCGGGCTCGACGTACTCGCCACGTTCTACGTCGGATCACAGTTGATGCTGGTCGGGCGATTGACCGTGGCGCCCGGGGGCGGGCTCGACGGACTTGCCATGCAAGACCTTTCCGCGCGTACGAGGGTGGTGGCGATCCGGCGGACCGACAGTGACGGGGTTCTGGAGCACCCGCCGCGGCGGGATACCCGGTTCGCTGCCGGGGATCAGGCGTTTCTGATCGGGCCGTACGAGGAGTTGCTGCAGGTCTTGCGGCGGGATGCGCTCTCGACGGTCGGGCTGGAACCGGGCGGGGCTGCTGCTGTGCCTGAGGCTGCCTCCGCGCTCGGGGCTGCTCCCGCGCCTGAGGCTGCCTCCGCGCTCGGGGCTGCTCCCGCGCCTGAGGCTGCCTCCGTGCTCGGGGCTGCTCCTGCGCCTGAGGCTGCCTCCGCGCTCGGGGCTGCTCCCGCGCCTGAGGCTGCCTCCGCGCTCGGGGCTGCTCCCGCGCCTGAGGCTGCTTCCGCGCTCGGGGCTCCTTCTGCGGTCGGGGAAAATGTCGTACCCGGTGGATAGGTTTCTCCCGACTGAAGGCGAGCTTGTCAGGAGGGCCGATGTACCGGCAGGGCGATGTGCTGATCATCCCGGTTGACCAGGGCGACGTGCCCGCGTGCGCGCCCGTTCCCCGTGACCGGCGCGGCCGGATGGTGCTGGCGCGCGGCGAGGCGACCGGGCACGCGCACGTGATCGGCGGCCCGGGGGTGCGACTGCTCGCCGACCTCGACGATCCGGAGGCGATGTTCGTCGACGTGCCGACGCACGCGCGGATCTCGCACGAGGAGCACGGGCCGATTCCGCTGCCGTCCGGGCACTACCGGGTGGTCCGCCAGCGGGAATACGTGCCGGGCTCGTTCCGGCCGGTCGCGGACTGAGCGGGGCGGGCGATGAGACTGACCCACGAGCAGGAGGCGATGGCCGCGGCCGTCGAGGACCAGTGGCTGGCCGCGGCGGTCGACACCGGGCCGGGGGATCGGGCGGCGGCCGAGGCCGGGGTGCGGGAGGCGTATCGATTGGCCGGCCTGCCCGAGCCCGAGCGGATCTACTGGCTGGGCTCGCCCCGCGCCGGAGCGGTGGCGACGGCACTTCTCGCGGCCGGTGATCTCCCGGGTGAGACGTCGACGCCTACTCACGCGCTCGGTGAGGTGGGCGCGCCGGCACGGGCGGCCCTACTCGCGGATGGTGAGGTCGAGAGGCCGGCCTGGGCTGCTGCGGTGGTGGCCGAGCTGCGAGCGCAGGGGTGGACGCCGGGGGAGACCGCCGGGGCCTCGATGCGGCGCCAGGTGCGGACCGAGCCGTGGGCCTCCGCGCGGAAAGGCGCGGTCGAAGCGCTCGGGTCCGACGGCTGGGCGCAGCTCAGCGCGGCCGCGGGCCGCCGGTCCTGGGGTCTGGTGATGGACCTCGTCGCGAGCCGGCTGCGGCTGCGGCTCGGTGACGACCTGGTCGCCGACCTGCCCGACGAGGCCGGGCGGGCAGCGCGGCGGCCGGTGCTCGACGCGATCTACGGGCAGCACGACGGGGCGTGGCTGAGCACGTTCGACGCCGCCGACCGGCTGTGCCCCGAGGCCGGGCTGATGAGCCGGCTGACCGGTCTCGCCCAAGTCGCGCGGCACACCGGCTGGTGGTGGGCGAACGAGCGGGTCGCCGTCCTGACCGAGCGCCCGCGGCTGCTGGCCCGCGACAACGTCGGCCGCCTGCACCGGGGCGAGGGCGCCGCACTGGAGTTCGCCGACGGCTACGGGCTGTGGGCCTGGCGCGGCATGCCGATCCCGGTGAGCCTCGCCGCCGAGCTGCCGGCGCTGACCGTCGACCGGATCCGGCAGGAGGACAACGCCGAGATCCGGCGGGTCATGCTGGAGCACTTCGGATATGAGCGCTACCTGCGGGAGGCCGGCGCGCGGCAGCAGGGCACGGACGAGACCGGCACGCTGTGGTGGCTCGACCTGCCCGGCGACGAACCCCTGGTCATGGTCGAGGTGGTCAACTCCACCCCGGAGCCGGACGGGACCAGCCGCGTCTACTGGCTCCGCGTCCCACCCCGGACCCGGACGGCGCGGGAGGGTGTCGCGTGGACGTTCGGTCTCACCGCCGAGGAGTACCAGCCGATGATCCAGACCTGACCCGTGGGCCGCTTCGGCAGGTGTGGCATCATCCGATCATGTCGATGTCTGGACTTCGCCGTCGTAGTGTCCTGGCCGCGCTCGGCGCCGCCGCAATCCCGGCGGCGGTCACCGCCGGTGCGCGTCCGGCCCTCGCCGCCGACGACACCTATCCGTCCAACACCGCGCTGTACGCGGACCCGGCGCTCATCGAAGGCGCCGACTACGCCCGCCGGTTCCAACGCCTCGCCGCGGTGGACGACAGCGGTGCCTTCCCCGACACGGCGATCATCGCGCTGCACGGCGGCGGCATCGAACCCGGCACCTCCGAACTGTGCCTGGCCATCGCCGGATACCACCCGGCGAGCCGGGCGGTGACCGGCGCACCGGTCTACGACTACTGGATGTTCGAAGGCATCCGATCCTCCGGGAACGCCGCGCTGCACGTCACGTCGGTGCACTGCGACGACCCGGTCGCGGTGGCACTGGTCGCCGGCAGCCGCCGGACGGTGTCCCTGCACGGATGCTCACCGGCCGAGGCGGGTCTGGCCGCCAACACCGCGGGTGTACTCGTCGGTGGTCTCGACAACCGGCTCAAGGCGACGGTGCTGGCGGCGTACCGGGCGGCTTTCGCCGGCACGGACGTCACCGTGCTCGACGCAGCCGGCGTGCCGGACCTCAACGGCGACGAGCCGGCCAACATCGTCAACCGCAACCTGCGCGGCGCCGGGGTCCAACTCGAGCTGACCACGCCGCTGCGTAACCGGATGTTCGGCACTAACACCCGCAAGGACCGCGGGTCGACGGTCCTGGCCCCGTTCACCACTTTCGTGAACGCGACTCGCGCGGCCCTCGCCTCCTGACCCTTCGAGCCGCGTGGTCGTGCTTCGAGCCGCGTGGTCGTGCCCCGAGCCGCGCGGCGGACACGGCTGAGTCGGTTCGCGTGGTCGCGCCGCGCACGCGGGCACCGCAACGCCGGGCGGTGGCGCGACGCTCGCCGGGTGGTGGCGCGACGCCCGCCGGGTCCCGCGCCCAGCCGCATGGCGACGTGGCGGCGCTGCCAAGCCCGGCCGCGTCACCGCGTTCGGCCGTCACGCCCAGCCCAGCCGTCACGCCCAGCCCAGCCGTCACGCCCAGCCCAGCCGTCACGCCCAGCCCAGCCGTCACGCCCAGCCGAGCCGCCATGCCCGGTCGTGCCGTCATGCTCGGCTGTGGCGGCGCGACCGGGGCCGCGGACGCCTCTATGGCCGTCCGGAGGGCTGGGACCCCGGGGCGTTGCTGGTCACGGCGGCGACCAGCCGGCTCGGAGGGCGGCCACCTGGGCGTCGTAGGTGTCGAGCCCGTCCTCGGAAAGCACCCGTGGCAGAAGGTCGCCGAACGCGTTCACCTCGGCCACCGCGTGCTCCCGCCATCCGGTGCGGAACATCAGGTCGACGCCCGCGTGCAGCGTCCCCGGGAAGCACCCCGCTGCACGGACGCACGTGTCCATGGCCGCCTCCCACTGCTGCTCACCGACCGCGGCCCGGACGGCGGTGACATCCCCGCGGGCGTTGCCGAGATGCAGGTTCGTCATCGGTGAACGGCTGGTGCGGACGACGACATGCCGTGCCCGGCCGGCGATCACAACTACGCGCAGGTCGAGGACACGGCCGTCGAGGGCCGCTTTCGGGTACCAACACTCGACGTGCAACCCGTCCGGCGCCAGACGATCGATGATCGCGGCGATCGAGGCTTCCTCGTCATAACGACGTACGCGCAAATTGTTGAAGATTTTGCCGTTGGAGAGTTCGACCGAGGTCATCGCCATGATCCGTCGCCCGGCCGGAGTGTCGCGGCGGCCTCCGACCGCCAGCGCCAGCACCCCGGAGGCCGACGACCCGTAGGCCGCTTTGACGAAGACCCGGCTCCACCCAGCACTGTCCATGGCCGCTCGCAGCGACTCGTAGCCGGTCACCGACCCCGCCGACGAGGGTAGGGCAAGGCCGGGAGTCAGCGGGGCAAGGCTGGGAGTGGGCGGGGCAAGGCTGGGAGTGGGCGGGGCAACGCCGGGAGTGGGCGCGGCAACGCCGGGAGTGGGCGGGGCAACGCCGGGAGTGGGCGCGGCAGCACGAGCCAGCGCCGGGACGGGAGCCTCCAAAGCGGGCGGCACAGCAATTCCGGCACCGGCCAGCGCTGCGTGACACCTCGGTTTGGCCGTCATCGTCAGAATGTCCGCCGGCTGGTTCAGCAGCGTCCCCCCACCCGCCGCAATCCGTTCCAGCGCCATCGACAACCCCGTGAACCCAGCCGCCGCCCCCCGTATCTCCCCGTGCGCGGCCGCCCGATGATCCCCGCCAAGCCCCCGCAGCAGCCGATCCACCTCGGCGTTCTCCCCCGGCGACTCGATCCGCACAAGTGTTCCCGGGCCGGGAACCCGCCCGGGAACCAGCACGTCCCGCCACGCGAAGACCTCCGGCGCGCGCAGCCCGGCCCGTTCGACGGCGGCGCTGAACAGGGCCACCCGCCGATTCTCCGGGTTGCCGACGACGGCGAGCCGCACGTCACTCAGCGCAGACCGTGTAACGACCCCAACGCTCCTCTTTCTGCTGGTCGGAGACGTCCACCGCCACGCCGGGCAGTTCGTCCACCACCCGCTGCGCCATTTCCGCGCTCATGAAGTGGTGGTGCAGGTCGAGCGTCGCCAGGTGGGTGAGTGGCTGCCCGGCGAGCAACGCTTCGGCCCCGGCGTCACCGAGCGCGCCCAGGGACAGGTCGAGCCGGTCGAGCCGGGCGACCACGGGCGCCGCGGCGACAGCCGCCGCCACCTCGTCGGCGATCTCCGCGTTGCAGAGGCCGAGGTGGCGCAGCGCCGGGAGGGAACGCCCGCCGAGGATCGTGGCAAGGTCGTCGGCGCGGGCGTCCCCGCCGTAGGCGGCGACGCCCAGCCACAGCTCCAGGTGCTCGAGGCCGGGCAGGTCGCAGGCGCTGACGGCCCGGATCACGGACGCCGGCAGGCCACCGGACTGCAGGACCAGCTCGCGCAGCCCCGGATAATGTCCCGGTTTGAGCTCCAGCCCTTGCGAGCCGCGCACCCACAACCGCTCCAGCTGCGGAAACGCCTCCAGCAGGGGCGTGAGGTCGTTGTGGTTGATCCACGAGATCTCGCACTGCTCATAGGTCATCTCGCCGATGAACAGCGCCCGCAGCGCACTGAACCGGGTCACGTCGCGCATCAGCAGCTCGGCCGGGAACTCCGAGTCGTAGGCCGAGCCCCACTCGCCGACGACCAGCGCCGCGGGCCCGCCCGGACCGGCCCGCTCCAGCACCTTCTCCAGGGCGGCCTCGAACTCCGGCACGTCGGCCTCGAAGTCCTCCATGTCGATGCGCCAGGCCACCGCGGCCGGGTCGGCCGGCTCCCGCTCGTCGTCCACCTCGACGATCGGCAGCCCGGCGAACGTGGTCAGGTGCTCGTTGATGGTCACAGGACTCCTTCGGCCGCAAGGCAACAGGTGCCGGAACCCGACAGTGCCGGAACGCTAGCAAGCCCCACCGACACTTTTCGCCAGGACCCGTTTCCCGGTTCGTGTTCAAGCCGCCGCCCGGGCGATCCGGACTGTCTGATCAGGGACGAAGCCCTCGACGCCCCAGTTGATCACTTTCAGTATTTGCGACCTGACTGACGGCAAACGCCCGCCCGGAATGTATCTGCGCTGGCCGGCGGCGCATCTCCTTCTTCGACAACGCTTCGACCGGATTCGAGGTTGACCATGACGTCCACCACGCGACTCAACTGCATCATGCCGCCGTTCATCCTGACCCGGCTGCTCGACAGCGACAACGCGGACATCCGCAAGGCGGCCCTCTCCACCCTGCTCACGACTGCGCAGCTGCGTGGTGAGCGGACCGTTCGCAACCTGATCGCCCGCGTGCTCGCCGTGCCCGGCGACGGCCGCCGCAGCATCTACGACTGCAAGCACTCCACGATCCTGCCCTCGGCGAGGATGATGCGCTCGGAGGACGACGAGCCGGTCAAGGACGCGGCGATCAACCAGGCGTTCGACGGTTTCGGCGCCACCCGCACGTTCTACCGTGAGGTCTTCCAGCGTGACTCGATCGACGACCGCGGGATGCGGTTGCAGGGCTACGTGCACCGCGGCACCCACTACAACAACGCGTTCTGGGACGGTCAGCAGATGGTCTTCGGCGACGGGGACGGCCAGGTGTTCTCCGGGCTCACCGGCTCGCTCGTCGTGATCGGGCACGAACTCGCGCACGGTGTCACCGAGCACACCGCCGGCCTGGAGTACCGCAACCAGTCCGGCGCGCTGAACGAGTCGCTCTCCGACGTGGCCGGCTCGATGATCAAGCAGTGGTCGCTGAAGCAGACCGCGGACCAGGCCGACTGGCTGATCGGCTCCGAGATCTTCACCCCGTCGATCGACGCGGACGCGTTGCGCTCGATGAAGGCACCGGGCACCGCGTTCGACAACAAGCTGTTCGGCAAGGACCCGCAGCCCGCTCACATGGACCATTTCGTCGAGCTGCCGGACACCGAGGACGGCGACAACGGCGGGGTGCACGTCAACTCGGGCATCCCGAACAAGGCGTTCTATCTGGTGGCGACCGGGATCGGCGGGAACTCCTGGGAGGCTCCCGGGCACATCTGGTATGAATCGATGCGGGCGTCGACGCCGACCACCGACTTCCAGGGCTTCGCCGACACGACGTTCGCCAAGGCCGCGGAGCTCTTCGGCGCGGGCAGCAGCCAGCAGCAGGCCGTGAAGGAGGCGTGGGCGCAGGTGGGCATCTCGATCACCACGACACCGACCCTGGTCGGTCGCGGCTAGATGCGGGTTTCCCTCACGACGCACGGCGGGCTGGCAGCCCCGATCGTCCGGCGGCTGCCGCCCCGCGTGCTCGACACCGACCGGCTCCCGGACACTGACGCCCGGGAGCTGCGTCGCCTGGTCGCCGCCGCGACCGAGAACCCGGGCGGCGCGCGTCCGGGGTCGCGCGCACGCGACGTCATGACGTACACGATCACGGTTGACGACGGCCCGCACTCGGTGACGCTGACCAGCGCCGACACGTCGATGTCACCGGCATTCGGGGCCCTGCTGACCTGGGTCGAGCGGCGCACCGCCGGCTGACCGGCAGCTGGACCCGCGGGGTGCCGTCTTCGCCGGTTCTCACACTGGTGCAGGAATCGGGAAGTTCGGCGCCGGTGAGGTCGGCCCGCCTGATCCCGGCCGGGTCGCCACCCGCTGCCGGGGCGCCGGTAGTGCCCGTCAACCGCGGCCCAGCGCCGCATACCCGGCGATCAGGATGTCGACGGCCTGCGTGAACCGGGAGTCGAAGTCGAGACCGGCCCGCGTCCGGATCACCTCGACGAGGTTCGGGAACTCGGCCGGGTCCAGTTCGCCGGAGCGCTGGTCCAGATCCGGCTCGGTGCCCTCGTGGCCCGGGGTCTGCCCGGCCTCGGCCAGGGTGTGACCGATGGTGAACGTGGCAATCACGTTCACCACGTCGAGGGCCCGGCCCAGGGGCAGCCCGGCCGCGCGCATCGCCGCCAGCCACCGTTCCGACATCCGCAGCGCGTCAGGCGAGTTGACCGGCCGGGTCGCGGCGAGCGGCAGCACGCCCGGGTGGGCCAGCAGCGCGGCCCGCAGCGCGTGCGCGAAGTCTCGCAGCCAGGCCGTCCAGTCGTCGCCGGTCGGTTCGCCGAGGTTGCCGAATGCGGTCTCCATCACCCGGTCGACCAGGCCGTCGAGCAGCGCGTCCTTGTTCGGCACGTGCCGGTAGAGCGACATCGCCTCGACGCCCAGCGCCGCCCCGAGTTTGCGCATCGACAGCGCCGGGAGGCCGTGCGCGTCGATGTAGTCGAGCGCCGCGTCGAGAATTTTCTCCCTGCTCAGGCCAGCTTTCATGATGCCTCTCTTGACGATGCTTACGGCGTAAGCCATCCTAGCCCAAGGAGTTTGCTTACACCGTAAACATGCTGGGAGATCGTGATGATCGCGCTTGCCCTGACCGTCGTCCTGGCCGCCGTCGCGTACCACGCCGTCATGACGCTGGTCGATCTGTATCCGTTCAACAACGTGCGCGGTGCCAAACGCTCGGAGCAGCTCACCGAGGTGGCCGTGAACGCGCCGGTGATGGCGTTGCCCGCGATTCTGCTCGGCGCCGGGGCAGCGACCGGGCTGCCGTGGCTCGGCTACGCCGGTGGGGTGATCGAGCTGCTCGCGGTGCTCGGCGGCCTGCTGCTCTGGTGGTCGCCCTACCTGGCCGGGGTCACGATGCCGTGGGCAACCGCGGGCACCGGGACGACCTGGCCGGAACTGCACGCGCGCACCTATGCGAGCACGGTCATCGTCCTGCCGCGCATCGGCGAGCGCCCGCGCCCGAATCTGGAACACATGGTCCTGCACGCACTGATGCTCGCCGCGTCCATCGCCACCTTCGTCGCCGCGAACACCATGCGATGAGCCCGTCGGTTGACCTCCGGCTCCAACCTGGCGTCCGCGCGGACCAATCCGCTGCGTCATCCAGGTCGACAACGGGTCATGGTGGCGTCGGATCGGAGTACGTCCTCCGCGTTCGTGCCGGTCTCGTGCAGGCGCGCTTTCACTACGTGGTCCGCGAAGCGATCCCGCAGACGAGATGGGTGGCCGAGGTCGATCGAGCGAGCCAGTACGCCGGAGTTCAGTGCGCCGAACTCGTGCCCGAAGCGGAAAGCACACTGCTGCGGTGGACCGTGACTCAGCCGACCGGCCGTTCCACCCGTCGTCTTCTGACTGCGTGGCGCGAGCGCGCGTTGAGCAAGTGGCTTGCCGCTGTCGACCGTCACTCACGATTCACGCCGGGCGGCACTGCCTGAGCATGACGAGCGCTCATCGGGCAGATCCGGACATCAGCCGTGCAGTGTGAGTGACTCAATGTAACTACGCGGGTCGCTTCGAGCGCGGATGGCGGCAGACCCGCGCGCTCGATCATGGACCTCGGGTGTCAGGCGGCAACCTGAGTCAGTCGCCGATGAACCACAGATACAGGTGCAGCCCGCGTTCAACGAGTTGGCACAGCTCACGGGCTTGAGTGACCCAGTCACCCCCCAGGTCGGCAGGAAGCCGGTCGAGCTCCGTCATCAGCAGCGGTACCTGCCGCTGATTGAAGACCGCATCCCCATACGGTGTCAGGGCCCGGAGCATCGGGAACCCTGCCGGGTCCAGACTGGCGAATCCGGCCGTCCACTCCACGCCGGCCTCGGCGCGAGCCACGACGTTCCCGCTGTCACCGCGCACCGCCATATTGATCATCAGTTGAGCCTAGCGAGTAGGGCAGCAGAGCCATCAGTGGCGGCCGCCGCCATGGCTTCCTGATTGTGCGGATCGCGGCAGTTGAGTAAGTCGGTGGCGGGTAAGGCGATGCGTAGGATCCGCGCATGGATCTTGCAGAGTTCGAGGCGCTGGCGGAACCATTGCTACAGAAGTCGGCCGCGGACCAAGCCGAGTACGGGTTCGCCCTTGTTGAAGGCCATACCGTCGCTGCTGAAGAGATCAGAAGCGTCGAGTGCGAAATAGCGGTGGCTCTCCCGGACAAGTACAAATCGTTCATGATGCGCTACGGCGGCGGTGTCTTTGGCTTTGTGGAGTTGTTCCCGGTCGCACCTGTGTCCTCGGCGGCTGAGGACCTCCGCACCATCAACGACCGGGAGTTTCCCAGCCGCAGCTTTGTAGCCGTCGCCCCGGTCGGCACCGGCGACCACTGGGGTTTCCCGGTGAACGACGGCCGGTGCAGCGAGCAGGTCTGGTTCCACTTCCACGACGCCGGCAACGAGGAAATCGTCGCCGGAGACTTCCTTGAGTTTATCGCCAGCCGCGGGCTCAAACCCTGACCACAGCCGGCTGTAGGAGCCACTCGACGCTGCCAGGCGGAGGGCTACTTTCGGCAGATCCGGACGCCGAGGGGATCACGCCGGCTTGCGCCATGTAGAAACGTGGCTCTCGGAGTCGTTCGTGAAGGGGCCGCCGTTCCAGTCGGCGACACGTTGCTCGAGATGCATCCCGGCGAGCTGTGCCATCAGGTCGCATTCGGCTGGCCAGAGGTAGCGGAAATTGCTCTCGCCATAGGTCACTGTGCCATCGGAGTGTCGTCGGTAGTGATGCGACGTGCCTTGTTGAGTGGCCATGTCATAGGTGTCGAAGCCGACGTGGTGCCGGCCGACGTGGAAGGGCACTGCCGCCTGCCCGGGCGGAAAACGCCGGATGCCGGGAACCCACAACTCGATGACGAACCGTCCGCCCAGAGCGAGGTGACGAGCAGCGTTGCGGAAGCAAGCGACCTGCTCAGCCTGGGTGCGCAGGTTTCCGATGCTGTTCCAGACCAGGTATACGAGCGAAAACTGCCCGGGCATCGTGCTGGTCGCCATGTCGCCGACCACAACGGGAATGTCTGCCCGCTTCTTTTGCAGCTGGTCAACCATAGGCTGCGAAAGCTCGATGCCGGATACCGACACGCCACGTTCCGTCAAAGGTATAGCCACCCGCCCGGTACCGATCGCGAATTCTAGTGCGGGACCGTCGCCTGCCAGGTCGGCGAGAAAATCGACCGCAGGATCGAGCACTTCGGGGGTGAACATGAAGGCGGACGTCTCGTCGTAACGCTCAGCCGTCTCGGCCTCCCAGAGGTCGCTGCTTGTCATCCGAGCAGCCTCGACCATGATGGCCATCACCAGCCACCGATTTCTCGGCGAGGCACTCAACTCGGCAGATCCGCGCACTTGATGGGCTCGTCTCTCATCGGCTGGCTTGTGACTGGGCGTCATCCGGCGCTTCGGTAAGTGACGCTTCGGCATGCTGAAGCATGCCAGCCGTGTCCGGCGTCTATCGATGGTCGTTATGGCGGGCATGGCTGACCGAGTAGAAGCGGTCGATGTGTTGGCCGGTTTCGTGAGCAGCTCTACCGATGCGAGACTCGGCGGCCGGATGCGTTGTTCGAGCTGGTCGATGCGCTGTTGTGCACCGAGGACCCGGTCAAGACGCTGGTCGGGTTGTCGCTGGCTCCGGAGCATCGGCGTGGCCACGGTGCGTTGTATGACGCGCTGAATCACGGTCGCATCGAGGTCGAGTCGCTGCGCCGGCAGCTGGCCGGGACTCCGTTGCCGCGGGCGGCGGACGGGCGTCCGGTGCTAACGGTGGACGTCTTGCCGTGGCTGCGGCCGGACGGCAACTGCGGTCCGCAGCGCTCGTTCTGCCACACCTACGGCGGCGGCAGGGACGAACACCGCATGATCCCCGCCAGTTGGTCGACCGCCTCACCGAAGCCGGACAGTGGCAGCCCGGCGACCGCGACATCCTGATCGTGCTCGACGCAGGTTACGAAGCCCCGTGTATCGCCTGGCTGCTACGGGACCTGCCGGTGGAGATCCTGGGCCGGACGCGCTCCGACCGAGTGCTACGCCAGCCTACGCCGGTAAGGATCTACAACCCTGAAGGCGGTCGGCCGGCCGAGTGCTACGCCGGCCTACGCCGGCAAGGGTCTACAGCCCTGAGGGCGGTCGGCCGGCCGAGCACGGCAAGCCCCGCCGAACCGGTTGAACGACAAGCCAACCGATTGGCGCGTACGACGGAGCGGCTCCCCGCCGTACGCGCCAATCGGTTCTCATCGTCGCTGGGCCGGAACCCGCCGGTGCAGCGGGACCGGTGGAAGGGTGATCGTCAACGGCCGGAGCGGCGCCGGCGTGACCGGAAGTGACCAGTCCATGCGCCAGGCCGGGCGCAGCACGGCGGCGAGGTAGGCGATGCCGCACACCCACAGCGCCGTGTCGAGTCCGCCGAGGTTGAGCAGGACCGCGCCGATCAGGCCACCGACCGGGATGCCGGCCCAGGCCCACGCGTTGATCAGGGTCTGCACGCGCCCGCGCAGCGCGGCCGGGATCTGCTCCACCTGGATCGTCTCCAGCAGCGGGTTGAACAGGCCGGATCCGATGCCGGCGAGGGCGTAGACGGCGATCACCGCCTCCGGTGGCAGCCCGAGCGCGAGCACGATGATCCGGGTCGGGCCGCTGCTCAGCACCCCGATCAGGTATGTGGCGCGGCGTGGCAGCCGGGTCCCGAACCCGGCCGAGGCCAGCGCGGACGCGATCGAGGCGAGCCCGACCGTGCTCAGCGCGAGCCCGACGACGGTCGCGTCGTGGCCGCCGGCGCGGGCCCAGACCGGCAGCAGTACCGCCATCAGCGCCTGGTCGAGCAGGTTGGTGACCACGAACATCGCGGTCAGCGCGCGCAGCGGCGGGTGGGCGCGCAGGAACGTCGTCCCGATCCGCAGCCGCTCGAAGTAGGACTGGTCGTCGCGCCCGCGGTCCCGCACCGGGTCGGTGACCGTCATCGTCACGATGAGTGTGGCTACTCCCAGCATTGATGCGGCTACCCAGAGTGCACGATCGCCACCGAGGGTGGCGACGAGCCAGCCGGCCATCGCCGTGCCGACCGCGGTGGCCGTCCTCTCGACGGCCGTGGCCAGGCCGACACCGCGCGCGGTGGACTGACCGGCGTCGGCGGCGGCGAACGGCACCAGCAGCCGCTTGGCGGCGCTGGCGGGCCCGTCCGCGCAGCCGACGACCAGGAGCATCAGGGTGAGCAGCCAGAGCGGGGGAGTGCCGAACAGGGCCGGGACGACCAGCACGGACGCCGAGATGACGTCCCCGGCCGCGCTGATCCGGCGTGGGCCGACGCGGTCCAGCAGGGGGCCGGCGAGCCACTGCGTGAACGCGTACGGCAGCACCTGGCAGGCGACCACCAGGCCGGTCTGCGCGGCGCTGCCGGTGCGGTCCAGGACCAGCCACGGGACGGCGACGGTGAGCAGGCGGTTCGCGGAGAGCGTGCAGGCCTGCGAACTCAGAACTCCGGACAGTCCACGCCATCTCACCCGGCCATCACCGGCGAGAGCCCGGCATTACGGCGCGGCGGTGCCGCGCGATTGATCAATGACGCCATCGAACATCCTTCGGCAAAAGGCGAGGCGGTTTTCTCGCACCGTAATCGCCGACGGCCACGGCAGGTAGTCGCCGGTCGATTACCGGATAGCCGATATCTGCGGCCACCGATGCCTCGAAGATCGGCTTTCGAGGGCGCTTAGCGCAGGTCAGGCCGCCGAAGGTCAACTTCGGAGGGGTGCGTTTATCGGCTACTCGACTCGCCGAATTGATGTTCCCGAAGTCGCACAGTCAGTCCGTCGTAGGCTTCCTTCGCGGCTTGACTGCTGCGAATCCGCGGGAAAGGTCATCCGATGACCTTGGAGACTTGGCCCACCTCGAACGGGCCGTCGCGCTCGCCCGGGCGGCTCGGCGGCGCGGCGACCATCCGTTCGGGACGCTTCTCGTCGCCGGCGACGGCCCGTTCTGGAGGCCGTGAACTCGGTGGTCACCGAGGCCGACCCGACCGGGCACGCGGAGGCCGACCTGGTGCGGCTCGCCGGTCGGCTGCCGCGGGGCGTGCTCGCCGGGAGCACCCTGTTCACCAGCACCGCGCCGTGCGCGATGTGCCCGGGGGCGGTCTACTGGTCGGGGATCGGGCGGGTGGTGTTCGCGCTCTCCGGCGAGGAGCCGGCCGCGATGGCCGACCCGGAGCCAGGCGACCCGGAGTCAGGCATCCCACCGCTGCACCTGTCGTGCCGTGCGGTGTTCGCGCGCGGCGGCCGGGCGATCGAGGTGGCCGGGCCGTTCCCGCTCGCCTCGGCCACCGAGGTCCACGCCGGATTCTGGACCTGACCGATCCCGATCACCCGGCGCCATGTCGCGGCCGGGATGTCAGGCGGGTTCGGGTTCCGGATCGGTGGCGGGTTCGGGCTGGGCCGGCACCGGCGAGATCGGCGGCATCGGCTCGGCCGGGGCCGGCGGCAGATCCGGGTTGTGGGGGTCCAGTTCGCCGGGGTCGTCGGGAATCGGCGCCCCGGGGTCCAGCGGCGGGTAGCGGTCCGGGTCGGACGGCAGTCGCTCGATCGGCATCGGTGCCCCCATTCTGTGCGGGCCTCGTCCCGCAGCGGGACGAGGCTCAAGATCGAGTTACCCGGGCACCTGCCGCCCAAAACGTCAGGTCAGGTTGTCCTCCCCGAGCGCGTCGGCGATCGCGGTCGCGCCCGCGTTGAACCGGATCGTCCGCCGGATGGTGGCCGGCTCCTCCAGCGTCCGTGCGATCACCGCCGCGACATCGGCCCGGCTCACCGAACCGGCCGTCGCGCCCTGGCCCGCGGTCTCGATCCGCCCGGTCGGCGGGTCGAGCGTCAACCGGCTGGGCCCGAGGATCGTCCAGTCCAGATCGGTTCGCTCCAGGTGAGCGTCGGCGGCGGCCTTCGCCTCGGCGTAGGGGAAGAAGCCACTGTCCTCCGGAATGCCGTGATCGATCTGCGACCCGAAGTAGGAGACCATCACGTAGCGCCGGATGCCGGCCAGCGCCGCGGCCTCCATCGAACGGATCGCGGCGTCGCGGTCCACCGCATAGGTCCGCTCGGGGCTGCCGCCACCGGCGCCGGCCGACCACACGATCGCGTCGTGCCCGCCGAACAGCTCGGCCAGCTCGCCGACGTCGAGCCGCTCCACGTCGGCGACCAGCGGATCCGCACCGGTCCCGGCGATCTCGGGCGTGTGCTCGGGGTTGCGGAACACCGCGCTCACCTGATGACCGGCCCCGACCAGCAGCGGCAGCAACAGCAGCGCCACCTTCCCGTGCCCGCCCACGACCAGAACCCGCGCATTTTCCATGCCCGCGACGCTACCGCCACCGGCCGGCAAAACCACGCGCGGCGGAGGCCGGGCGCGCCGGTCCGTCTCACCGCCGATTTTTTCCGTACGACGGGAAGCCGCGGCCCGGCAACGACGCAGTCCCCGCGCCGAGCCGCGGCACCGGTCATGCCTTGACGATCGGCTTCAGTGCCTCGGCGACCTTCGTGACCAGGCCCGGCCGGTGTCCATTGCGCACCAGGTTGATGGTGATGCCGTCGATGCCCGCCCCGATCACCTTCTCGTGCAGCTGCTCGGCGACCTGCTCGGCCGTACCCAGGAAGGCCCGGTTGCGGCGGTCCTCCGGGATCGTCGCGCCGAGCTCCTTCACCTCCTGCTCGGTCTCGCCGACCATGCCCATCACCAGGAAGCTGGTGGCCAGCGTGGACGGGTCCCGGCCGACCTCCTCGCAGCGCTCGCGCAGCACCTGCACCTTGCGGGCCACGTCGTCCACGTCGCAGATGATGTTCATGTGGTCGGCGAACCGGGCCGCGAGGCGGAACGTCTTCTGCTCGCCGGAGCCGCCCAGCATGATCGGGATGGTCGGCCGGACCCGCGGGTTGTTCATCGCGCCACGCGCCACGTACCACTTGCCCTCGAACGTCGCCGGCTCGCCCTTGAGCATCGGCGTGATGATGTTCAGGGCCTCCTCGAGCCGCTCGAAGCGCTGCCCGAACGTCCCGAACTCGAAGCCCAGGTCGTGGTGTTCCCGTTCGAACCAGCCGGCTCCGATGCCGAGGACGGCACGGCCCTTGGAGACCACGTCGAGGGTGGTCACGGTCTTGGCGAGAAAGGCCGGATTACGGTACGTCACACCGGTGACCAGCGTCGACAGCTGGATCGTCGACGTGACGGCGGAGAGCGCCGCCAGCGTCGTGTAGGACTCCAGCATGTTCTGGTCCGGCGTGCCGATACCGGGCAACTGGTAGAAATGGTCCATCACCAGAACGGTGTCGAAGCCGGCGGCCTCGGCCTCCTTGGCCTGCGCCGCGACCGTGTCGAACAGCTGCTCGTCCGGGACTCCCGGGTAGGTGAAATTCGGGATCTGATAGCCGAGCCGGATGGTCATGCGGTCCCCAGTTTCATGTAAGAGGTCTCTCACCCCGTAATGTAAGAGTCAACTTACACGCGAGCAAGGGCCCGGAACCGGCGAATCCCCCCTCAGCCGCTCGGCGAGGTGACCGGCTGGCGGAGCGCAGCTGCGGGGCCGGTCGACGGCGGCGACCGTCGCGGCGTCCACGGTTTTGGCCGGCTCCACGCCCAGCGCCCTCGGGAACGACGTCAGGGGCGCGCTCAGCTCGTCGGCCCACACGCCGTCGACCGGGCCGGTCCAGAAGCCGGCCAGCTTCAGGCTCTCGGAGCCCCGAGGCCGGCGCGCATCTCAGCGCGGACCGTTGCGCTTGCGCCGGAGGGTGATGATGCCCGCGACCACCAGCAGCAGGGGAAGGAAGAGCCCCTACAGCAGCCAACCGTTCATGTGAGCCTCTTCCCCTCGGGCCGTTCCGGCCGGGCCAGAGTCTCAGCCCCGGGGAGCCCGGGGAATCACCCCTGCCGGGTGACCCCGTCTCCGGCCGGCGGGGAGGGCCGGGCGGCCCGGGTGGCGATCTCCTGCAGGGCGGCGATGTGCCGGCTCAGTGTTGACCGGCCGGTCGCGGACAGGTTGATCCAGGTCCGCGGGCGCTTGCCGACATAGCCCTTGCGGACCTCGACGTACCCGCCGTCGGCCAGCGCCGAGATCCGCTTGGACAGGACCGAGTCGCTGACCTCGACGGCGTCGCGGACGAACGAGAACTCGGCCCACTCGGTGCCGGCCAGCAGCGCCAGGATGGCCAGCCGGGTCGGCTCCAGCAAGACCGGGTCCAGCTGTGGCTCGGTCACCGGCGTGCCCCGCGGGTCAGCACCCGGTGCTGCCACCAGGGGCCGCCGGCGGCCAGCAGGATCCCGGCCGCGATGCCGAACCAGAGCGCGACGTGCGGCACATCCGTGACGCTCGCGAGGGTCCCGCCGCCGACCACGGTGACCAGAATTGCCAGGCCCCAGAGGGCGGTGGTGGTGTCCAGCCGGGTCCGGGACCGCACCGGCCGCCCGATCAGGGCCGAGCCGCGCCGGGTGGTGGTGAGCGCCGCGAGCAGCAGCAGGACGAGGACCAGCACGCTGCCCCAGTTCCGCAGGAAGTCCGGCTGCTGGTCGGCCAGCACCCCGTACGCCACGATCAGGGCTCCGGCCGCGATCCAGGACCAGCGTGGCCAGCCGGCCGCCGCCGCGGTCTGTGCCCGGCGGCGTTCCACCTGCAGCAGAGCCTCGCGTGCCTCGTCCGGTGTGGGATCAGTGTCCATCTCGGCCTCCTCGAATGTACTTTCTACTTTAGAAAGTAGCAAGTACTTTCCAATGCGGAAAGTACTTGCCGGACCGCAAGGAAGACGTGATCTTTTTCGGGCCGGCCGCCCAGCCGTAAGCATTATTTACAAATATCGACGACGGTGATTTGATGCGGGCATGCGGACTTCGATGCTCGGCCTGGCACTGGTCGCCACGATCGCGGTCGTGGCCCCTGCGGCACCCGCGACCGCGGTCACGGCCGCGGCGGTCACCGACGGCGCCGCGCGGTTCGAGGTGCTGACCCCGACGCTGATCCGCATGCAGTACGCCGGTGACGGCGCTTTCACCGATGCGACGACGTTCAACGCGGTCAATCGCTCGTTCACACCGCCCGCCTGGACCACGTCGGTGACCGCCGACGGCTTCCGGGAGGTCCGGACCAGTGCGCTGACCCTGCGGTACAAGCAGAACAGCGGCCCGTTCACCCCGGCCAACCTGAGCGTGGCGATCACCGCCACGGGTGCCACGGCACGCCCGGTCTATCCGTCCTACTGCCCGGCCTCGACCGCCTGCGAGGGAGAGAACGCGCTGTTCACCGGTGGGGTGACCCCGGCGTACGACCATCCGGGCCACACCGGCACCGGGTTCGCCGGCGGGTTCGAGAGCACCGGCAGCGGCGTACGGTACGACGTGGACGTGCCCACGGCCGGCACGTGGCGGCTCGCCGTGCGATACGCCAACGCCGTCGGCAGCGACAACCAGTCCACCACCCGGACGCTGACCGCGCACGTCAACGGCACGACCGGCGCGCGGTTCAGCCTGCCGCCGACCGGCTCGTGGGACACCTGGTCGACCGGTTCGGTCACGGTGACCCTGCGGGCGGGGGTGAACACGATCGACGTGGCCCGGGACGCCGCCGACTCGGGGCGGGTCAACGTCGACAGCCTCGCCGTCCTGCCGAGCGGGAGCACGACCTACCCGGGAGCGGCCACGGACCTGCGCACCACCGGGTACGGGGCGGGTCCGGCGAGCCAGCTGGGCGGCTGGTACCGCTCGCTGGACAACCTGCCGAACGGGCTGCCCGATGCGAACGCGCTGCACCCGGGCGTGCTCAACCGAGGCGGCTGGTACCTGCTCGACGACACCCGGACCGCGTTGCTGAGCGCGAACCACACGGTCAGCGACCGGCCTGGGCACGGGACCCAGCCCTATCAGGACGGCTACTTCTTCGGATACGGGCAGAACTACAAGCAGGCGCTGAGCGACCTCAACGCGCTGACCGGGCCGGCGGATCTGCTGCCCCAGACCGCGTACGGCGTCTGGTTCTCACGATTCTGGGGTTACCGCACTTCGGACTACCAGAACACGTTGCTGCCGGCGTTCCGCCGCACCTTCACACCGCTGGACTGGCTGGTGGTGGACACCGACTGGAAGAAGCCGGTGGAGTGGGACGGCTGGAACTGGAACACCGACCTGTTCCCCGACCCGCAGGCGTTCCTGACGTGGACGAAGCAGATGAACCTCGACACCAGCTTCAACGTCCACCCGGAGATCGACGCCACCGACCCGCGTTTCCCGGCGGCGAACGCGGCGGCCGGCGGGCTGCCGGTGCAGTCGGACGGGCACACCCACTACTTCGACTGGTCGAATCCCGCGCACCTGAGCGCCTATCAGAGCCTGCACACCCCGTTCGAGCAGCAGGGCGTCCGCAACTGGTGGCTGGACTACTGCGGCGGCTGCGGCTCGTCCATCGCGTCGAACCCGCACGTCGCCCCGGACAACCTGGTCAACCAGGCCTACGCCGACCACGACACCGCCCGCGGGCTGCGCGGTTTCGCGTTCAGCCGGATCGGCGGGACCGAGCACGGCAGCCTCGACGCCAGCAACTTCGCGCTCGGCCCCTGGTCGGAACGGCGCAACACCCTGGCGTTCACCGGCGACACCTACTCGACGTGGGAGACCCTGGCCTACGAGGTGGGCTTCACCGCCGCCGAAGCAGCCGCGGGCCTGTCCAACGTCACCCACGACCTGGGCGGCTTCCACGGTGGGCACCTCGCCGACGACCTGTACGCGCGGTGGATGCAGTTCGGCGCGTTCCAGCCGGTCGACCGGATGCACTCCGACCACGGCGACCGGCTGCCGTGGGACTACCCGGGAGCGGCCCAGGCCAGCGCGCAGAAGTTCCTGCGGCTGCGGGAGGCGCTGGTGCCCTACACCTACACGACGGCGCGTCAGGCCGGTCAGAACGGCCTTCCGATCGTACGACCGATGTACCTCGAATATCCGGCGCAGGAAGCCGCCTACACCGCGGGCGGGGAGTACCTCTACGGCGACAACCTGCTGGTGGCGCCGATCGTGTCGCCGAGCGGCTCGGTGTCGGTGTGGGTGCCGCCGGGCACGTGGACCGACTGGTTCACCGGCGCCACCTGGACCGGGCCGACCACCGTCACGATGAGCGCACCGCTGTCCCGGATGCCGGTGCTCGTGAAATCGGGTGGCCTGGTGCCGGCCCGCACCGACTACGTGCACAGCCAGAAGGACAGCGTCGCCACCGAGCTCACCGTCACGGTCGCGGCCGGCGCCGACGGGACGTTCTCCCTGTACGCCGACGCCGGTGAGGGCAGCGGCCCGTCCACGAACACCCCGTTGTCCTGGGCCGACGGCAGTCGCACGTTCACCGTCGGCGCCACCGGCGGCAGCTTCCCCGGCGCGCCGGCGGCCCGGGCCTGGACACTGCGGGTCACCAACAGCGCAGCTCCGGCCGCGGTCCTGGTCGACGGGGTGCAGGTGCCGGAGACGGCGTGGGCGTACAACCGGAACAGCCGGACCGTCACCGTCACCACGGCGAGCCTCGCGGCGGGCTCGGCGCACACCGTCACGCTGAGCGGCTCGGCCGCCGACAACCCGGCCACCGGTGAGGTCCTCGGCGTCGGCGGGCTGTGCCTGGACGTGCGCGGGGGAGTGGCTGCCGACGGCCGGCCGGTGCAGGTCTACACCTGCAACCACAGCGCGGCCCAGCAGGTCGGATACGCCGGCGACAACACCGTTCGGGTGCTCAGCCGCTGCCTGACCGCGGCCGGGACCGGCAACGCCGCGGCGGTCACCATCGCGGCCTGCACCGGCGCCACCGGCCAGCAATGGACCCGCCGGGCCGACGGCAGCCTGCTCAACCCGGCGTCCGGGCGCTGCCTGGACGTGCCCGACTCCAACCGCACGCCCGGGGCCGTGCAGCTGCAGCTCTACGACTGTGCCGGCACCGACGGACAGGTGTGGCAGCTGCCGCCCGGCCCGGTCACCGGGCCCGGTGGGCTGTGCGCCGACATCGTCGACGCCGACCCGTCCTCGGCCTCCGCGGCGCAACTGTTCACCTGCAACGGCACCGACGCCCAGCGCTGGTCCACGCCGGGGGACGCGAGCATCCGGGTGTTCGGCAAGTGCCTCGACGTCAGCAACGCCGGAACCGCCAACGGCACCGCGGTCCAGCTGTTCGACTGCAACGGCAGCGGCTCGCAGAAGTGGGTCAGCCGCGGCGACGGCACCCTGTACAACGCGCAGTCCGGGCGCTGCCTCGACGACACCGGCAACAAACAGCAGGCCGGTGACCTGCTGCAGATCTGGGACTGCAACGGCAGCACCGCCCAGCGATTCCGCCTCGGCTGAGCCCTCGGCCGGCCGTTGCGCGGGCCCTGTGCGTCAGCCTGATGCACGGGCGCGCCGCGGCCGTGACCAGCCGCCCGGCCCGCGGAATCCGGCCTGCGGGACTTGCGACCGGCGTGCGAGCGACATCGGCACCGGCGTCCGGTGTACCACCGGGCGCCGGTGCCGGTCGGGTCACACCGGGGCGGTGCCGATCCGGCTGAACTGCCGGGCCAGGAACTCCTTGTCGACGCCCACCCACCGCATCGCGCGATGCGTGCCCGGGTTGGCGAGCAACGTCTTGTCCTCCGACGCGAAGGCGTCGAACAACGCCAGGACGGACCGGCGATCCACGTACTCTTCGTCCAGCGGGAGCAAGAACTGGATCGGAACGGTGATCCGTCTCGCCGCATCGAGCACTGCCTCGGATACGAAGAACCCGCCACCGAAGACGGCAGCGGTGATCCGAGGTTCGGCCGCCACCAGCGGCACCCCGATGGCGCTGCCCAGCGACATGCCACCGCCGTAACCGATCGGCGCGTCGGTGCCGATCTCCGGCACGTCCTGCAACGCGTCCAGGACCGCCTGCCACTCCGGTACGCCGCGTTCCGCCAGCGAGTCCATGTAGCGCATGCTCACCGAGGCGAACCGATCGGTGTCGCCCGCCGTCACGGCCTGGCGGATCTCGGCACGCGCCTGCTCGTCCTCGGCCGTACGCTCACGGCCGCCGTGCCCGGGCGCATCGATGGCAACGACGGTGAAGCCCCAGCTCGTCACGGACTCATGGGCCCGCGCGACGAGGCCCGGAGTCTTCTTGTGCAGGCCACCACCGTGACCCATCAGCACCAGGGACGCGCGGTCAGTGTGGCGTTCCGGGGACCACAGCACCCCGGTGATGCCGTCGAGAACGAACTCCTGTTCGACGACACCGTCCGACGAGGTCTTCGAGGTGAATCGCAGAGGTTGCACGGGAATGCCTTTCGGGAGTGCCATGAGGGTCAGGCGCTCCCGGCGGTTCCTACGTCAACCGCCTTGCCGTGAGGACAGTGGGGAGCACCCACGTGCGTACAGCGTCATGGGTCTCACCTCCTCGCGATGGCACGGCTTCCGAGAGGCTACCGAAGTCGAAACGGCTCCGCCAACGGGTTTTGTGCCCTGAGCCCGACCCGCCACGGAGGCCGCCCTGCCGGGTCTCGCGTTCTGGGCCGCCCGCGGCCCTGCGGGGCCCGGGAGGGTCCCCGCGGGAGCGGCGGCGATGGACCACGGCGGAGGTAGGACATGAAGTTCTTGATGGTGATTGTTCTCGGTCCCCGGCGACCGCTCGTCGTGGGCGCGGTCGCCGGGGGGGTGCTCAGTTCATCGTGGCGCCGATCGTGCTGCTGCCGGTCGTCAGGAACGTGGTGGCCGGCAGCGTGCCGCTCGAACTGCGCGCGTTGTAGCAGGTCGTGGCGTTGGTCGAGACGAACGACGGTGTGCTGATGCCGCTGTCCCAGTTGTTGCCGGACGAGGTGACCGAGGAGCCCTTCGACACCAGGCCGCTGCCGTTGCCGACGGCGAGGTTCTTGCCGAGTTTGGCCGAGCTGGTCGCGAAGTAGTAGCCCCAGTTGCCGTTGGCGTAGGCCGTGGTCCGGTTGATGACGATCGCGCCCTTGTTGGAGTTCTCGGTGAAGCCGTTGCCGGTGTTGTCCCAGGCCGCGGAGTTGTTGACGACGTGGGCCACGGTCTCGCCGTCACCGCCCAGCTTGTAGCCGTTGCCGTCACCGGCGAAGGCCGAGTCGCTCCAGCGGTTCTTGCCGTTGCCGAACGACCAGGTGTGCTCGATCGTCACCGGTGAGGAGAACGACCACAGGTCGATCCCGTCGTCGGAGTTGTTGTAGAGCCGGGCGCCGGTGACCAGGTTCCCGGTGCCGGAGCCGAATTTGATCGCCACCCCGTCGGCGTTCTCCCCGTGTTCGGCGGCGTCGTAATTGCCGTACGAGTCGAGGTTCCGCACCGTGTTGTTCGAGGTCCCGTCCCCGGTCAGGGTGAAGCCGGAGTCACCGCCGTTGATCGTCTTGATGTTGTTCCAGCTGGTGCCGGTGCAGGACTGGCAGACCACGGCACTGTCCGGCGAGTTCTGGAAGGTGAGGTTGGAGACGTTCCAGTAGTCGGCGGTCAGCTTGAAGATCCAGGAGCCGCTGGGGAGGCTGGTCCCACTGATCTTGACCGTTTCCGATCCGTACGCGGTGAGCGTGATCGGCGAGCCGGAGGTCCCGTTCGCCGTCGACTGCAGCGTCGCCGTCGGATAGTAGGTGCCGCCGCGGACCTGGATGACCGTGCCGGCGGTGGCGTTCTTGATCGCGTTGGACAGGTCGGTCACGGTGCTGACGACGACCGTCGCCGCCGACGCCGGGGCGGCCACCAGGGCGAGGCCGACCGTGGCGATCGTCGCGACGACCGCGGCCTTGTACAAGGATCTCATGGCGCAGCTTCCTTTCGGAGGGGATGAACTGCGGAACCGGACGCCCTCGCTGGGGGGCGTGACGTCCGGCGTGCCATCAGATCGAAACATGCATGGTTCTCAATTGAAAGCTAACAAAACCCGAGCTGCGCGTACGGCCGATCAGCGCCCGCTCAGTCGAGCCGCCCCTGCAGCGCCTTGGTCAACCGCGCCACCGCGTCGTCGGGCAGAGTGCCCCCGTTACTGAGCGTCTGCGCGACGATCTCCTGGAACGTGCTGCTGAACAGCTCGTAGTGGGTGGTCTCGGGCCGTGGCCGCGCATTGTCCAGCGCCTGCTTCAGAATCGGCGCGTACGGCTGCCGGCTCAGGACCGACGGGTTCGTGTAAGCCGCCGTGCGGGTGGCGGCCAGCCCGCCGTCACGGAACAGGCGCAGCTCACTGTCCTCGCTGGTCAGAAACGCGATCAACTGTTGCGCCGCCGCCGGGTTGTCGGTGCTGCTGGCCACGGCGAGGTTCTGTCCGCCGAGCACGCTGGGGCCGGGCAGGGTCCGTACGCCGAAATCGGTCATGGGTTGGTCGCCGGCTCGCAGCTGACTGTAGGCGACCGGCCAGTTGCGCATCAACGCGACCTTGCCGGCGCGGAACGTCTCCCGGCTGGTGTCCTCCCGCAACCGCAACGCCTGCGGGTGGACGGCCGGCGCGACCCCGTCGACCGGCTGCATCGACTGGGCCAGTTTGCGCAGCGCCGCCCGGGTTCTCTGGCTGTCGATCACGACCAGGTCGTTCTTCGCGTCGTAGACTTCGCCGCCCTCGGCCCAGATGGCCTCCAGCGCGCTGACCGTCAACCCCTCGTAGCTGTCCAGCGGCGTGACGAACCCCGCCTCGATGCCGCGGACCGCACCGCTGAGCGCCCGCACGTCGTTCGCACTCGGCGGCAACGCCGACGGCAGCGCGCTGGCCGGCACCTCCGTGCGGTAGTAGAGCAGCCCGGCGTCGGTGTTGAACGGCAGCGCCCACAACTTGCCGCCGAACTTGCACGTCTCCAGCGGCGCGGCCAGGAAACCGTTCGTGTCGGTCGTCGGTGCCAGCGGCAGGATGAAACCGGCCGAGGCGAACGCCGCCGTCCACGTGGTGTCCAGGTTGTAGATGTCGGCGTCCGGGGTGTCGGACTGGGCCGTCGCGCGCATCTCGCTGTGCTGCGCGTCCGCGCTGCGCGACAGGCTCACCAGCCGCGCCGGCGTGTCCGGGTGCAGGCCGTTCCACTCCTCGATCAGCTTCTGCCGCTGCCCACCGGTGCTCTCGTCCACCCCGGAGTAGATCACCAGCTCGGCCGGCCCGGTCTGCGCCGCGGGACCCGGCGGATCGTCGAGCAGCTCGCGGGCGCTCGTCGCGGCGACCATGATGAGCACCCCGGAGGTGAACCAGGCGAGCGAACGCCACGGTGACCGCCGCGGCCACCAGCTGCGCGGGTTGTCGTTCTCTGTCAACGTCCGCTCCACAGGGTCTCGAAGAGCTGAGCCATGGTTTCGGGAACCTCCTCCGGACCGGCGGCCAGGCACTGGCCGCGCCCGGCGCGGACCAGCTGGTACAACGGCCCCTCACAGCGAGCCTCACCGGTGGCGATCACGTACAGCCGGACGTTCGTCCCGGCCGCGCGCGTCACCTGCTCCAGCGTGGCGTCCAGGCCCGGGGTGGTGCTGGTGTCCTCGCCGTCGGTCAGCACCACCAGTGCCTGCACGCGCGTGTCGTCGACCGCCCCGGACAGCGCCCCCAGCCCGGCGACGACCGTGGCGTAGAGCGGCGTCGACCCGCTCGGCTTCACCGCCCGCAGCGCGTCGACGACAGCGGTCCGATGCTGCGCCGACCCGGCCGCGACACCCACCAGCTCGTACGACTTACGTCCGCCACTGATCGGGAACGCCCACAACCCGAACTCGTCCTCCGGGCCGAGCTGACCGAGCGCCTCGCCCACACCCCGGGCCGCCACCGTGAACCGGCTCGTGGCCGCGGACCCGGCCGGTTGGCCCATCGACCCGGACGTGTCCACCGCCAGGAGCACCCGCCCCGGGCGTTTGGCCTGCTCGTAGAGGTTCAGCGTGCGGCGCGGCTCATCGGGCAGGCAGGCGTTGCGGTCCAGCTCGGAGCAGGCGGCCAGCGGCTGGCCCAGACCCGAACCGTGCAGCACCGCGCCGGCGTCCTCGCTGCGCAGCCAGTCGCGGAACCGCTCGACCGCCCGCAACTGCGGACCACGGGACCAGGTGAACTGGACGAACGGATGGTCCAGCGCCGGGGCGGACGTGACCACCACCGGATCCGGCGCATCCGGCACCGGGGCGACCGCGGCCGGGCAGCCACCGCCCAGCGCCCGGCCGGTCGCGAACCGCTGCCACGACCGCAAGCTCACCAGCACGGCGGCCGGCACCTTCTTCTCCCGCTGGAAACCGCACAGCAGGCTGACCTCGTCGGTGACCGAGGTGGTGGACTCCGAGACGATCTGCTCCCGCTTGCGGGCCTCGTCCGGGGTGACCATCTCGCCCTCGGCGTCACGCAGGTAGACGTCGGCGGCCAGCAGTCCCGCCGTCGACGCGACCGGATCGGCCGCCGACAGCGACGGGCCGGGCAGCCGCCGGGCCAGCAGCGCCGACACCAGCTTCGGCAGTTGATCGGCGTCCGTGTGCGGCATCGCGGCGACATCCGTGCCGGCCAGCACGATCGGCGACGACGCGATCGAGGTGACCTGCTGCAACGGGGTCGGGAGGGTGCCCTTGACGACGATGTCACGGACCTGGCGCACGTCGAGCATCGAATCGGGCAACCAGACGTCCGGGCGCGGGCCGATCTGTTCGAGCGGGCGCTCCTGGTTGGTGTCGGACCACTTGCGGGCCAGGGCGCCGCTGACCGCCGGGGTGCTGGCGGCGTACACGAACGGGAACACCGCCGGGCAGCCGCCGGCGTCGTGGGCGGTGAACCGGGCGTACGCCTGCGCCAGCTCACCGGCCACCTGCAGGCCGTCCGGCGAGGCGAGAATGCGCAGCTCCAAGGCCTGCGGGCAGGAATTGTCGCCGGACAGCCGGACGAAGGTGACCGCCGCGCCGGCGAGCAGGACGACACCCATCCCCGCGGCCACGAAGATCTTCGCCCGCCTCGGCATCTTCTTGACCAGCAGGACACATCCGCCGACCAGCCAGGCGATGGACGAGAGGAAGGCAAGCGACCAGAGGCTGACCCCGGCCAGGATCATCGCGGAGAACAGCAGCAGCGCCGTGTTGTCGGCGCGCTGAAGAACGTACTGAGCGACGCCGGCGATCACCAGGGCCAGGACGCCGGCCGTGATGGTGTGCAGACGCTCCTTGTCGCCGGGCCGAAGGGGCTGAGGCAATCGACATGCACCTCCACCGAGATGCGGGTGGTGCACGGGGCCACTGTGCCCCGACCGCACGGCCAGTCTAGGTGCGGTTGCCAAACCTCATCGATGTCCGGCCGGGTGGTCCCGTCGCGGTGCTGGCTGATGTTTGCCGCTTGGTAATGTAAGAGGCAACTTACACCGGGGTGAGGGGTCGGCATGGGCGAGCGGGATCGGGGTTACCACCACGGTGACCTGCGAGCAGCCCTCATCACCGCCAGTTTCGAGCAGCTCGCCGAGGTCGGGTTGCGCCGCTTCTCGGTGGCCGCGGTCGCCCGCCGGCTGGGCGTCAGCTCCGCCGCGCCGTACCGGCACTTTCCCGACCGTGACCACCTGCTCTCCGCCGTCTCCGCCGCCGCCGCCCGCCACCTGCGCGCGGCGATCCTCACCGCCGCCGACGCCGCCGGCGACGACCCGGCCGCCCGGCTGGCGTCAGTCGCAGGAGCCTATTTCCGGTACGTCGTGACCACCGGCGCGGGCCTGCACGTCATCTACGCCCAGGAGTTGTACACCGTCCCGGACGACGACCGCCGCGAGCATACGCGCGCGCTGATGGAAACCGTGCTGGACCTGGCGTTCACCGCCGACGTGCCGTCCTACCAGCAAGCGGTCGCCCTGGTGGAGGCGATCATCGCGGTCGCGCACGGGTACACGTCGCTGTTCACCGACGGCTTCTTCAACCGGGGCGCCCTGTCGATCGACACCACCGCCGCCCGAGCCGTCGCCGCCGCCCAGGCCCTCATCCGAGCCGAACACACCTCCTGACCCGGCCCTTTCTCCCGCCACCCGGCCGCGCGGCGCCCGCCCGGCCGCCGCCCGCCCGGCCACCGCCCGCCCGGGTCGTCGCAGCCGCCTACGCAACCTGCCGTCGCGCCCGCGTTGTCCGCGTCGCGCCCGCCCAGCCACCGCCCGCCCGCGTTGTCCGCGTCGCGCCCGCCCAGCCACCGCCCGCCCGCGTTGTCCGCGTCGCGCCCGCCCAGCCACCGCCCGCCCGCGTTGCTCGCGTCGCGCCCGCGTTGCGGCCTGCCCGCTTGTTCGTGGCGTCAGCTGCGTGGGAACGCGTCTGCTCGGAATGTGATCGTGACGTCCAACCCCCCTTCCGGCCGGGTCCACGCGTCGACCTGTGCACCGTGGACGTCCGCGATGGCCTGCACGATGGCCAGCCCGAGCCCGTGCCCGTCGCCGTGGTGCAGGCGGGCGGGGCGCATCCGCTGGAACGGCTCGAACAGCCGGTCCAACTCGTCCGGCGGAATCACCGGGCCGGTGTTGCGCACGATGATCCGCCCGTCGAGCCGGCCGCCCGGGGCGCGCCGGTTGACCGCGTAGACGCCCGGGGCGATGAGACTGGGATCGAACGGCTCGGTGATCACCTCGACCCAGCCGCCCGGCACGTTGTGCTGCAACGCGTTCTCCACCAGGTTGGCGATGAGGCTCTCGGCCAGCTGCGGATCGCCCCGGACCGGCGACGGCGTCAGTGCGGACCGCACGGTCACCCCGTCGGCCGACCGCCCGGCCAGGACCGACCCGGCGATCTCGGCCAGGTCCAGCTCGGTCGGCCGCTCCACCCCCTGCTGACCGTTGGCCAGCGCGAACAGGGCCGCGATCAGCCGCTCCTGAGTGTCGCTGAGCGCCAGCACCTGCCGGCACGCCTCGCGCAGCGACTCCACCGAGGCCGCCGGGTCGGCGAGCGCAACCTGGAGCAGCGCCTTCTCCGCGGTCAGCGGCGTGCGTAGCTCGTGCGACGCGTTCGCCACGAAGTGCCGTTGTGAGGTGAACGACGCCTCCAGCCGCTCGAACAGCTGGTCCAGCGTCGCCGCCAGCTCGGCCAGCTCGTCCCGGCCGCGCCGCGGGACACTCAGCCGGCGGTGCAGATTGGTCGCCGAGATGTCCCGCGCGGTCTCGGTCATCACCCGCAGCGGGCGCAGGAACCGACCCGACACCATCCAGCCCAGCCCGGCCGAGATCAGCACCAGCCCGGCCAGGGCGAGCAACCAGGTGCCGACCGGGAACGCGGTGATCTCCGGCCGCGGGTGGGGATCCGGCCCGCTGCCGACCGGCGACGACTGCCGCGCGCCGAGCAGCGGCACGGTCACCAGCAGCGACCCGACCACGAAGAACGGCACCGAGTAGAGCAGCATCAGCCGCGTCCGCAGTCTCATGGCGTACTGATCCGGTAGCCGCCCTCGCGGACGGTCTGCACGATCGGCGGGTTGCCGAGCTTGGCCCGCAGCCGCCGGACGGTCGTCTTCACCGTCGTGGTGAACGGGTTGGCCGCCTCGTCCCACACCCGCTCCAGCAGCTCTTCCGCCGGGACCGGGCGGGTGCCGGCCGCGAGCAGGCACTCGAGGACACCGAACTCCTTCGGGCTCAGGTCGAGCCGGCGCCCGCCGCGGACCGCGACCCGCATCGCACTGTCCACCATCAGGTCACCCGAGCGCAGCACCGGTGGCACCAGTGTGGTCGGGCGGCGGGCGAGCGCCCGGATCCGCGCGACCAGCTCCGGGAACTCGAACGGTTTCGGCAGATAGTCGTCGGCGCCCAGGCTCAGGCCCTCGATCCGGTCCTGAAGGGTGCCGGACGCGGTGAGCATCAGCACGCGACTGCTCTGGTGGTCGGTGACGATCCGCCGGCAGACCTCGTCGCCGTGTGTGCCCGGCAGGTCGCGGTCCAGCACGACCACGTCGTACCGGTTCACGGCCAGCCGGTCGAGGGCCTGGTCACCGTCGAACGCCAGGTCTACGGCCATGCCCTCGAGGCGCAGCCCCTTCCCGATCGTCTCGGTCAGCAGTGCGTAGTCCTCGACCACCAAAACTCGCATGCCACCACGATGCCAGCACGAAGGTGTCAAACAGGTGTCAGCCGTCGATACCTTGCTGACACCGCCCGCCGCGTAGAACGGCAGCCATGATTTCCGTGAGCGGAGTGCGAAAGCGGTACGGCAGCGCCGTCGCGCTGGACGGCATGACCTTCGACGTGCGGGCCGGCCAGGTCACCGGCTTCGTCGGGCCCAACGGCGCCGGCAAGTCCACCACCATGCGCGTCATCCTCGGTCTCGACGCGCCCGACGCCGGCGAGGCCCTCGTGCAGGGTAAGAGGTATCGGGTGCTGGCCGATCCGATGCGGCACCTGGGTTCGCTGCTCGATGCCGGCGCGCTGCAGCCCAGCCGCACGGCCCGCAACCATCTGCTGTGGCTCGCCCACTCGCAGGGGCTCGGCGCCCGCCGCGTCGACGAGGTGCTGGAACGGACCGGGCTCGGCGACGTCGCCCGGCGCCGCGCCGGCGGCTTCTCGCTGGGCATGCGACAGCGACTCGGCATCGCGGCCGCGCTGCTCGGCGACCCGCCGGGGCTGATGCTGGACGAGCCGTTCAACGGGATGGACCCCGAGGGCATCATCTGGATGCGCGACTTCCTGCGATCACTGGCCGCCCAGGGCCGCGCCGTGCTGGTCTCCAGTCACCTGATGGGGGAGTTGCAGGGCACCGCCGATCACGTGGTCGTGATCGGACGCGGCCGGGTGATCGCCGACGCGACCGTGGCCGAGCTGCTGGATTCGGCGTCCGGCGGCCGCATCACCGTACGCACGCAAGCGCCGGAGGCGCCGGAAATCCTTGCCGCCGCCGGCGCAGCGGTCGTGCCCACCGGCGACGGCGGCCTCTCGATCGCCGGCCTGCCGGCGGAGTCGATCGCCGGCGTCCTGCAGCGGCACAACGTGGCGTTCTCCGAGCTCGCCGCCCACCGCGCCACCCTCGAGGACGCCTATCTGGAGCTGACCCGCGACGCCGTCGACTACCGCGCGGAGGATCCGCGATGAGCGCGCTGCATGCCGAGTGGACGAAATTTCGCACCGTGCGTGGCTGGGTTCTCGGGCTGGTCGCCGCGGGCGGGTTGATCATGCTGCTGGGGCTGGCGCCGGGCATGTCCGGGTCGTGCGGGAAACATGGGCCGGCCTCCGCGTGCACCCCCACCATCGGTCCCGGCGGTGAGCAGGTGAACGACCACTTCACGTTCGTGCACCAGCCGCTGACCGGCGACGGGAGCGTCACCGTCCGGGTGGCGTCGCTGACCGGGTCGATCTTCGACGGTCCGGGCGCCGACCGCCCCGGGCTCGCCCCCTGGGCCAAGGCCGGTCTGATGATCAAATCCGGGGTCACACCCGGATCGACATACGCGGCCGTCCTGCTCACCGGCTCGCACGGGGTTCGCACGCAGTGGGATTACACGCACGACGAGCAGGGTCCGGCGGTCACCGCGACACCATGGCTCCGCCTTTCCCGTACGGGGGCGACCGTCACGACCGCAGCCTCGGCCGACGGCGTCACCTGGACGGATGCCGGCTCCGCCCGCCTCGCCGGGTTGCCGGCCACCGCCGAGGTGGGCCTGTTCGTCACCGCCCCGCAGTTCAGCACGGAGATGCACGAGGGGCTGCTCAACGGCTCCCAGGGCGGCCCGAGTCAGGCGACCGGCACGTTCGAGCAGCTCACCGCGGGTGACGGCTGGGCCGGCTCGGCCTGGCACACCGATTGGGTCGGCGGCCGGCCGGACTGGGCGGATCTGCCCGAGCCGGCCCGGCAGGGTTCCGGGTTCCGGGTCTCCGGCTCCGGCGACGTCGGGCCGGCGGGGGCCGGGGTGTCGGTGACGCAGACCCTGGTCGGGACGTTCACCGGCCTGATCGTCGTGGTCGTGCTCGGCGCCGTCGCGATGAGCACGGAATACCGGCGCGGCCTGATCCGCACCACCTTCGCCGCGAGTCCACACCGCCTGCGGGTGCTCGCCGCGAAGGCTGCCGTGATCGGTGGCGTCGCATTCGGCGTCGGTGTTGTCGCGGCCGCCATCGTGGTCGTTTTCGGTCAGCGGATCCTGCGTGACAACGGAGTCGCGCTCCTGGACAGCTCCCCGCAGACCGAGCTGCGGGTCGTGGCCGGGACGGGCGCGCTGCTCGCGGTCTCCGCGGTGCTGGCACTCGGTCTCGGCGCCCTCTTCAAACGCAGCGTGACCGCCGTGACCGTCGCCATCGTCATCATCGTCCTGCCGTATCTGCTGGCCGTGACCGTGCTTCCGGTCGAGGCGGCCCGCCGGTTGCTGACCTTCACCCCGGCCGCGGCGTTCGCGTTGCAGCAGGCGGTCAAGCAGTATCCGCAGGTCGACGATCTGTATGCGCCGTCCGTCGGCTACTTCCCGCTCGCACCGTGGGCCGGTCTCGCCGTCCTGCTCGGCTGGACCGCCCTGATCCTCGGGGCCGCCGCGGTGTTCCTGCACCGGAGGGACGCATGAGGGCGTTGCATGCCGAGTGGACGAAGCTGCGCACGTCGCCGGGCACGGCGGGCCTGCTGCTCACCCTCGTCGCGGCCACCGCCGGGCTCAGCGCGACCGTCGCCGCCGCCTGCTCCGGGGCGGCCTGCGGCGCGGATGTGGCCCTGACCGGCGTCCAGCTCGGGCACACGGTGGTGGCGATCCTCGCGGTGCTGGTGGTCGGCAACGAGTACAGCACCGGCATGATCAGCGTGACCCTGGCCGCCGTGCCCCGGCGGTTCCCGGTCCTGCTCGGCAAGGCGGTCGTGGTCGCCGTCGCGGTGGCCGCCGCCGCGGCTGTGGCGGTGGCCGGCTCGGTCCTGGCCGGGGAGGCGCTGCTCCCCGGATACCACGCCACGCTGCGGCCGGCCGTCGGCGCGGTGCTCTATCTGGTGCTGATCGCGCTGCTGAGCCTGGGCCTGGCCACCGCCGTCCGCAGCCCGGCCGCCGCGATCGGCACGGTGCTCGCCCTGCTCTACGCCGTGCCCGTCGTCGTCGCCGTGATCACCGACCCGACCTGGCACGACCGCCTGGTGAAGTATGCGCCGGTCAGCGCAGGTCTAGCGGTCCAGTCCACGGCGTCCGACCCGCTGATCGGCCCGTGGAAGGGACTCGGTGTGCTGGCGCTGTGGACCTTCGCCGCGCTGCTCGCCGGGGCGATCACCCTCCAGCGGCGGGACGCGTGATGCCGATGAACTGAACCGTGCCGTCGTCGCAGGGACCCGGAATGCGGCCGGATCCGCGGGAACCGTGCGGGCCCGTAGGCGCCGCTGTGCCCGTACCCAAGCAAGAATTTGATCTTGATTGGTGTTCTTGATCGGATTCTTGACAGGAGGGGTGCCGGATCAGCCGCCACGGTGGATCGTCCGAAGGCAATTACTGCGCGACCCCTCGAACCGAAGCAGGAGACGTTCCGACGATGGCATCCCCGCTGTCCGACACCTCGCAGATCCAGGGCAACGTCCTGCGGCCGTTCCGTGGCGACCACCAGGCCTTTCTCTTCCTGTCCTTCCGCAGCGACCGGGGCGGCGCGCGGGCCTGGCTGGCCGCGGCGGCCACCCGCGCCACCGGCCACGACGACGTGCCACAGGGCCGCCCCGCGGTGGACGGCGCGACCCCGGGCACGCTGCTGAACGTGGGATTCACCGCGTCCGGCCTGGTCCTGCTGCACCCGGAGGTCTCCGGCGACCTGGTCGGGCACACCGCGTTCTGGCAGGGGCCGCTCGGCACCCGCCTCGACGACGCCGGCGCGGTCACCACCGCCCCGGCACTGCTCGGCGACCTCGGCCCCGGCGACCCGTCGCAGTGGGTGGTCGGCGGCCCCGGGCGCCCGGTCGACGCGCTGCTCACCGTCGCCGCGCACGACGCGGGTACGCTGCAGGACGCGGTCGCGGGCGAGGTCCGTGAAGCCGCCCGGCACGGCCTCGAAGTCCTGCTCGTCCAGTGGGGCGACGTGCTGCGCAACGACGAGGGCAAGCGCATCGAGCACTTCGGGTTCGCCGACGGCATCTCCCAGCCCGGTGTGCGCGGCTTCCCGGAAACCGTCCGGCCCGGCGCCGCGGTCATCGCCCCCGGCGAGTTCGTCCTCGGCTACCCGGGGGAGCGGCGGCCGCCGTCCTGGACGCCGCGGCCCACCCCCGCGCCGTGGATGCGGGACGGGTCGTTCCAGGTCTTCCGGCGCCTGCGGCAGGACGTCGCCGGCTGGTGGGAGCACATGGCGACGCTCGACGACAACCGGGAGGACGCCGCCGCCCGCGCCCTCGGCCGGCACCTCGACGGCCGCCCGCTCGCCGCGCCCGTCCACGACGGCGAACTCAACGAGTTCACCTACCACGGCGACGACGACGGCACCCGCACCCCGCGCTACGCCCACATCCGCAAGGTCAACCCGCGCGAGGACGGCGTCTTCCGCGACCGCGGCCACAAGATGCTGCGCCGCGGCATCCCGTTCGGCTGCCGCCTGCAGCGCGATGCGTCCGACGACGGTCAGGAACGCGGCATGCTGTTCAACGCGTACATGGCCAGCATCGAGGACCAGTTCGAATACGTGCAGCGCCGGTGGGCCACCAACCCGGGTTTCCCGGCCACAACCCTTTCCGCGTACGGCCGGTCCACGCCCGGAGTCGACGGCCTCGACCCGATCCTCGGCGCCAACTCGCAGGTCGCGTCGGAAACCCTGGCCCCCGACGTGGTCCGCGGCATCCCCGCCGCAGCCTTCGGCGGCTTCGTCACGACGACCGGCGCGGTGTACGCGTTCGCCCCGTCCCGGCGAACCCTCCACCTCCTGGCCGGCGACACCATCGTCGGCGGCTGACACCGTCAGGCCGCTCGGGGCTCCGGCTCCGAGCGGTCAATCCGCCGCAACAGCTCGTCGAGGTCACCACCACTTTCAGCAGCGATCCAGTCCGGCAGCTCCGGCAGCGGCGGTCCCGGTGGCAACAGCTCGCCGGTCAGTCGCTGATAGGCGCGACGGTACTCGACGCTCGGTGCCCGTTCGTACAGCTTCCGGTAGATTCCGGCCGCGGTCGTCCGGGCATCCTCGTCCCGTGGGTCGAGCTGATGGACGGCGTCCAGCAGAGAGGCGACCTCGTGCGGCTCATTCCAGTCCTCCGAGGCCTTCCGTAGCAGGTCAGTGGCCTCGCGCGGATCGAGCCGCCCGGCCCGTGCCTGAAGGCGGACGGAGAGGATGTAGGCGCTCACCCGGGCATCCTGCTCGTCGTGCTCCTCAGCGATCCGCAACGCCTCCGCGTTGAGCCTCTCGGCCTCATCGGCCCACCCCGCGGACAGGCGAAGCTTCGCCATTCGGTGCAGCCAGTTGCACAGGTAGTAAGGAGCGCTGAGCCGGCGGGCCAGTGCGACAGCGCGTTCCAGCAGATGTTTCGCCTCCTCGGCGTCCCCTTGTGCGTCGGCGATCGCGCCCAGGTTGGAGAGCTGGTCGGCGACGATCAGATAATCGCCGAGTTCGGCCCCGACGCGAAGCGCGTGAACAGCGCAGATCCTGGCACGCTGGAAATCGCCTTGGAATCGGTAGACCTCACCCATGTTGCCCACGATGATGGTGCCCGTGTGCCCCGCGCCGATATCGCGTGCGACCTCGAGCGCGTATCGGTAGGACGCCACGGACTGTGCGTGATCGGACCCTCTCATCAACGCAAGTCCGAGGTTCGCGGAGCTCAGAAGCATGCTCTGCCGGTCACCTGCCTCCTCGGCAGTCGTCAGCGCTCGTCGCAAGATGTCCCGCGCCTCGTCAAGCCGACCCAGATTGATGTACACCAGGCCGATGTGACCGAGAGCGACGCTCATGGCCGCGAGATCGCTGCGGTCCTGGGCCATGGTGAGATGCTGCTCGGCCATGGTGAGAGCCTCGGCGTAGGAGCCTTGGCGATACAACGCGAAGGTGATCCGATCCATCGTCCGAGCCTGCCCCGGTAAGTCACCAAGCCGTTCGAACTCGGCGAGGGCACGCTGCAACCAGGCGACCGGTTCCTCGTCGGAGCGCGTGTACAACAGCAGGTCTCCGAGTTGGCGCTGCGCACTGGCCAGGACGTCCCGCCGTCCGGTGACCCGCGCGAGCCGCATCGCCTGGAGGTAGTGATCCTCGGCCTCGGCCCACTGCCCGGTGTGCTGGTTCACGGTGCCGATCTCGACATGCAGCTCCGCACTCTCTGCTTGTGTCAGCAGCGGGAGCAACAAGCCGTAGTAGAAGGTCGCCGTCTCGTTGGCGAAGATCTCCTTGGCGCGATCGCCGGCGGCACGGAACCAGGTGCGTTGCTTGTCCGCCTGCTCCGTCCTCGCGTAGTGGTGAGCGAGCACATCGACGTACTGGGAGAGGCGGTCGGCGAAGACCTCCTCGATGAACCGGCCGATGCGTTCGTGCAGCGCGGACCGGGTGTCGTAGGTGATGCTCTGATAGGCGGCTTCCTGAGTAACCGGATGCTTGAACTCGTATTCGGGCTCAGCCTCGGTGAGCACGCGAGGCGTCAGATCCAGAGCCTGGAGCCGGTCGAGATGATCGGCCACTTGAGCGCTCGTTCCGGCTGCCGGGTACACCGTCGTGATCCACGACGGCTGGAACCGCCGGCCGATCACGCTTGCCACCTTGATGGTCGCCTTCTCGTCGTCGCTCAGCTGGTCGATTCGGGCCATGACCAGTCGCTGCAGGCTGTCTGGCACTCGCACGGCAGCCAGCTCCCGAGGGTCGCTCGGGTCGATGGCGCGACCGTGCAGGTAGCTGACCAACTCCTCGATGTAGAACGCGTTACCGCCGGCCTGATCCGAGATCTGCTGGAGTACCTCGGACGAGATCCCGACGTCCTTGCCGTATCGCTCGCGTAAGCGCAGTGCGGCGAGTTGCTCGGCATCATTTCTGGACATCTGATCCAGACGTAGATCAGCAACATGGTCCGGGCCGTGCAGCCTCTGCGGCATGGGCTCTCGCGAGGTTGCCACCACCAGCACCGGCAGGTCCTCGATGTGGTGGATCAGGTATTCGAGCAGTGCCAGCGATGCAGGATCGATCCAGTGGCAGTCCTCCAGCCTCAAGATCAACGGGTTGCCGGCAGTGTGGTCGCGCAAACAGGCAAGCAATGTGGAGCGCAGTAGTTCTTCCCGCCCGGCGGGTTCCAGCTGAGCCGTGAGATCGCTGTCGGGCATGGGCAGGTTGATCACGGCGGCGAGCAGAGGTGCTCGCTGGCCGGAACCCCCGTAGCGTGCCGCGCGCTCGGTGAGCTCCGTTCGCTGAGCGAGGATCGGCAGGTCCCGGTCGATTCTCAGCAATTCTCGCCAGATGGAACGCCAGACCAGGTAGCTGGTGCTCCGACCCTGTGATCGGCAACCGCCAGTGTGCTCAACGAAGCCCAGTTCTCGAGTCACTCGGCAGACTTCGTCGGCGAGTCGTGTCTTGCCGATGCCGGCCTCTCCGTGCAACCAGATGAATTGTCCTCTTCCCGTCCGTACGTGCTGCGCGAAGGCTTCCAAGAGACCCAGCTCCGGATCCCGGCCGACCAGCGGTCCCGGGAGCGACGCGGCCCGGGTCGCCGGAGGTCCGACCTCTCGCACCTCGCGGACAATCCAGACTGGTACCGGCCGCGCTTTACCCTTCGCGCTGACTGCGGCGGGACGTCCGTCAAGGACGATGTCACGGACCCGATCGTTGGTGGCCTGATCGATGATGAGATGCCCGGGCGGAGCGGCCTGCATCAAGCGGGCGGCCAGGTTGACCGTGTCCCCGACGACGGCGTACTCGCGACGGATGTCTGATCCCACTTCGCCGCAGTACACCTGACCGGTGGACACGCCACCGCGATACGGTCCGCCGGGCAGAGCCAGAAGCTCCAGGCAACACCGCAGCGCGCGTTCCTCGTCGTCCTCGTGACTTACGGGGGTTCCGAATACGGCCACCAGGACGGTTCCCTTGTCGTCCGCCATCAGATGACGAAGATGCCCGCCGTATCGATCTATGATCGCCACGCCTGCATGAAGGTACTGCTGCAGAGCCTCGATCGTCGTCGGATCGTCCACGGCGAGGTCCGGCAGACGGACGAACGCCGTAGTCACCTTGCGGAGCTCATTGACCAGTTCGGCCCGCCCTGATCTCAGGCGTGCCCGGATCGCCGGATGAAGAAAGGGAGTAAGGAGCTTCTCGATGTCCGCGATCGACTCCTCCGGCGGTACGGACAGAGGTGGCGCGCTGTGCGCAGCGATGTCCAGAAGTCCCTGGTCGACGACGATCTCACCCCGGTCGGCGCGGTGAAGGGCAGCGACCGCGCTGTCCAGGGCGGGACCTGCGACCAGATGTTGGAGCCGGATCGCAGGGTTGCCCAGGACCATCAGGCGCAGCGGCCCCGTCGCCAGCCCAACCCGGATGGCGAGAGTTCGCCGGCCGTTCGGCGTCGGAACCGGGATCACCGACGAAGTGGCCTCCCGGATCAGTTCAGCGCAGTGGATCGCCCGGCGAGCGACGGCCGGGGCATTCTCCGAAGTGTGCCGGAAGATGCCGACCAGCGCGTCGCCGGCAAAGTCGGCCACGCTACCCCCGGCGTTGGTGATGGCTTCCGCCGTGACTGCGAACCAGCGGTTGATCACCGAGGTGAGGCGTTCGGTGCCGTAGCTTCCTGACCCCGCCAGGCTCTCCGCCATCGTGGTGAAACCGGCGACATCGGCGAAGAGAACCACCGCGTCCGCCCGTTGGATCATCGGCGGATTGCCGACAGTTTCAACGGTCCGAAGAAGATCGATGGCATGCTCTGGCAGATACGACCGCCAGGTCGCGGCCAAGTCGTCCGCGATCCTCGGTGCGGGACGAGGAGGATGGTCGGCCATGCCTGGTATGGCCACCCTTCGATTCTCGACGTTCGGTCAACCGTTGTCGTCGGCAGTTGATAGTCGGTCAGGGAGATGACTCAGTCATGTCGGGTATTGGAGTCAGTGAGGCGGCCTTTGAGCTGGCCGGTGCGTGTGTTCACGGTCTCCGGTTCGCGGTTGGGGCTCCTCTCGACCGTCCGTATGCCAAGGTCGAACTGTCGACGACCAACCCGGCCCCGGCCCTCTATCGCCGGCTGCAGGTCGTCTCTCCGCCGCCGACCCGCGAGGGCGAGCCGTGGCAGACCGGCCTGACCCTGGAGGACAAGCCGTTCGAGCCGAGCGAGCTTCCTCACCGCCTCGCGGAAGTGCAGATCACCGAGGGTACGCCTTCGCTCGATCAGCCTGATCCGGAGGGGATCGTACTCGACCGATGGATCAGCATCCCACGGCAACCGGCCGAGATGGAGTTCTCCGGCACGGGTGATGATCGTTACGTCCTTGCCGTGCAGTACTGGAATCCGGTTCCGGCGGGGGAGCGGAGCGTCACCAAGGAGTTGCAGTATTACGCGACGTACCGCCTGGACTTCGATCGCGTTCCGACCGATGACTGGATCGCGGTGAGCTTCGACGCGTTCTGGCCGCCGGAACGGGACAGCGCGGACCTGCTGATTCCGCTCGGCGACTGCGACGAGCACTGCCCATCGGACAATTGAGACACGACGAAGCCGCCGCTCGAGATCTCGGGCGGCGGCTTCGTGTTCCCGCCTGACGGTCCGGTGCGGATCGGAGGACGCGTCGGGCCGGTTGACCTACCCCGCTCGATGGGTGGCGATCCATGCGGTGGCGAAGTCGACGACCGCCGGTTGGGACATCAGGCGGGCGGTGGCATTGCCGACGGTGCCGATCGTGACGGCTCCGGTCGTCTCGTACTCGGCGCCGATCAGACCGAAGTCGGAGGCGTCGGCGATCGCGTCGATCCAGGTCACCCAGCGTGACCCCGCGTCGCCGTCGCGGATGGCGGCGCCGTTCTCCGACCGCGGCGGGTGCGGCTGGCGGCATTCGGCGAGGTGCATAGACGTGTTGCGTTCGTGTCCGCAGCCGATCAGGAGCACCTTGCCGTTCAGGCGGTAGATCGCGCCGAGCGGTGACCCGTCGCCGAGCCCGTCCTCGAGAGAGTGATTCGCGGTGACCGTCTCCGCGTGGGTGCCGAGCGCGGCGAACGACACCTGCGGATGATCACTGCGTCGTGCGCCTGGCCAGGTGCGGACCACCTCCGGGAGGATGCCCATGTGCCGGCTGGGCGTGCGGCTCACGTCGTACCCGGGAAACCGGCTCTTGATCGTCGGCCACCAGGACGCGGGGACCGGTGGGTTGCGCCAGTGCTCCGGGTCCGAGTTGAACGAGGTGTGCGTCGGCACGACCAGGGTGCCCTCCTGGCCGAGAACGTTCAGCAGTGCCTGCACGATGGCCTGGACCTGACCGGCGACGAAACCGACCGAGCGGACCGACGAGTGCACCAGAACGGTGTGGCCGGCGGCGAGCCCGAGCGTGCGCAGATCAGCGGAGAGTGACGTGACGGTGTGCGGGAACCCCTGCGAGGGCGTGCCATGAGTGTCGATCACCGGATAGAACTTAGACATGCTCCAGCGATACGACGAGCGCAACGCCGATCTGCGCTACTGGGTGAACGGCAAGCTCCTGCACCGGGACGAGCCGGGCATCTCGCCCTTCGACTCGGTGGTCCAGGGTGGCGACGCGGTCTGGGAAGGCCTGCGGCTCTACCGCGGCGCGATCTTCGGGCTCGGCGCGCACCTGGCCCGCCTGCGCCGCTCGGCGACCGCCCTCGGCTTCGGCGTGATCCCCTCCGACGAGGAGATCATCGAGGCCATCCAGAACACCTTGAAGGCCAATCTGATGTACGACGGGGTGCACATCCGACTGACCCTGACCCGTGGCCGCAAGGTGACCAGCGGCATGGACCCGCGACTGAACGTCGACGGTCCGACTTTGATCGTGCTGGCGGAGCACAAGCCACCGGTCTACGACACCGGCGGGCTGACCCTGGTCACGTCCAGCGTGCGCCGCCCCGGCCCGGACGTGCTCGACCCCAAGATCCACCACAACAACCTGCTCAACTCGATCCTCGCCAAGATCGAGGCGAACGTGGCCGGCGCCGACGACGCCCTGATGCTCGACCGGCGCGGCTTCGTCGCGGAGACCAACGCGACCCACCTGTTCGCGGTGGTGGACGGTGGGCTGGTGACACCGACGACGGGCGCGTGCCCGGAAGGGATCACCCGGCAGACAGTTCTGGAACTGGCCGCGGCCGACGGCATCCCGGCGGTCGTGCGGGACGTGTCGCTGACCGAGACGTACACCGCCGGCGAGGTGTTCTGCACCGGCACGATGGGCGAGATCGCCGCCGTCACCACGATCGACGGGCGGACGATCGGAAACGGTCAAGTGGGGGAGTTGACGCAACGGATCGCCCGCCGTTACCAGGAGCACGCGGCGGCCAACGGGGTCCGCGTGCTACCGGAGGCGGTGCCGGGCTAGTTCGGCGTAGTACGGCCGGGCCGCCTCGACCAGGTGCACGAGGCGGTCCGGGACGACGGCCGGCCGTGGATCATAGGCGGCGAAACCGCTGGACGCGTTGACCGCGTCGTACCAGAAAGGCGCCCAGACCCCGTCGGTCGCGCGTGGACCCGGCGCCCAGGCGAGCATCGCCGGATCGAAGGCGAAACCCAGTTCCGCGCAGAGCCGGCCGAGCGTCCCGGCCGGGTCACGCAGCACGTCCGCGGAGTCGACGACCGGCCCGCCGAACGTCGCGAAGATCTCCGCCTGCTGCGGGAACCCCAGATCCTCCAGGGTCGGCTCACCCCGGACCCGCGCGTAGGAGGCGACCACGTGCGCCGGATCCCGGATCAGGAACGCGTGCGTGAGGGCGCCCAGCCACTCCCGGCCGATGCCCGGCAGCAGATGGTGCGTCATGTGCTTCTGGTACTGCACGGCCGGGTCACCGGGCAGCGGGCCGGTCAACTGCGCCGCCACGTCCTGCCACCGGCGCGGCTGACTCGCCAGCACCGCCTCCCGCCCCGGGTGATCGATCCCGGTCACGTCGAGGTAGTACGCATAGAGCGGCTCGTCGACCACCACGGTGTCCGCCCGCGCGCCGAAACTACGCATCATCGCCGTCGAGATGTTCCGCGGCCCCGACCACATCGCCACCCGGATCGTCACCCGTACATGCATACACCGATTTTGTTCCGTGATCGATCACTTCGGACCTGTCGCTCGCGCCGCGGCGGCGTGAGAATGGTCGGGCAGGGGGTACACCCGCGGGCGTGGGACCAAAGGCCCTGCCGGGTGCGGTCCCACGGCGACGAGAATGACGTCGACGGTGTGAGGGAGGCGGCGATGATGGCCATCGTGATCCTGCTGTGGGTGGCCGCGCTCGCCGTCGGGGTGTGGGCGGTCTGGCCCTCCACGAGAACTGCGACCCCGGAACCCGCCGGTGATCCGGCCGTCGCCGGGCAGACCCGGCCCGACAGTCTGGAAGGGGTTCTGGTCAGCCAGTTGATCCGCGCGGAGATCACCCCGCAGCAGTACCGGCGGGCCGTCGAAGGCCTCGCCGCCCGCGACGACCAGCGCCATCCGATGTCCGTCCCGCGTGACGAGCTGTGACCGGGGTGGCGTGAGCCCGTCGCAGTCGGCACGATCCGGGGTATGACAGCCGAACCGCGCCTGCTCGCCGATGGCTTCACGATGCTCGAATCCGGCCGCTGGCACGACGGACGGCTCTGGGTCGCCCACTGGGCGTCGGCCGAAATAGTGGCGGTCGGCATGGACGGCCGGACCGAGAAGGTGTCCGACGCGCCGCCCGGCTACGGCTGGTCGTTCGACTGGCTGCCCGACGGCCGCCTGATCATCACCGGCGACGACCTGACCCTTCCCGGCGGTACGTCGTACGGCCGCCTGGCCGAGGTCGCATCCCACGGCTGGAGCGAGATCGTGGTCACCGCCGTCGGCGACGTCTACGTGAACGGCTTCGAGTTCGACCTCACCGGCGGTGCCCCCGCCCCCAGGCCGGGCGTGATCGCGCACATCGCGCCCGACGAGACCACCCGCATCGTCGCCACCGATCTCCAGTTCGCCAACGGCATGGTGATCACCCCGGACGGTGGGACACTGCTGGTCGGCGAATCGTTCGCGCACCGGATCACCGCGTTCGACATCGCCCCCGACGGCTCGCTCGTCAACCGCCGGGTCTGGGCGTCCGGCGTCGGACCGGACGGCATCTGCATCGACGCCGAGGGCGCGGTCTGGTGCGGGTCACCCGACATCCAGATGATGGGCGGCGGGCCGGATGCCGCGGCGGGGGCGCTCATCCGCGTACGGGAAAACGGGGTGATTCTGGATCGTGTCGAGTTCGACCGGCCGATCTTCTCGTGCGCGCTCGGCGGCCCTGACGGCCACACGCTGTTCGCGCTGGCGACGGAGTGGCAGGGCTTCGAGAACATCGACGCCAACGCCGCCCGGCGAACCGGCCGGATCCTCGCCGTCGACGTTGCGATCCCGGCGTCAGGCTACTGAACGAAAACGGTCGACGAGGCCGCGCTGGACGGCGACCGTCGAGAACCAGTCCGGGCCGGCGACGCGCCAGCGGAGCAGATAGGAGTGCTGGTCGGCGGCGGGGATCAGAGCTCGGCGTTCGTGACGGATCGTGGCCGGCGTGGGTGACGCCGGGACGGAGGCGGGAGGCATGGCGGCCGGCATCGTGGACCGGAGGCGTCGGTCGTCGTGCTGAACGACAACGGTCACCGTGGTGGCGAGGGCTGCGGCGGCGAGCGAGGCCAGGACCAGCCGGGTGCGGCGAGGCCGGAGGAGCGCCCGCAGGCGGGACTCCACGTCCGCGGCGGACGGTCGGCGGGCCGGATCCTTGTCGAGCAACGTCAGGATCAGCGGCGTCAACGGCCCGGCCAGCCGGGGCGGAGCCGGCGGGTCGGACAGCAGCGCCCGCGGTGACGCGGCCGCGTCACCGCGGGCGAACGGTGGGCGGCCCTCCGCCGCGGCGTACAGCATCGCCCCGAACGACCACAGGTCCGACGCGACCCCCGCATCCCCGGCCCCCAGGCGTTCCGGCGCGCGCCCCGGCTGGTTCCCACCGTTGTCATCCAGGCCGGACGACAACGGGGAGAGCCGGCCGGCAACAGCGCCGGGTCAGGTGAGGTCGACCTGGGCTTCCAGCGGCGTCGACGGAGTCTCGGCGGCCGGCGCCTGCTCGACGGTCACCCCCACCGCGTTCGCGGTCGGCAGATCGTTCACCACCTGGGTCGACACGGACTGGCCCGCACCCAGGGCTCCCGCCGACACCGGCACCCCCGACCGGATCGTCCACAGCTGGTAGACCTTGCCCGCGGCGGGCGCCCGCTCGGCGTCCAGCATGATCACGCCGGCGTCGCGGCTGGTGGACGTGGCCACCCGGACCCGGCCTCCGCTCAGCAGGGACTGTTCGTGCCAGGTGACGTCCGGGGCGGTGAGGATCGCGGCGAGCGTCTGTTCACGACGTACGCGCTGATCTTGAATGGCCCAGACGACCGTGCCCGCGCCGACCGCCGCGAGCACAGCGGCGGCCGCGGCGACCCACCAGAGGCGGCGGGGCGTGCGGCGGGCGGGCCGCGCGGCGGCCGGACCGAGTTGACGGGTTTCCGCGACGGTGGCCAGGACGGCGTCGCGCAGGGACGGCGGCGGCACCGACCAGGCGTCGGCGGCGAGCCGGGTTGCCGTTTCGCGCAGCTCGTCGGCTTCGATCCGGCAGGGTTCGCAGTCGCGCAGGTGGCGGTCGAAGGCGGCGCGTTCGAGGTCGTCGAGGGCGTCCAGCGCGTACGCCCCGACGAGCGAGTGGATGTCCGGGTTCACGCCGCGACCTCCACGTCCAGGCAGTCGCGTAGGCGGATCAGACCGTCGCGCATCCGGGTCTTGACCGTCGACAACGGTACGCCGAGCAGCTGTGACACCCGCGGGTACGAATGCCCCCGGTAGTACGCGAGCGTCACCGCCTGCCGCTGCAGATCGGTGAGCCCGTCGAGGCAGTCGCGGACCTGTTCACGCTCGAGACGTCCCGTGACCTCGTCGGCGACCGCGTCGTAAGGCGTGTCCAGCGACGCGGCGCCGACTGATCGGATGCGGTCGGTCGCGGCCTGCTCGGCGCGGGCCCGGTCGACGGCCCGGCGGTGCGCGATCGTGAGGATCCAGCCGGTGGGCGTGCCGCGCGCCGGGTCGAAACGGGCCGCGGTGCGCCAGATCTCCACCAGCACCTCCTGGGCGACCTCCTCGGCCTGCGCGGGATCCCGCAGGACGCGCCTGACCAGGCCGAACACGCGGGGTGCGACGAGGTCGTAGAGCCGGGTGAAGGCTTTCTCGTCGCCGGTGGCGACCGCTCCCAGCAGCGCACCGGTGTCGTCTGCCATGGCTCTCCGTCTCGTCGGGGCCGCCTCAGGATACGGTCCCGGCGGCGGCCACGGCGGCCTCCGGATCAATGCCGTAGAGACTGCCGAAAAACGACACCGCCTGATAGTAGGTCCAGGCCAGGGAGTAGCAGACCGGCCGGGACGCGGCCGGATACGTGGTGCACTTGCGCTTGAGGTCCTCGTAGAGGGCGACGTCGAGTCGCTTCTTGTTCGCGCTGAACGTGCCGGCGAGCTTGTAGTTGCCGTACCCGAAATCGTGCCGCCGGCAGGCGAGCCGGAAGTCGAACCCGAAGGGCCGGTCCGGGCTGACCGAGCAGTAGTCGGTGCCCCAGTCGAAGTGGTACGACGCCCACTTCGCGCGGTCCCGGCGAGCCGCGTTCCAGGCGTTGTAGCTGGTCACGGTGGGCTGGGTGAACGACGCCAGCACGGTGGCCCGGTCCGGCGCGGTGGCGGCGCGGGCGGGGGCGGCCAGGCCGAGAATCATGATCGAGCTGAGGATCGAGGCGGCGAAGGGTCGGGACATCCGGACCTCCAGGAGTACGGGGCCGCCCAGTCTCGCCGCCGACGGGCCGCGAGGGCATCGGTCGCCGTCACTGTTGCCGATCGGTGAGGAATCCCCGCCTGTGATGAATTGCGACGGCTCGACGCCCCGGCCCGATCGGTGCGACGGTGGTCAGTTGACCGGCGGACACCGGCCGGACGGTAGGTTCGGCGCGTGATCGTCGTACGCTCGTTGCTGCTCTTCGCCCTCGCGGCGCTCGCCGAGATCGGCGGGGCGTGGCTCATCTGGCAGGGCTGGCGGGAGAACCGCGGGCTGTGGTGGGTCGCCGCCGGCGTGATCGCGCTCGGCGCCTACGGGTTCGTCGCCACCCTGCAACCGGATGCGAACTTCGGGCGCATCCTCGCCGCGTACGGCGGGATCTTCGTCGCCGGCTCGCTCGCCTGGGGCGTGATCGTGGACAAGTTCCGCCCGGATCGGTGGGATCTCATCGGCGCCGGCATCTGCCTGGCCGGGGTCGCCATCATCATGTACGCCCCCCGGGGCGCCGCCTGATGGAACTCGTTCCGCGTTTCCCGGTCGACGACCGTGAGCTGAGCGCGCTGCACGCCCGCGCGTTCGGCGGGGACCCCGCGGCCGTCCGGCCATGGGCGCAGCGCCTGGAACGGCACGCGCTCACCTGGATCGGCGCGTTCGACGGCTCGCGGCTGACCGGTTTCGTCCAGGTGTGCTGGGACGGCGGGGCGCACGCGTTCATCCTCGACACCGCCGTCGACCCGGACCTGCAGGGCCGGGGGATCGGCACCGCTCTGGTGCGAGCTGCCGCCGCCGCGGCCCGTGACGCCGGCTGCGAGTGGCTGCACGTCGACTTCGAGCCGCACCTGGAGCACTTCTACCTGGACCAGTGTGGTTTCCGGACCACCCCGGCCGGCCTGATCGCCCTCTGATCGACTGATCGCGAGTGCCGGCGACGAGCGGTCGGTTGGTTCCCAGGTGTGCCTGCAGGTTGGGCACCCCTGACGCCCAGCGGGAGCGGCCGGCCGGGCGTCAGAGGTGCATCGAGGGCGGTGCGGCGCCTGTGGCAGCCGGCCGAGGACCGGCGGGGTGTTCAGGCCGCGACGGCGTCGATGGCGGATCGGGCCGCGGCCGGGCGGAGTGGAAGCCCGGTGCGTGCCGATATCCCCCTCGCGCTACTCGTCCACGTCTTCGACTGTTTCTGGTCAGCGCGGACGCGGGCCGGGGCCGTGCGGCCAGTCGGGGCGTCCGGGGCCGCCCGGCCACCGGGTCGCGCCGTAGCGCTGGACGGTGAGCTGCCACAGCCCGCGATACGCGCCGCCGGCCCGGTCACAGTCGAATCGTGCCCATTGGCGCTGCTGGCGCCCGGTTTCGCCGACCCACTGGCAGTCGCGCGGCGCGGGGAAGTACCCGATCGTGTCGAAATCGCGCGGCGGCTGGGGTGCGGCATTGGCCGCCGGGGTCGGTCCGGCCAGCGTGCACAGACCGACTACCAGCGCCAATACTTTCGACCTACTCATTTTCCCACTTCTTCCGTATTCGGGTTCGGACCCATTCAGTAGAGCATTCGAATGGTCGGAGAAAATGAGTTCGGAGCTTTTTTGCCGATGTATTCGAGTGGCCGGAATATGTTCGTGGGATGCGGGTAATCCGTTTCCCTCACACCGTCGCCAGGGTGTCCGCGACCTGGTCGACCAGCTCGCGCGCGAGGAAGCCGGTGCGTCCCCGGCGCGGGATCAGGCGCTGACCGCTGACCGCGTGCGCGTAGGCCGCCCAGCACGCCGCCTGGGCCGGCTCGGCACCGCGTCCGAGCAGGCCGGCGACGATTCCGGCGCGCACGTCGCCGCTGCCCGAGGTGCCGAGCCCGGCGTCGCCGCTCTCCTCCCGCCACACCCGGCCGTCCGGGTCGGCGATCCGGCCGTAGAGCGAGACGACCGCCCGATAACGATCAGCCAGCGCGCGGCTGGCCCCGGCCAGGTCGTCGCCCGGCTCGCGCCCCAGCAGGTGGCCGGCCTCGGTGATGTTCGGGGTGAGGACGGCGCGCGTGCGCGGCAGCAGCCCCGGGTCCTTGCTCAGAGCCCCCAGCGCGTACGCGTCGAGCACCACCCCCGTGTCCGCGTCCGCCACGCCGAGCACCTGACGCATCAGCTCGGTGGTCTCCCCGATGTCGTCCAGCCCCGGACCGATCAGGATCACGTCGGCGTCCGCCGCGAGCTCGGTCACCTGGCCGGGCAGCGATCCGCCGGACGGGAAGCCGACCACCTTCGCCTCGGGCACGGCGATGCTCAGCGGGATCGCGGTCTCGTCGGTGACCGCCAGTTGCAGCCGCCCGGCACCCGCGCGCAGTGCCGCCTCCCCGGCCAGCAGCACGGCGCCCGGGTTGAAGCGGGAACCGCCGATCACCAGGACCGTGCCGCGGGACAGCTTGCTGTCACCCGGGTCGGGCAGCGGCCAGTCGCGCAGCACCTGCGGGGTGATGACACGTTCGTCAGGCCGGTTCGGCACGGACTTCCTCCTGTTCGGTCGCGGGAGCACCGTGGTCCTCGAGGTGCCCGGCGTCATTGAAACGCTCCGGAACCAGGCGTCCGCCGTCGCCGGACCACGAACTGATCGAGCAGTTCGTGATCGCCTCGGCGCGCGCGAGCGTCATCAGCTCCGGCTCCGGCACGCTCTCGGCCAGCGAACGGACCAGCCAGACCGTGGCCTCGTGGGCGAAGAGCAGCACGCGGCCGCCCGGGTGGTCCTCGCGCACCTCCCGCAGCAGCGCGCGCAGGCGCAGCAGCACGTCGGCCCAGCTCTCGCCGCCCGGCGGACGGTAGTAGTACTTGCCCTGGTGGGAGCGGCGCAGCGCCTCCTCCGGGTGGCGGGCGTGCACGCCGGCGTTGGTCAGCAGGTCGAGGATGCCCAGTTCACGGTCGCGCAGCCGCTCGTCGACGACCAGCGGGTCGCCGAGACCGTCCAGGGCCAGTTCGGCCGTCTGGCGCGTGCGCAGGTAAGGCGAGACGATCGCCAGGTCGGCGCTCAACGACGTACTGCGGAAATGGTCAATCAATATTGGGTAGTATGCACACGTGATTGGTTTCCTGAAGGGATCGACGCGTGGCACTTGGAGCAGGATTCGTACGAGTCAGCACCGGTAGTCAGGATGAGGCGTCTCAGATCAAGGTGATCACGGCTGATGCCGCACGGCGTGGTATCACGATCGTCCGCTGGTTTCGGCTGCATGGCTACTCGGCGAGCCATGGGACGCAGGAGCCAGCGTTGCGCGAGGCGATTGCGGAGATTGAACGTGGCGACTACTCGACGTTGATGGTTACCGAGTCGTCCCGGCTTGACCGACGGGAGGACCTGGACGCTCAGGCTGAGATCCTGCTGGCCATCCGGGCCGCTGGAGGCGACATCATTTCGATCAGTGAGCCGCAGTTCGGACAGACGGACTTCGCGGGTCGAATCGTGACGCTCGCGGCGCAGTACATGAACGCTGCGAAATCCAAGGAGGTTAAGAGTAATACGTATCGCGGCATCATGATGATCCGCGACAACAAGGCGCATCATGGGCCGCTGCCCGCGTTCTGGGCGACGAAGGGTGTTCGGTATGCCAAGCAGGCGTGGTGCGAGAACCCTGGGGCCGTGGTGGACATCTACAAGCGTGTCGCCAGCAACGAGTCACTTGCCGCGGTCGGGCGCGCGTACGACCTTTACCCGAACTCAATCAAGAACCTCATCCGGTTCGCGCCCAACCACACGGGAGTGATCGAGTGCTCTTACACGCATGAGGGTCAGACCGAGACGTGGGCGCACCAGGTTGAGGCGGTTGTCGAGTCCGCGCTGTGGTGGCGCGCGAACAAGGTGTTGGACGCGAACCTGACCGAGAGCCGCACGAACAAGGGCGGTCGGCCCGTCGCGTCGCCAGCTAACTGGATCTCCGGCATCCTCGATTGCCCTGGATGCGCAGGGAAGATCTTCCTCAATGCCGGCATGACGCCAGCGAAGGATGCGCGCACGGGTAAGCCTCGGGTGCCGAAGCCGCGCACGCCCAAGCTTCGTTGTGGTGGCCAGGGCAAGCGGCGCGTGGCTTGCGGCGCGTTCAAGGGCATCGACGCTCAACCGATCGTGGACGTCGTTTCGGGCATCTTCGCCAACGACACGACTGACATTCTCGCGTTTCAGCGGGTGGCGGGAAACGCGCATGAGCTGGACGAGTTGCAGGCGGGGCTTCGTAAGATACAGGCTCGGCTTTCCGCTACTGAAGACGATGACGAGCTGGACAGGTTGGTGGCGGAGCGCAAAAGGATCAAGGCGCGTATCGAGGGATTCGTGATCGTTGCCGACCGTTACGACTACGCGCCCACGGGGCAGACGGTGGCCGAGATGTGGAACGCCGGGGATGACGCTGTCAAACGTGGAATGGCCCGCGCGGTTAAGGCGTCGTGGGGGTTGGCTCTCGCGGAGCGTGACGGGCAGTGGGGGGTTTCGGTCGGGACGGCAGGTGAAGCCGGGTCGGCGGACTCGATGGGAATTGTCGATCTTGGAAACGGCTTGTGCTTCCGGGGGTAGCAGTGGGCAACGAAGAGGCTCACTGAGGTTCCACCCCGGGATCGGACACCAGGGTTTTATGCCGCGAGGGCGATGGGTGGACGGTAACAGACACGGGTCTCGCGCGGGGTGCGCAGGT
>NZ_JBIRWQ010000009.1:0-116741 GCF_044388125.1 Actinoplanes sp. NPDC020271
ACCTGCGCACCCCGCGCGAGACCCGTGTCTGTTACCGTCCACCCATCGCCCTCGCGGCATAAAACCCTGGTGTCCGATCCCGGGGTGGAACCTCACAACTCGACCTGTTGTACCGCGGCATCGTCTTCGGACGCGAGGGCCGCACGTTGCTCAGTACCACACAATGGCCAGCCGCACGGATCTCCGCTGAGGCGCTGCCGAAGATTCGCGACCGGTTCACCGGACTGCTCCGCAGCGCAGCAGACCTGCCCACGCCGCTCAACGATCCCGACCAGCGCCGGAACATAGCCAGCCAGCTCGACATCGCACCCATGTATTGGGTCAACGAGGAATTTACCGACCTGGTCAACACCCTCAGCAGCGATCAGCCCGTCGCCAGAGTCAACGACGAGCTCGTGCCCTCGTCATCAGGTCTGATCGCCTGGCCCGGACCAGTCGGCAGCACCAGGAATCTCGCAGCCGTTTCCTGGACCCCTCACTCTGCTGGATGGCAGATCATCGGCTACCGCAGCATCGGCAGCGCCCTCGACGACGATCTGATGCCCGCTCTACGCCACGAGATCGGCTGGCTGGTCCCCATCCACGCCGAATACGTTCCTTACCGAGCGCCTCTCGACGGCAGCCATCCGCTCGGGCCGCTCATCACCACCTGGCTCCTGATCAACCAACAGATGGCCGAGGCGGTTCCGGCGAAACTTTCCAAGGGCACGACCAAGGCGTACCAGCGCGCCAATCGCCCTGTCCCCGAGGTCCGCGTCGTGCGAATCAGACCACGCAGCGGCCCATCGACCACGAAGGAGGCCAAGAGCGCAACCGGCCGCACGCGAGCAAAGCCGGACCACCGCTACTGGGTCTCGGGCCATGAACGTCAGCAGGCATACGGTCCCGGCTGGAGTCTGCGCAAGCCGGTGGACATCCAACCGTTCCTCAAGGGCGATGAAAGCCTGCCCATCAAGCTGAGCACGACCGTCCGCGTTCTTGGACGGCCAACCAACTCCGAGGACGCCATCGCCGACAACGAGTGACCGATGAAGTGGCGGGTCGAGTTCCAACTCGACCCGCCATCACCCGCATATCGACCTTATTTTTGTTTCCGCCACCTCGCAGAGACGGGCTCCGAGGTTTGGCCGCGGGACGGTCAATGGCGGAGGCTCAGGTCAGGGAGCGCGGCGGCCTCGCGGTGAGCTCTGGCTTGCGCGATTAGCTCTGGGCCGCCAACTTCGATCATCAAACGCCTGCTTGCCGCGGAAACCTGAGCAGCAAATAGCGGATCACCTCCATGTGAAAGAGCCAGAGGGCTGCCTAGCCGTGCTAGGCAGCCCTCTGAAGTTTTCCGCCATCGACCGACAGCAACTACTAGTAACCGGTCGGTACTCTTGTGTAGTTTGGACTACGCGATCAAGGATGGGCCTGCTGCGGCGCTGAGGACGCCGCGCAGGCTCACTTGTCGAACTCGCCTTCCCGCACCCCAGCAGTGAAGGCGGTCCACTCCTCATCCGTGTAGTGAAGGATCGGCCCATCGCCGCCGTCCTTCGTGTCGCGCACGTATACACCAGGCAAGTTGAGCGCCACTTCGACACACCCCGTGCCGTTGTTGCTCCTACTGCTCTTGAACCACTGCGCCCCGACTACCTCTCCGGGGCTAACCAGTTTGGCCATTGCCAGCTTCCTTACATATCCGGGTTTGGAAATACAGAGCGGAAATCTTGCGAGAGCGGCGATATCGATAGCCTCTCCTGGACTGGCCTCGCCAGCCACCAATTTTCCCTCGCCTGACAGGCGATGTGCTATAGCCGCATCATCTCCTCCAAGCGCTTCCGAATCAGCTTCCGAGAGTCGTCGACCGGGAGCGCTCGCTTCTCAAGGTCCTTCCACACGGCGTTGTAGGCTTCCACGTCGGAAGCCGTCTGGGTATACATCGCGCCAGTGAAAGTCTCGACGTAGGCCAGCGGCGGCTCGGCTGCGGAGTCATTCAAGAGTGCCGACCCGTTCCCGTTCCCGTTCGCAGCCATGCCGTTGGCGATCCCGTCAGAGATCGGCGTCTCCGGGAAATCGAGAAGCGTGAAGTCGGAGGCAGCCATACCGGCATGGACGCCAGCCCGGCTCGGAATGATTCGCACGACCACGTTGTCACGCTCCGTTAACTTCAGGATGCGTTCCAACTGCTGCTTCATGACCTCGATGCCGCCGACCATCCGGTGAAGCGCTCCTTCTGAGCCGATCGCTTCGAAAGCCGGCGGCGGGTCTTCCAGCAGTTGCTGTCGATGAAGCCGAGACTCCACGCGACGCTCCACCTCGTCGGTTGACCAGTAGCCCGACGGAACGCTGATAACGGCGCTGGCGTACTCGCGAACTTGGAGTAGGCCGGGTAGCAGATCCCCGAAGTGAACGCGGATGCGCTCGGCGAAACCCTCCAGCGACAGATAGAGGCTGAACCAGTCAGGGACTTCGGAACTGGTATAGCCCTGCCACCACGCTTGCTGACGACCGTTGCGCGTCTCCGCCGCGAGAGCAAGAAGAAGCTGACGCTCCTTATCGTCCGCGCCGAACAGGTCGGCCATCGCGTGCACCAGTCGAGCAGGGAGCTTCACCCCGTCCTCTGCCGCCTCGATCCGAAGGATCGTCGCCCGACCCAGCTCCAGATCCTTGGCGGCACGCTCTTGGGTGATCTTGGCACGCGTTCGTAGAACCGCGAACAGCCGCGCGAAGCTGCGCCGCACGGGATCATGGCCGACCAGATCAGGCACGCCGCCTCCAATTGCCGTGATGTCTCACTCAAATGATACGCGCAGGCGGCTTGACGCCGATAGCGGGCTAGCTCAATACCGCCAGTTCACTTCTGGTGCGCGTAACTTTACGCAGTCCCGATCGATACAACCTGAGCTGAAGAGGTTGATTTTTAGACAGTCTCAAAGTCTAATGGGTGGGCACCAATCGACAGATGCCAGTGGCTTCGGGAAGGTGGGGCGGATGCCCGGCAGAGCGTCTGACCAGCGACGACCTTCCCGATCAGGCGCTACTACGCAGGGAATCGCAGTTACCTCCCCGCCGCGACGTGACATGAGGCTCCGTGGCGGCGGGCGAATCGAGACGGGCACGCCACGCGGGACGTCCTACACGGTCCCCCGAGCGGACCGCGTGGCGTGCCCGTCTCTCTTTCTGTTGGCAGGGGTGGTGGGAATGACGACCTATCACGGCGGACCGCAACTCGACCGGGCGCAGGCGATGTTGGACCAACACGCGGTCTCGAGCGGTGACGGGTTGTGCGTTGAGTGCGGAGTGCTGGGCCCGTGCCCGGCCCATGAAGCGGCGGCCCTTGTCTTCGCACGGGCGGCTCGCCTACCGCGTCGACGGCCAGGAGCTACGCGCCCTGAGCTGGCTGGTGCGAAGCGCGTCAGCTTCGACTGGCTCCCGAAGCGGACGGGATAGAGGCGATACGGTGAGCGACGGACGAAACCATGACCCGGCCCACGAGTCGGATGAGCGTCTACCTGCGGCGTTCTCTGCCTGGCTACGGACCACTGCGCACAGTAGCCGGTTATCCGGAGACATTTCTCCAGCCCGTTGTTATGGCGACGACCGCCTCTCCCTAGCCGGGTTAGTGCTCAAGGCACAGCGACTCGTCGACGCCGGCCAACACGAAGCCGCGCGGGCGGAGTTGGAGCAACGCCTTTGCCCCATGTCCTTCCAAGGCAGCACGGATGATCCGGTGCTCATTGACGCGGTGATGCTCTATGCGATTCTCGACCCGGGTCCGCGGCAGTTCGACGCCGCCGCCTTCGCCTACCGATCAACTCAGCGTTGGAGCGGCCACCAGTTGGTTCGGCGTATCGATGCCGCGCGGTTGTTCGGCCGGGTGGCCCATAGCCTGGGTCGCTACCAGCACGCGATTGCGGCCCGTTCGGCACTCCTAAAGATGGTCCGGCCGCTTGAGCACGATTCGTTGGCCGCTTTGGCAGCCCAGGCGGATTTGGCGGCGAGCCTGCATCGGCTCGGGCGCTGCGGCGAGGCAGCCCGGCACGCCGATCAGGCGTGGCAGGAGTGGCGACGTCGTCTGACCTCTGATCTGCCAGTGGGCTCACGGCTGAGCACGGGGTACGCGCACATCCTCGCCGGATGCCAGCGCCGCGCCGACCTACGTCAACTCCTTGCCGAGATCCGGGTAGCGCACCCCAGCGCGGATAAGTTGATGCCGTTCCTCGGTGACCGCGCCTTCCAAGAGGGCGCGGTCACCGAGCACCGCAAGGTCTGTGCGGGCCAGCTCGACCTGGTGGGCCTCGTCACGATCGAGCTGGAAGACGACCACTCATGACAGGGTCGGAAGCGCTGGTGGAGCGGAGCCCGGCTGTCTTGGATGGTGAAGAGGCCGTGGAGAAGCGTGCGCTCGCGACGGCCGGCGGCGAGCTGCCGACCCTTCGTGACGCGATCGAGGCGGCTAAGGGTGCGGATCCGGCCTGCTACGACATGGACAAGGTGTGGGAGCTAGCCGATCTCCTGGAACCGCTCGATCCGGCGGAGACCGGCTGGAATGTGGAGATCGCCGAAGCGGCGATGATCCTGTTCGGTGACATCCGTCTCGGCCCTGAGGATCATGCGGTTCAGTGGCTTTGGTACGTGCAGAACACCACCACGAGCCTGCTGGGCCCGTGGGACGGGCGTACCCTCGCGGCGAATAGCGTGCTGGCCCACAGGTGTTGGACGTTGGGCCTGTACGACGAGGCTGCCGCCGCCTGGCAAGCCGTGATCGTCGCGCAGGAGCATCGGGATGACCCGGATGCCGCCGACGAAGCTCGCATAGATCGAGCGGCCTGTTTGTACGGCCTGGGCCGCTGCCGGGAAGCCATCACCCTCCTCAAGACGGCATGGGGGTTACGGCTTCGGACCGGCCGCGCAGGGCGGCGAGTCGGCGCTGCTCTGCCCTTGGTCCACATCGAAATGCTTCGGCTGTGCGGGCACCACAATCATGCTCAGACCGTGTGGCAAGCCGTAAGCGGTCATCTCCCGGATTCGATCCTGCTGAGGCAAGGGATGGTCCGTACCTACGGGCAGGTTCTCGACGCGCGCACTCACCGTGCGCGCTGCACCTTCGGAGTGCCCCCTGCTGAGCTTCGCCGTGCCGGCGGGCAAACGCGGCGCGCTCTCGCCACGACGGCGGCCAGCGTCGGAGGCTGCGCGGGTGAACACGATGGTTGAGCCCTCCTTCGCTGACCATCGGTTCAGCACCGCAAGAGGCAGCAAACCGTGTACGCCTTGTGCGGAAACGGCTACACGCTGGGTCGCGGTGAGAAGGGTCAGGGACGCCCGTCGCGTGAGCGCACCTCCGTGACGGAGCGGTCGGGCGGGTGTGGCCGATGTGCCGTTCCCCAGACGACAGGCCGCGCCCGCCCTGGCCGAACTTTCCCGGAACCGCATTCGACTCTAGGAGGTGTAGCGATGGACGACCTATCGATGGAGGTCCAGCCCGCGGGCACAACCTTTCATGTGCTCTCGGCAGATGAGCAGTTGAAGGCGGCCCGGACGGTCCTCGTCGAACACGTCACGTTGGAAGAGACGGGACGCTGCGCGAAGTGCGGTTCGTCGGGACCGTGCTGGCGGCGCGAGAACGCGATCGTGGTCTTCTCCCGGACGTTGCGGTTGCCGACGCCACGTCCGGGACCGAGCCGTCCCGAGGCGCTCGATATGGTCGGGGCCGGTCGCCGACCGCTCCCGATGGCGGGGTAGCGGTGGACCTCGATGTTGCCGCGGCCGGGAGATGTGCTGCACGTGGGTCGAGCGGCGAGTGTGCAGTTCGACGGGGACCGGGCATTGGTCTTCCAAGTGATCAGGGTGGACCGGCGGACCACCTACGAGGGCTGGATCTGGCTGGCGGGGTACGTACTGGGGCCGGGGCGACGCGCGATGGCGCGACGGATGATCTTCGTTCAGGTGGAGGGCCTGCGGCTGCTGGACCGTGCGGGATCGTCTGGGTCGGTGACACGGACTCGTGGTCGCCCCGCGACGTCTGTGACCGGCGAGCCGGTCTTGAGGAAGGCGTCCTGACGGTCGCCGAGGGCCGCGTGTTGGGCCGGGGCTGTCCGTATGACCCGACGGTGCGAGCGTCGCGGTACTCGGTGACATCTGGCGCCGGTCCGAAGACCGACGTGGTGTTGAAGATCGAGGCTGACCTGGTGTGGGCGATTCGGCGGTGGCTGGTCGGCATGGTGGCGTTCGACCGGTTCGAGGACTGCTGGGTCTGGGTGGACCGTGACGACGCCATGGAGGGCCTGGTCGTCACTGAGCTGAATTGGGACTTGACCGATCCTCGCGCCGTCGGGTCGGCGCAGCAATGGGCGGCCAAGGAGGTATTGAGCGGGGACGGCGCGCCGGTCCGGCTCTGCGACCTGCCGCAGTGTGAACGCTCGGTCCCGCCGCTGCGGATCACGGAGTGGCGGACGGTCTGGTATGCGGGCCTTCGGCACTACGCGCCGCTGTTCGCCGGGACGCAGCCGTGCCACATCCCCGTAACGGATCTTGATCCGGCGACCGGCGCGGCGTGCTTCTGCACGAAACGGGCAGGTGAGCGGGATGGCTGAAGTCGCGACCACGCAGGGGTTTTCGCCGTTGCACCTCGCCGCCCTGCCCGGAGGACCGTGCAGCGTCTGCGGCGCCCTATGGCCGTGTGCCTCGGAGCGGACGGCCCTTTTGCAGGAGTACCGCGATGCCCGGTCATCACTGCTGATCTATCTGTGCCTGCAACTGATCGAGGCTCTGGAGCGTAACCCGGTCGACGTGGCCGCCGAGTTGTACTCGCGGTACCTCGGCTGGGTGCCCCCGCCGGAGACCAGCGGCGATCCGACGCCTAGAACAACTTGCGAATCCGCAGCGCAACAGGACTCTCGTCACGCAGTCCATGCCGCGTGACGGGGATGGTCGCGGGCGTGGCCTGTCTCCCCCGTGGACGGTCACGCCCGCCCGTCAACCCAACTGCCGACAACCGAACTCGTGGAAGTGGATGACGTGTCTGATCCGATCCGGCTCCTGGCCCCCAGAGATATCGACGCGCGAACCGCCAGCGTCGGCCTGGAACAGGTTGCCGCTGGTTGGTTGCGGCTCGGACGCCTGTTAGCAGCGCGACGGCAGGCGGCCTGCATGACGCAGCATGACCTCGCTGGCCGGGTGCACTTTTCTCGCAGCACAGTCGCCAACTCCGAGACCGGGCGGCGCAGCGGCAGCGCGAGCGCACAATTCTGGCTGCGGTGCGATGAGGTGCTGAATACGGGAGGAGAGCTGAGCAGCGAGGCTCAACGGCTTGAGGAGCTGCGCAAGTCCTTGACTATGCCGGCCGTTGTAGTCACGGCCTCGGACGCCACGGCGAGCGCGGCGCCGGTGGAAGCCGCCGCTGGAGCCACAGCCGTGCCGGTGGTGACAGTGACGGTGCACGGGTCGGTCGCGGGCACGCTACGAGTGGCCGTCTTCGTGGATGCGGACGCGAGCACGTGCGCGGTTCCAGACGACGTGCAGGTGCGAACGGGCTCTCCCGGAGCCGGATACCCATGGCCGGTCCAAGTCGGCGTCGCATGAGCGGGCCGCAGAGTCAATCCGTCGCTGATTGGCGGACACAGCCGCCGACGGTGACGGCCGATTTTTGGACGCACCCGCCTTTGGCGGAGGCGCTCGCTAGTGGGCACATGGGCCGGGTCATTCGTGCATACCGCAGCCACCCCGCACACGGTCACAGGCCGCTGCCTCAAGACGTCGTCGGCTCCTGGCTGGGGCTTGAGCAATGCCGTGTTAGCCGGATCGAGAACGGCGTCGTCCCGCAACATCTCGACTGGTTAAGGTTCGTGGCAAAGACCCTGCGCATTCCGGCGGAGGTCCTGTGGTTCGCCGTCGACCTTCCCGCGAGCGCTCCCACCCCGCAGGACGACGACCGTCAGAAGCCTCGGCCGCGCCCCAACGATCTGCTGCGCGACGCCCGGCTGCGGGTGCGGTCCCCATCGGACCCGGACTTGCGCCTGTCACGGCGGGAGCTGGCTGACGCGGTCAACGCCTATCAGGCAGCCCGGCGACTTAAGCCGCTTTATCTTGATTTCGGCTATGTCGGCAAGTTGGAACGCGGTCTGGTCCGGTGGCCCAGCGCCGCACTGCGACGCGCGCTACGAGCCGTTCTCACCGTGGACTCGGATGCCGAACTCGGCTTCTATTCAAAACGGCGGACGGCGGAGGAGCGAAACCTCACCGCACCGGCGGCCACTGACCTTCCTGCCATCGACGCGCCCTCCACGACGCCGGCCGAATCGACCAGAGCTAAGAAGGTCGTCAGGGAGCCGATGGTCACGGTGACGGTTCGGATCGCCGAAGGTGGATCAATCCAGCTCAACGTTGACCTGCCCGCAGCCGATGAGCGTGTGGCCGCTGACGCTGCACATTTCGGCGCTGGTGCCGTCGTCTACTCCCTAGACAGAGCGCGACGAACGGGACGAGGCGCACGGGCATGACATTGAAGTTGCCGCGAACGTGCCACATCCATGCCCTGCCGTCCCTCACCCGGGAGGTCTGATGTCTCAGGTGCAACCGCTCGCATCCACGACCGACAACGCCGAGACGGCACCTGAGCAGAGGAGGGACAACCTTCCAGGCCACTTCATCGTGGTGGACGGCCCCAGAGGTGTCGGCAAGACCACGATCACTCGGCTGCTCGGCCAGAAGCTCGGTGAGGCCGGCCCCAGGACGATCACCAAGTGTCAGCCCTCGCGAAGTCCCATCGGGAACCTCTTGCGGGATGAAGAGCACGATTTTCGCGGCCTCGCGCTGGCTTGTCTGGTGGCCGCGGACCGGTATCACCTACTCGCCACCGAAATCCTTCCGGCCCTCACGTCGGGGCACACCATCGTGTGTGATCAATACCTGCCGAGCGCGTTGATCCTGCAATACCTGGACGAGGTGCCTGGTGAGTACATCGCGCGGCTCAACGGCCAGAGTGCCCGGCCCGACCTGACCATCATCCTTCTGGGCGACGACAAGGTATGCCGTAGGCGAGCCCACCAGCCGGGGGTCTACCGCCGGTTGGCGGAGCGACTTGACGGTGAGAGCGACGCCTACCAGGCCATCGCGGAGCTATTGGCGACGATCGGGTACCGAACGTTGGTTCACGACATCGGCGACGACTCGCCCGAAGAAGTGGCCCAAACCCTAGTGCCCCTGATCAAGGAAAAGCTATCGTGGTGAGCCACCTCGCGGGCATCAGCACCACCTCAGCACCCCGAGCCGACTCCGGGCCGTGGGCCAGGTTCGACAATCTCACCGCGGATCGAGCCTTGATTTTCTCGCGGCCTCGGCGCGTCCTGAGCACCCACCAGACCTCGGAGGTCCGGCCGATCATCGCCGAGGTTCAGGCAGCGGCCGAGGCTGGCGAATGGGCCTTCGGCTACGTCTCCTACGAGGCGTCCCCGGCGTTCGGACCAGGATTGACGGTCGCCAGGACGAGCGGCGACGATCCCCCGTTGGTCTGGTTCGGACTGGGCAACGCGCCGACGGAAGACCAGCCGATCAGCGGCGCACGCCACTGTTCGCCCGCAACACTGTGGCGACCGGACCGGAGCGCTGATCAGCACGCGGCGGCGGTCGCGAGCGTCCGCGAACGGATCGCCGACGGTGAGGTCTACCAGTGCAACCTCACCGAGCGGCTGCGCAGCACGTTCACCGCCGAGCCGCTCGACCTGTATGCCGACCTCATCAGCGCGCAGAAGGCCGCCTATAACGCCTACCTCGATACCGGCGGCCGGTTCGTGGTCGCCAGCGCCAGCCCGGAGCTGTTCTTCGAGTGGGCCGGCGGCCAGATCCGGACGAGGCCGATGAAGGGCACGGCAGCGCGCCGTCACGATCCCGAGGAGGACCGACAACAAGCCCGTGCGCTACGGGCCAGCGAGAAGGAACGCGCCGAGAACGTCATGATCGTGGATCTGCTCCGCAACGACCTCGGCAAGATCGCAGAGATCAACAGTGTCAGCGTGACGGAGCTGTTCGCCGTCGAGCGTTATCCGACCGTATGGCAGATGGTCTCCGAGATCACCGCGCGTACCCGACCCGGCTGCAACCTGATCGACATCCTCGCAGCGCTGTTTCCGTGCGGCTCGATCACCGGTGCCCCGAAGGCTTCCAGCATGGGCATCATCCGCTCGCTGGAAAGCGCCCCGCGCGGGATCTACTGCGGCGCTATCGGCGTGCTGGCCCCGCCCACGGCCACCGTCCGAGCCCGGTTCAGCGTAGCGATCCGCACCGCCGTAATCGACCGGGTGACAGCGACCGCCGTCTACGGAGCTGGTGGCGGCATCACCTGGGGCTCCAACGCTCAAGCCGAATGGGCGGAACTACTCACTAAAGCCGCCATTCTGAGCCGATCCACAACTGATTCCGCCCTGCTCGCAACGTGAAAGGGAGTCCATGTCGCCGTCAGATGCCTCCGCCGTCATCTCGCCACGGGCAGAGCAGGTCCACCGCGGCATCGATCTTGACGCGGCAGCCTCGGCCGCCGGGCAATTATTGAAAGCCCTAGGCGTATCCACCGACACCGAGTCACTGCGCGACACCCCGCAGCGAATGGCCAGGGCCTACGCCGAACTGTTCACCGCGCCCGGCTTCGACGCTACGACCTTTCCCAATGAAGAATGTTACGACGAGCTTGTCATCGAGCGTGGCATCGCGTTCCAAACTATTTGTGAGCACCACTTCCTTCCGTTCTTCGGGAAGGCCACCGTTGCTTATCTTCCGGACAACCGGATCCTCGGGCTCTCTAAGCTCGCCCGCCTGGTGGAGCACTTCGCGCGACGCCCCCAAGTGCAAGAACGCCTGACCAAGCAGGTTGCCGACTGGTTGGAGGTCAGCCTTAAACCCAAAGGAGTCGGCGTTTTGCTGGAGGCCACGCATACCTGTATGAGCATGCGCGGCGTACGTGCCATCGGGGCGACAACCGTCACGTCGACCATGCTGGGCCGCCTGCGTACCGACCCGCGATCCCGACAAGAATTTCTCACCATTGCCACGAGTCAGGCTTGATAGGCAACACTGCAACAATGCGCGCTCCTGGCGACTCACTACAAGATCGCGGCGCACGGGAGTACTAGATCAAACCCCCGGAATGCAAGAAGGTCACAGAAGGGAGGCGATGACCAGAGACATCGATGTTAAGCTATGAAGCCCGTCTTTCATCGATGTTGTTCTTGTGCGGCGAATCATTGGAACACCTGTGACGGAATGAGTGAGGTGCACATGTCCGCGAGAATCGACGAGATAGCTGATGGCGTGGTACGGATCTCTGTCCATCGGCCGGACGGCCTGCCGGGCGGGCTGGTGTATAACCAGTTCCTGATCCGTGGCGAGCGCCCCCTGCTGATGCACACCGGAATGCGGACGATCTTTCCGACGGTGCTGGAAGCCGCGAGCCGGGTGGTCGACGTCGCCGAGCTGGCGTGGATCAGCGGCGGTCACGCATCGCGGCCGGACGAGTTCGGCGCGGTCAACGAGTGGTTGTCGGTAGCCCGGGGCGCACAGGTGGTGCACGGCAAGGTCGCGGTGAACGTATGCCTTCAGCACCTTGCCGACCGGCGCCCGGTCGCGCTCGCCGACGGTGAAGCGCTGGACCTCGGTGACGGCCGGCGGGTCCGCTTCTACGCCACACCTCATGTGCCATTCTGGGAGGCTGGGCTCCTGGTAGACGAGGCCACCGGCACGTTGTTCTGTGGCGACCTGTTCACCATGGCCGGTGATCCGCCCGCCACCACGGAGACCGACATCATCGGCCCGGCGCTGGACTTCGAGGCCCGGATGAAGCACTTCACGGTCTCGGCTCACGTCGCGCCGACATTGCGGCGGCTCGCGAGCCTGCAACCTCGGGTGCTGGCGGCGATGCATGGACCGGCGTACCTCGGCGACGGTCCTGCGGCGCTGACGACATTGGCCGAGCACTACGACGCCGTGACCAGCCTTTCGGCTACCCCTCGGGCCGCCGCCTGACCCCCGCACTGGCAGAGGAGAGTGGACATGTCCGTCGTTCTCAGCCGTCGCCGCCTCGACAGCGGCCTTGCCGCGTGGCTTCGTGAATTGGCTGCGGCCGTCGACGCCGACAACCTCACCCCGGAAGTCTCGTCCCGTGACTCACGGACGGTGCGGCTGCTCGCGGCAGCCCCGGCCCACCTGGCGGGCAACGCCGCCCTGGCGCTGACCGACATCGCTTCGGATCCGGGCCGACCGCTGCGTCTGCTGCGATCGGACCGGGTGTGTAGTGACTTCACGGTCATGGCCGATGACGCCTCGGTCAATCTCGTGGTGGCCCGGATGACGGTGCCGGGCGGACCGTGGCCAGGGCATTTCGGGCTGGAAGCGGTAGCGTTTCGCGCGGCACCCGCCCGGACACCGGACTGGTTCCCGCCGCTCGCCGTGGCTCACCCGTTGTGCTTCGGTGTTCCCCTCGCGGCGTCGCGGGGGTTCGCCGAGGGCGGCGGCGCCGTGCTGTTCCCCGAGCAGCTATCGGTGGTGAATCGCCCATCCGGCCAGGCGTTCGGAGTGGTCTTCCTGCCGAAGCTGGCGGCGCTGTTCACCACTCATGTCTTGCCCGTGATCGACGCGGCCGGGGCGGGATTCGACCTGAGCGACCGGGCGGAGCTGGAGGAGATGCGGGCGGTCGCGTTCGCCGCACACGAGTGGGGACACAACGCCGGTGCACCGATTGAACAAACGACCGTGACGCGCCGCCGCCGGTTCGCCGCTGTGCTCAGCGAGCTGCACGCCGACCTGGCCGCCCTGGAGATGCTTTTGTCTGGCAGGTATCACTCGGTGGCTCGTCCTGCGGCGTGGCTGCTGGTGGCGGATAGAGTCGTGCGGGAAGCTTGGCTACCGCGGCCGTACGCTCAAGTCGATGCGATCGCCGCAAGGCACCTGTTGCAGATGCTCGCCACGGCCGGCGCGCTGTCCTTCGGCAGAGCCGGGCTCCGTATCGAGCTGGGCCCGGTAGCCGACGCCGCCCAATCAGAGCTCGGTCATGTAGCCGAGGTGCTGGCTGCCTGCCGGTCTGGTGACCTGCAACCAGCAGTCGAATACTTGGACTCCTGCGGATGGCACATCAAGGACACCGATTGCTGGCTCGATCTCGGCGCGAACCTCGGCGCGGCGCTGACACGGCATTCGCCCGCCTCAGCCGCGCAGCAGTGGGCAGCCTGACACCCCGGCTACGACCAGCGGTCGAAGCGCACCACGTCGGCTACCGGACGTCGCCGGGCCGGGCGGAACTCGTCCCGGTCCGGCCATCCGACCGCTACCAACCCGGCCTGCCCGACATCGCCGGGCAGGCCCACGAGCGCGGCAACCTCGTCGGCGAAACGCAGGTGCGCGGCGACGAAGCACGACGCGAGACCACGCGCCCGCAACGCCAACTGAAAGCTCCACACGGCCGGGAACACCGACCCGTAGACGCTGGCGTCAACCAGCGCCCGGTAAGGGCTGCGAGCGTGCCACGCGCGTTGCTGATAGCAGGCGAGAACCAGGACAGGCACCTCGCCGAGGTGATCGGTGAACGCGGCTTCCGAGCTTTCCTGCGCGCTGGGTGTCACGCTCGCGGGCCGGTGAAGGGCCAGCGATGCGCGCCGGTACACCGCACCAATCTCAGCGCGAACCTGCGCATCGGTGATCACCAGCCAACGCCAGTCTTCGCCGCCCCCACTCGTGGGTGCCTGCACCGCCACACCCAACGCCTCCTGCACCAAGGAGAGCGGCACCGGCCGGCCACGATCGAGGCGGCGGCGCACCGATCGGGTGGTCATCAGCAACCGATCCGCCTCATCTACATCGAAGCCCATCGGAACAGTCTTCCATCCCGCGCTCGATGCGGCAGCACGCCGGTTTCACCCGCTGGCAGGGGCCGCATGCTGCGCCAATATGCTGTGGTGCGGGTCGGCTGGACCCGACCGCAATCACATCCCGTATCCGATCACCGATGAGGGGACACGGCATCGTGCTCGATCAAACAGTCGGCTCCTGGCTAGACGACCTCGCCTCCGAGGCCCCCGCGCCCGGCGGCGGCGCGGCAGCAGCGATGAACGCCGCCGTAGGCGCGGGGCTCGTAGCTATGGTGTGCAACCTGACCATCGGCAAACCCCGTTACGCCGAGCACGAGCCGCTGATGCGCCGGGTGCTTGCCTCCGTGACTGACCTGCGCGCGCAAGCGGTACAGCTAGCCGCCGATGACGCCGTCGCATTCAGCGCAGTGACCGATGCCTACAAGCTGCCCAAAGACACGGACGCGGACAAAGCGGCCCGGACCGAGGCGATTCAAGCCGCGCTGATCGGTGCCGCCGACGTGCCGCTGCGAACCGCCGCCGTCGCCGCCGCGATCATCGGGCACGCCGAGCAGATCATCGACGGAGCCAACGTCAACGTCCTCTCCGACGTCGCCGTAGCCGCCGCATCCGCGCGGGCCGCCCTGGACTCCGCCGTCATCAACGTTGAGATCAACCTCGGCGCGATGAAGGACGCCGCCCAACGCGACTCGCTCCGGACCGAGCTAGCCAAGCACGCAGCAGCCATCGACACCGCCACTGCGGTCGTATCTGCCGTGCGGGAAAGGATCAACGGATGAGGCTCATCGACGGGCGCGCCATCGCCGCCGCCATCGCCGAGGAAGTCACCGCCGCCGTCGCCGACTTGACTGCCGCCGGGACCACACCAACGCTCGCCGTCGTTGTACCGACCGATGACGAGGCAACCGCCTGGTACGTGCGCTCCATCGAACGAACCGCCGCCAAGGTCGGCATCACCTGCCGCGTAGACAAGCTCGACCACCCCGACGGCGAGAGCATCACTAAGCACCTCAACACGCTTTCGGCCGACCCTACGGTGCACGGCATCATCTGCCAGACCCCGCTCCCGCCCGGCGTCACCCTGGACCACGTCGGCGCTCACATCGCCCCGGCGAAGGACATCGACGGCGCGAACCCCGCCAGCCTCGGCAGGCTCGCCGCCGGGCTCCCGACCTATGCACCAGCGACCGCCGCGGCCGTGCTGGAGATCCTCAAGCGCGAACAGGTGCCGCTCACCGGAACTCGCGCGGCAGTCGTTGGCCGCTCCACCGTCGTCGGCAAGCCGGCCGCCCTCCTTCTCCTCGCGGAGAACGCCACCGTTACCATCTGTCACTCCCGCACCGAAAACCTCGCCGCCGTTTGTGCCGAGGCAGACGTATTGATCGCCGCAGTCGGGCGTACCCATCTCATCAGCACTCCGCACATCAGGCCCGGGGCCATCGTCATCGACGTCGGCACAAACCCCACCGCAGACGGCGGCCTCGCCGGAGACGTCGACCCTGACGGCGCAGAGGCGGCAGGTGCGCTTACCCCGGTGCCCGGAGGTGTCGGCCCCGTAACCACCATGCTGCTCATGGGCCACACCGTGCGCGCAGCGACCAATATGATCAACTGACGCGGCCGAAGTACCGGAAACGCTGGCTAATGTGATTGAAGCCCGGTCCTGTGCGTTGCCGCACAGGACCGGGAACTGACCCCTGAGTTCACGCCATGTTGGCGAGCTGTCGTTCGCGGCTTCCCACTCCGTGGGCAGGTCGGTCTCGGATGTCCAGCCGCCTGCGGAGGGAACGGATTAAGGCGGCATCCGGCCCGGAGCTGGCCACGTGTGTAGCTTGGGGCCGTTGCAGCGGCCCTCAACAAAGAGGGGCTAGCGTCGCGGTACTGAGGCGAACCGTGGTCCGGGCATCTATCGATGGCTGCATGAGGGCCCGTGATGGCACCCCAGGGCACTGAGCTGCGCTAATGCGAATTGGGTTGGCGTTGCACGGCGGATAGCAAGAAAATTCGTAACGCGCATACGCATGTGCACAACCCGGCTTGCTATGGTGGTTCAATGCGCGCGCCTGGCGCTGACCCGTCGCCGATAGCGGCACGTCCGCGTCCCGCTCCGCGAGGTCGATCACCTCGGCGCCATTGCGCTCCGCCTCCGCGGCGGCGAGGTTGCCGACGCTCTCCCCGTGCCGCACGATTCCCAGCCACCGGAACTCTTCCATGGCGGCTGCTGTACCCCGATCTCGCGAAAAGATGGGCGCGGCTGACGATTCGGCCCGGCCGGGATCGTCACAGCGCTGACCGCACGACGCACGAGAGGAAAAACGATCATGAGGTACGCCCTGCTGATGCACTACCGTGAGCCGGCCGACGGGGAGCTCAGCGACGAGGTGATCGCTGAGGCGCAGCGACAGTTCGGGATCTACGGGCAGGCGCTGACGCGGGCCGGGGTGCTCCTGTCGGCGGATGTGCTGCAACCGTCGCTGGCGACTACCAGCGTCACTCATCACGATGGTGACCTGCGGATTCAGGACGGGCCGTTCGCGGAGACGAAAGAGATCCTCGCCGGGATCTTCCTGGTCGACGTGCCCGATCTCGACGCGGCGATCGGGTGGGCGGGGAAGTGCCCGGGCGCGCAGTGGGGGGTGGTCGAGGTGCGGCCCGTGGCGATGTCCGTCGTCGACGGCCAATGGTCGAGTTGACGTCGCTGTCTTTCCGGGGCTGGTCATGGTCGAGTTGACATCGCTGGCGGCGCGGGACAGCTACGGGCGGCTGCTGGCGCTCCTCTCCGCGGCGACCCGCGACGTCGCCGCGGCCGAGGACGCGCTCGCGGACGCGTTCGAGCAGGCTCTGCGGACGTGGCCGGAGCGCGGCGCGCCCGGCAATCCGGACGGCTGGCTGCTGACCGTGGCGCGCAACCGGCTGCGGGACCGGTGGAAGTCGGCCGCGTTCCGGCGGGTGGTCGCGCTCGACTCGGCCCGGGACGCCCCCGCCCACGTCGACGACCTGGACGTCGACGCGATCCCGGACCGGCGCCTCGAACTGATGCTCGTGTGCGCGCACCCGGCCATCGACCGGCAGATGCACACGCCGCTCATGTTGAACACCGTGCTCGGGTTCACCGCCGGGCAGATCGGCCGGGCCTTCTCGACGCCGGGCGCGACGATGGCCACCCGGCTGGTGCGGGCCAAGAAGCGGATCAAGGCGGCCGGCATCCCGTTCCGGCTGCCCGACCGGAGTGACCTGCCGGGACGGATGACGGCGGTCCTCGAAGCGGTCTACGGGGCGTACGCGATCGACGCCACCGGTGAGGCGCTGCACCTGGCCGGCGTGCTCACCGACCTCGTCCCGGACGAGCCGGAGGCGCACGGGCTGGCGGCGTTGATGCAGCTCTCCGCCGCTCGGGCCGGGGTCCGGGTGGACCCGGACGGGCGGTTCGTGCCGCTGGGCGAGCAGGATCCGGGGCGGTGGGATCCCGGGTTGATCGCGCGGGCGCACGAGCACCTGCGGTGGGCGCACGCGGGCCGGCGGCTGGGACGGTTCCAGTTGGAGGCGGCGATCCAGGCCGTGCACTGCGTACGGCCGACCGACTGGGGGTCGCTGCTTGCGCTGCACGAGGTGCTGGACACGGTGGCGCCGTCGCTCGGCGGGAGTGTCGCGTACGCGGTGGTCGTCGCCGAAGTGAACGGGGCGGGGGCGGGGCTCGCGCGGCTCGACTCGCTGCCGGGTGACCGATTTCAACCAGCTCAAGCGGCTCGGGCGCACCTGCTGGAGCGGCTCGGACGGGTGGGGGAGGCGGTTACGGCGTACCGGAGAGCAATTGATCTCACCAGTGACCGTGCCGAGCGCGACTGGCTGACGGAACGCCTGGCCCGGCTTGACGGGTAGGAAATCTCCTACCTATTGTGGCGGCATGGCGATCGCACACCTCGACGTGGTCTCCCTGCCGGTCGGCGACCAGGAACGGGCCCGCGACTTCTACGTCGACGTGCTCGGCTTCGACCTGATCCGGCAGAACGCGATGGGACCGGCGGCGCAGTGGATCCAGGTCGGGCCCAAGGGCGGGCAGACCTCGATCACGCTCGTGACCTGGTTCGACAGCATGCCGGCCGGGTCGCTGCAAGGGCTCGTCCTGCACGCCGACGACCTGGACGCGGAAGTCGCGGCACTCGTCGACAAGGGGGTCGACGTGCCCGGCGGCGTGCAGGAGGCGGAATGGGGCCGGTTCGCGGTGTTCACCGACCCGGACGGAAACCGGCTGGTCCTGCGCGGGCCGTCGTCGCGTGGCTGAGATCGACGTGGTCAGCGACCGGCCGGCTCTGCGCGGATGACCGACGTCTTCACCGCGCTGGCCAACCCGACCCGGCGGGAAATGCTGCGGATGCTGCGCGAGGACGGGCCGCACCCGGTGAACCGGCTGGCCGAACGCTTCGACATGCGGCGGCCCAGCCTCTCCGAACACCTGCGCCTGCTCAAGGACGCCGGGCTGGTCACCGAGCAGCGAGCCGGGCGGGAACGGATCTACTCGCTCCGGACGGAACCGCTGCGGGAACTGTCGTCGTGGCTGGCACCCTACGAACGGTTCTGGCAGGACCGGCTGACCGGCCTCGCCGACTTCCTGGACACCTCCGATGACTGAACCCACCACGGTCGAAGTCGACCAGTTCCTGCGTCACCCACCGGCCAAGGTATGGCGGGCGCTGACCGATCCTGATCGGCTCGCCCGATGGCTGATGCCGAACGACATCGCCCCGGTCGTCGGGCACCGGTTCACGTTCCGGACGCAGGCGCGGCCCGGGTTCGACGGCATCGTCCACTGCCAAGTCCTCGACCTCGACCCGGAGCGGCTGATGCGCTGGTCCTGGCGCGGCGGCGCCCTGGACAGCACGGTCACCTGGACCCTCACCCCGGAAGGGCGCGGGACCAGGCTGTTCCTGCGGCACGAGGGCTTCGACCCGGACGACCCGTTGCAGCGCCAGGCGCTGGAGTTCATGGGCCGGGGGTGGCGCTCCCACGTGATGCGCCGGCTGGAGGCCGAACTCACCGCGTCGTGACGGCGTGCTCGGGCCTGCGCCGGCGATGCTTCCCGCAGGTCAGAGGTCGGCGAAGCCCGCCACCAGACGCTCGCGCGTGGCGTGGTGCTCCGGGTCGGTGGCGACCCACCACGGGCAGGAGACGTGCACGGCAACCACCCGGCCGGTCGCCAGCACCCGCCCGCACGCGGCGAGAACGTCCGCCACCGACGGACCGTCCGGCACCGGGAACCTCAAACCGGGCAGCTCGGCCGGGTCGACCACATCCACGTCGACGTGCAGCACCAGGCTGCCCGGCGGCACGGTGCCGGCCGCCACCTGATCGACCGGGATCCGGCCGGTGGCGCTGGTCGCGAGGTATTCCGCCTCGGCCGGATCCAAGTCACGCGCGTCGACCAGCAACGCCCGCTCCGGCCCGATCGGGCGTAGGCCGAAGCCGTCCGCATACCGCTCCCGGTGCGCCCCGTTGACCACCCGCAGCGACAGCCCGCCCAGGTAACCGGAGGTGCTCGTCTCCAGCGTGTGCACGTCGCCGTGCGCGTCGAACCAGACGATCGCCGGATCCGCCCCCGCCCGCTGCGCCCCCGCGACCACCCCGCCGCCGACCAAGCAGTCGCCGGAGAACACCACCGGCACCTCGCCGCGCGCGACGACCGGCGCCACCGCCGCCGCGGTCGCGGCACACAGCGCCGTCACCTGCTGCCACGCGTCGCCACCGGGGAAGTCCGGCTCGACGGTGATGTCCGCCCGAACCGGGATCTCCACCCGTTCGTCCTGATGGAAGGGCACAAGGATTGTCGTCACCCGTCCACATTAGGACTTGCCCAGCGGATCTCGTAGGGTCATCGCCTGCCCGCATCGCCTGCCCGCATCGCCTGCCCGCATCGGCGGCCGGTGTCCGCCGATGATTGCCGGCGGGCCGTGGGCCGGCTGCCGGTGGACGTCGGCCTGCCGCCGATGGCACGTCGACTGACCGCTGGAGGACGGCGTCCGATCGCCGGCGGACCGGCGGTTGGCTGCCGGCGGGGCGTAGGCCGGCCGTTGGCGGACCGGGCGGCTGGCCGCCGTGGACCGTCGGCGGACCAGGTGGCCGGATCGCCGGCGGACGGGTGGCCGGCTGCTGACGGGACCTCGGCTGGTCGCCGGCGGGACGACCTGTGCCGAGGGGATGTCGGGCGGCAGTCTGGTCGCGCACTCACCATCGCATCACCGCACGCCTTCATTGATCTCGGCCTGCGGGAACTCCTCGACGCCGAGGACACGCAGCAGGTCCAACCGCTCCCGGGCCTCGGCGTCGGCCGGAGTCAGGACCACGAGCTGCTGGCCCAGATCCGGCGTCACCAGGGTCTCGCAGTCCAGCAGGATCGGGCCGACGCGGGGATGGATCAGCGTCTTGCGGTCGGCCCGGCGGACGCCGACCTCGTGCTGGGGCCAGAAGCGCCGGAACGTCACGCTGTCGGCCAGCAACCGAGCGACCAGCCGGTCGACCACCGGGTCACCCGGTCGCCGGCCCTCGGTCATCCGAAGGTCGGCGATCAGCTGACGGTTGTGGTGCGTCATTTCCTCCGGGCTGTGGCCGGCGCGCACCTCCGGCTCGGTGAACCAGCGGTAGATCAGGTAGCGGCGGGGGCCGGTGAAGGCCGTCAGGTCACCCATCAGCAGTTTCGACGCACTGTTCTGCGCGAGCACCTCGCTCAGGTCGGAGATGACCATGGCCGGGGTGTCGCCGAGCAGGTCGAGCATCCGCACCAGACCGGCTCGGGCCAACCGGGCCACTCCCTCCGCCGGCGGGGGCTGGTGACCGGCGAGCCGGAACAGGTGGGCACGCTCGTCGTCGGAAAGGCGCAGGGCTCGTGCGAGAGCGGCCACCAGCTGCGTGGACGGCTGGCTGCTGCGGCCCTGCTCGAGGCGGATCACATAATCCGTGGACATGCCGGCGAGCCTTGCCACCTCCTCGCGCCGCAGGCCGCGCGTGCGGCGACGAGGGCCTTCGCTGATTCCGACCTCGGCCGGACGGATTGCCTCCCGGCGGAGGCGGAGGAAATCGGCGAGCTGCTCTCGTTGCATGCCCCCATGCTGCCTCGCCGAAAGATGACCAAACAGGGAGCGTCGCTCCTACGATAAGCGCTCCGCTGCCGCCCACCCGGAAACCGGAGCAGGGTGAACGGCATGCAGACACGAACTCTGGGCACCGACGGACCGGTCGTCTCGGCTCTCGGCCTGGGCGCCATGGGCATGACCAACGGGGTCTACGGCGCGAGTGACCGCGCCGAGAGCATCGCCACCGTGCACGCCGCGCTCGATGCCGGCGTCACCCTGATCGACACCGGTGACCACTACGGCACCGGTCACAACGAGATGCTACTGGCCGAGGCCTTGCGCGACCGGCCACGCGAGGCCTATCTCCTGAGCGTGAAGTTCGGCGTCCTGAGCCGGCCGGGCGGCGGCGTGACCGGGCAGGACAGCCGACCGGCCGCGGTGAAGAACTTTCTGATCCACTCGATGACCCGGCTCGGAGTCGATCACATCGACATCTACCGTCCGGCCCGCCTCGACCCGGCCGTGCCCATCGAGGAGACGGTCGGCGCGATCAAGGAGATGATCGACGCCGGATATGTGCGGCACGTCGGCCTCTCCGAGGTGAACGCCGCGACGATCCGGCGGGCGCACGCGGTGCACCCGATCGCCGACCTCCAGATCGAATACTCGTTGATCTCGCGTGCCGTCGAGCCGGAGGTGCTGCCGGTGTTGCGCGAGTTGGGCATCGGCATGACGGCCTATGGGGTGTTGAGCCGCGGCCTGATCTCCGGGCACTGGAAGCCGGCCGACGCCGGCCGGCCCGGTGAGAATCGGGGGCGCATGCCGCGGTTCCAGGGGGAGAACGCCGAGCAAAATCTCGCCCTGGTCGAAGGGTTGCGCCGGTTCGCCGAGGCGAGGGCCGCCACCGTGGCCCAAGTCGCCATCGCGTGGGTGGCGGCACAGGGAGAGGACATCGTGCCGGTGGTCGGTGCTCGGACACGTACCAGATTGGCGGAAGCCCTGCCCGCGATGGACCTGAAGCTCTCGGCGGCCGACCTCGAAGAGATGGAGAAAGCAGTGCCGAAGGGAGCGGCCCGAGGAGACCGCTACCCTTCGGCGATGATGTCCGGCGTCGGCGTCGGCAACTGATCGATCCCAGCCGGCCGACGCCGAATGCGGTCGGCCAATCGCCCAGCCGGCCAATCGCCCAGCCGGCCAATCGCCCAGCCGGCCAGTCGCCCAGCCGGCCAGCCGGCCAGTCGCCCAGCCGGCCAGCCGGCCGGTCGACCAGCCGGACGGGCTGCCGGCGTCAGGCGGTGGCGACCGAGGTGTCGCCGGGAGGCGGGCTCGTCGGGTCGAGTCGGCGCTCGGCCGCGTCCACCCGCTCCTCGGCCTCCGCCTCGTCGTCGTCAGTCGGTTCGGTGCCCGGTGGTTCGCGGTCCGAGGTCGGTTCGCCGTCCGGGTGGTGCGCGAGGTAGCGGATGGCGGTGTTCAGGACGGCGAGCAGCGGCACCGCGACCAGGCCACCGACGATGCCGGCGACCACGACACCGGCGGCGATCGCCAGGATCACGGCGAGCGGGTGCAACGCCACCGCGCGACCCATGATCAGCGGCTGGAGGACGTGACCCTCCAACTGCTGGACGGCGATGACGACGGCCAGGATGCCCAGGGCGGTCACCGGGCCGTTGGTAACCAGCGCGATCAGCACGGCGACCGCGCCGCTGATGGTCGCGCCGACCACCGGGATGAAAGCACCGAGGAACACCAGGGCGGCCAGCGGCAGCGCCAGCGGGACCCGGAAGGCGAACAGGCCGATGCCGATACCCACCGCATCGACGAACGCGACCAGCACGGTCGCCCGGACGTAGGAGACGAGCGTGTGCCAGGAGTAGTGCCCGGCCCGAGCGGTCGGGACCCGGGCCTCCCGCGGCAGCAGCCGGCACAGGAACGCCCAGATCTGACCACCGTCGCGCAGGAAGAAGAAGAGCGTGAACAACACCAGGAAGAACCCGGTCACGACTTCACCCACGGTGGTGGCCGTGCTCAGAGCGCCGCTGGTCAGCGACCCCTGACTGGCGGTGAACGACTCGCGCGCCCGATCGACGTACTGGCTCAGTTGTTGATCGGTGATGTGCAGCGGGCTGTTCGCGAGCCATCGCTGCACCTCGTCGATGCCCTCGCCGACCCGGGTGGACAGATCGTCGAACTGGCTGATGAACGTCCGGACGATCAGGCTCAACCCGCCGAAGACCACCAGCAGCGCGGTTACCTCCACCAGGCCCGCGGCCAGTGACTTCTTCATGCCGTTGCGGATCATGATCGCGCTGACCGGCTGGAAGAGCGCGGACAGCAGGATCGCCACCGCCACCGGGATCAGCACGATGTGCAGCAACGCGACGATGCGCAGGAACAGGTAGGCCGCTATGACGAAGAGGATGAACCGCCACGACCACGCACCGGCCGTGCGCACCCCGCGGGGAAGCACGTCTGCCGAGGAGGTCTGCGGTTGGTTGACGACCACGACCGACGGGGCGCTGTCGTTCAGTTCGGGGCCGGCCGTGAACGGCGGCGGTGTGTTGCGGCTGGCGGCGGTCGCCAGCGTATTCCGGGCGTGCTCCCGGACCGTCTGTGCCCAGCTCATGAGGTTCCCCTTCAGTTGCAGCTTCGATGCCCGGGGAGCCCGGATTTCATGCTTGATCAACTGTTTTAAGGTCAGCTCATGTGGCGAATCGTGCGACTGGTGCTCGTCGCGCTCTGGCTGGTCGCGGCGAGCGCCGCCTGGTGGGGTGCGCCCCGCGAGGCCGGAACCGGCGAGGCGTTCGCGGACGTCCGGGAGCACCGGGTCGTCGCGTATCAGCTCGGGACGGAGTGGCAGGACGACTCTCCGGACCGCTGGTTCGCCGTGCCGACCCTGGAAACCGGTGACCAGGATCGGATCTTCGCCTGGCGCACCTCGGACGGCCGCACCCACTGGGCCGACATCAGTGACACGCCCGACCTGAAGCTGGAGCTGTCGCCGGACCGCTCCGCGAACGTCCTCTACCTCAGCACGTTGATCAACGGCATCGGCCTGTTGTTCACGCTGGTCTTCGTCGGCGTGCTCTGGGTCGGTCCGACCCCGGTCACGGGGACGCGGTGGTACTGGTGGTGGCTGTTCGCGCTGGTCCCGTTCGGTCTCGGCCTGCTCTACTGGACGTTCCACGAGGTCCCGTGGACCCGTCCGGACATTCCGGAGTCCCGCGACACCGGCTGGCGCGGCCTGGGCACGGCGATCGTCGTGTCGGTGCTGGTTTCCGTGATCCTGTACGGCCTGACCAGCCTGTTCGGCGAGGCCGCCTTCCCCGACCTGCTCACCCCTTGAGGGTGGCGCGGGCTTCGGCGAGGGGTAGTGGGTTGAGGTAGTCGCGGTAGGACACGACGTGGCCCTCGCGGACGCGGAACACGGCGATGACGACCTGCTCGAACGGGGCGCCGGTGGGGATCACGGTGCCGTGCGCGGCGTACTCCACGATGGTCACCTCGGGGTCGAGGGTCTCGTGGATCACCACGTCGCGGTACTCGTGGAAGCGGATGAAGCCCTTCGCGGTCCTGGTCAGGAACTCGCGGATCTGCGCGCGACCGGCCAACCGCCCGGGTACGCCCGCCGGACGGTACGGCCATTCGATGTACCCGTCCGGCGCCATCAGTTCGACGACCGTGTCGACGTCCGAGTTGCGGCCGGCGACCAGCATCCGTTCCACGACCTGCCGCGAAGTCTCTGGTGAAGTATTCATTCAACGACCGTAGAACGAATCAGCCGCCCGTTCAACATCCGTAGAATGAACGCGTGAGCCCTACCCGCGCGGAACAGCGCCGCCAGACGGAGTCCCGCATTCTCGCCGAGGCCCGCCTGCTCTTCGCCGAGGTCGGCTTCGACCGCACCACGATCCGCGCGGTGGCTAAGGCGGCCGGTGTCGACGCCGGCCTGGTCATGCACTACTTCGGCTCGAAGGACGAGCTCTTCGCGCGGGCCGTCGAGCGGGCCGCCGCCGAGCCGGTCGACGGGGACGTGGCCGACACGATGCTCGCCTCGCTGGCCAAGCGGCTGGAGGCCGAGCCCGTCGCCTCCCTGGCGCTGCTGCGCTCGATGCTCACCAACGCGGATGCAGCCGATCGTTATCGGACGGCCGGCGAGGCTCAGTTCGGTCAGATCAGCGCCGCCATCCCGGCCGCGGACGCCGGGCTGCGGGCGAGTCTGCTCGGCGCGATCGTCCACGGCGTGCTCATCGAGCGCTATCTGCTCCGGTTCGGCCACCTCGCGGAGGCGTCCCCGGAGCAGATCATCGAGTTGCTGCGTCCGTGCTTCCGAGCTCTGGCCGCCGCCCCGGAATCGTGAGCAGCCGTGTCGGCGCATCGGCGGTCAGGCCGGGGCAATCGCCGCGGTCACCTCGACCTCCACGGTCAAGCCGGGCAGGAAGAGCCCGCTCACCTGGACGGTGGTGCTGGCCGGGGGAGGCCCGGGAAAAACCTGACGGCGAATCTTCCCGTACGCCGGTAGATCGCCCAGATCGAGCAGGAACGTCCGCACGTGCAGCACGTCGGCGAACCCCGCCCCGTGCGCGGCGAGCAACCGTCCGATGATCTCGAAGATCCGCTCGGTCTGTGCCCCGGTGTCGCCGGGCGCCACCACGTCGCCGTTGTCGTCGATCGCCGTCTGGCCGGAGAGGGTCAGCAGCGCCCCGCCGGGCAGGTCCACGCGGGCCACGTTCGTGAACCGGTCCGCGAACGGGGCCGCCACCGACGTGGGGTTGTCCAGAGTCACCTTCATGGTCAACGACGCTAGGCGAGCGGCCACCATGCGACCAGCGACTGTCTTGCATGGCTCCCATGCCCGGCTAGCATGGCTCGGTGGAGACCCAGTTGCTCGACGTGTTCCGGACGGTCGCACGTCTCGGGTCGATCACCGCCGCGGCCCAGCGGCTGAAGTTCACCCAGTCCGCGGTGTCCCGGCAGATCGCCGCCCTGGAGGCCGAGGTCGGGGCCCGGCTGCTGGACCGGCTGCCCCGCGGCGTCGCGCTGACCGAGCACGGCCGCGCGCTGCTCCCGCATGCCGAGGCGCTGTTGGACCGGCTCACCTCTGCGCGCCAGGCGGTGGACGATCTGGATGCGCTCCACGCCGGCCGGTTGCGGGTCGGCGCGTTCGCCACCGCGGTGGCCGCGCTCGTGCCCCGAGCCCTGTCGTCGTTCCGCGACGCCTTCCCCGGGGTCGCGTTGTCGCTGGTGGAGGGTTTCTCTCCGGCGCTGTTGGAGCAGTTGACGGCGGGCGACCTGGATGTGGCGGTGGTCAGCACCGTGCCGTCCGGGCCTCCCGATCCGAGCCGGTTCGACCTGCATCACCTGGTCGGCGAGCGGATGCTGGTCGCGGTGCCCCGGAGCCACCGGCTGGCGCGGCGCCGCACGGTCCGGCTCGCCGAGCTGGCCGACGAGCCGTTCATCGCGAACTCCACCCGGCCGGAGGAGACTCTGCTGGCCGCGACCGGCTTCCGGCCGCGCATCGACTTCACCGTCGCCGAGTGGACCGGCAAGTTCGGCTGTGTGGCCGCCGGGCTCGGCGTCACCCTGGTCCCGTCGCTCGCCGCGCGCAGCATTCCGGCGGACATCGCCCTGCTCCGGGTCCATGCCGATGATGCGCCGGTGCGCCAGGTCTACGCCGCGACGCCGGCCGGGCGCAGCCGCCCGCCGGCGGTCGACCGCTTCGTCGAGCACCTCGACACGGCCGCGCGCACTGCACAGCTGTGAGCCGGCCCATTCCGGCGTGAGCCGTGCCTGCGGGAGGTGTGCCGCCCACTCCAGACGCAAGCCGCGTACCGGAGAGGTGGGTCGCGGACTTCGGCGAGGTGAACGGCGGTCCGGCTGGTTCCGGCCGTGGTCATGGTGGGATGTCGCGGGGTGCGTCGCGGCGGCGCGCACCGAACGGCTGGCCCAGTCCATGCTGCGCAGCTCGTCGAGCAGGGCGAGGCACGAACAGCCACGGCCGGGACCAGCCGGAAAGAGCGAGCCGGCCCAGGACGATCACCCCGCCGCGAGCCGGCCCGGCTCACCAGTCGCTGTTGGTGGCGCCCACCCCGAGAATGATCTGGTCGTACAGGTTGCCGTCGTTGTCGTCGGTGTACACGACCGGCACCTCACCCCAGGCCGAAACCGCCACCTGGAACTGCTCCTGCTTCCCGGTGACGGTGTTGGTCAGCGTCTGCGCCCCGAGCCGCCCGGTGAACGTCCCGTCCGGGTTGATCCCCCGCAGCCATCCGTCGACTCCGGCGACGGTCCAGCCCACGACGACGGCTGTCTGATCGTCGATGCCGACCGTGGGCGCCGCCGCGCCGGTGCTCGTCGACGCTGCCACCTCGGTGTGCCGGGCGACGCCGGCGGCGGTGAACGAGCGGGCCCACACTCCGTTGGTCCCGGTGTGGTCGGACTCCCAGCCGACGACGAAGTCCCCGTTGTAGTTCGCGGCGATCGCCGGCCGGCGCTGCTGCCCGTCACCGAGTGAGTTCGCGGACCGGCGACTGAGCGTCACTGCCCCGTTGGTGCGGGCGAGCCGGACGAGCCCCACGTTGTCGTACCCGTTGCCGTCGGAGTCCTCCTCCCACACCACGGTCGCGTCGCCGGAGGCCGACACCGCCACGTCCGGCCGGTGGTGCGCACCTGTCGTCTGCGAGGCCGTCACCTCGTACGCCTTGGTCGTCGCGGCCGTGTAACCAGCGGCCTTGACCGTGTGAGCGGAGTCCTGGATGTCCTCCCACACGACGGTGAACGCGACGGCCGAAGCGCTGCCCGAGGTCCCGTCGGGGTCGACCGCCACGCGCGGTACCCGCTGGTCACCGGCCACGTCCGCGTTGGCCCGGCCGGAGGCGAGCACCGTTCCGGTCGGTGACACCACCCGGTACGGAATGTTGAACACCCCGTTCCCGTCCGGGTCGTCGGCCCACACGACGACGGCGTTGCCCTTGTCGTCGAGCCCGACGTCGGGCGTGATGTGCTTCCAGTCGACGCCGCTCGTCCCGCCGGCCGACAGCTTGATCTCGTAGACCGGCGTGCCGTCGGTGAACAGCCGCAGGTAGATCTCGGAGTGCGTGTCGTCGGCCGGGTCGGTCTCGTCCCGGTCGTCCTCCCAGACGACGGCGACCTGCCCGTTACGGTTCGTGGCGATGGCGGGCGCGTCCTGGTCACCGGTGGCGACGCTGTTCACCGTCGTGAAGGACACCAGCGTGGTGGAGAGGAGAAGAAGCTGGGTGATCACAGCGCCACCAGTCCCGGGGTTCCGTCGAGGATCGCGAACGACTTGAGGGTGGAGACGGCCGCGCCGTGTTCGGTCACCGATGCCACTGCGCGGAAGTCCGCCCGTACCTGGGAAGGGGTGATCGTCGTCAACGTGTAACCGCGTCGCTCGGAGTAGAACTTGAGGTGCGGGTTCGTCGCCACGTCCGGGATCGTGCCGGTCGCGGTGCCGTCCCCGCCGGAGGCGATCGACGTGCAGACCAGTTCGGTGCCGATCACCGCGGAGTTCGGGCTGGCGTAGTCGGCGAGCAGATTGTTGGCCCAGGCACGGTGCACATCACCGGTCAGAACCAGAGGATTGCGTACGTTCCGATCGCGCCACCCCTGCTGGATCCGTGTCCGTGAGGCCCGGTAGCCGTCCCAGCCGTCCATACTGGCCGCGCCCGTGGTGTCGAAGCGCCGTGCGAAGAACACCTGCTGCCCGAGGACGTCCCAGGTCGCCGCGTGCTGGTCGAGCCCGTCGAGCAGCCAGCTCTCCTGCGTCGCACCGGTCAGCGAGCGGCTGGCGAGGTCCGCGTCGGCGCACACCTTCCACCCGTCGCCGCAGGCCTGGTCGTCGCGGAACTGCCGGGTGTCGAGCATGTGGAACGTGGCCAGCTTGCCCCATTGCAGGCGGCGGAAGAGCGGGATGCTGTTCCCGCTCGGCGCCTGCGCGGGTCGCAGCGGCATGTTCTCGTAGTACGCCCGGTAGGCGGCCGTCCGCCGCGCGGTCCACTGCGCGGTGGTCAGCGCCGGGTTGTTGTCGGCCCGCACCGTGCCGGCGTAGTTGTTCTCCACCTCGTGGTCGTCGGGCACCACGATCCACGGCGCGACCGCGTGCGCGGCCTGCAGGTCCGGGTCGGCCTTGTACTGCGCGTACCGGCGGCGGTAGTCGGCGAGGCTGACGACTTCCGCCCCGGCGTGCTCCCGCACCGAGCCGGTGGTGGCCGCGTCCTCGTAGATGTAGTCGCCCAGGTGCAGGATCAGGTCGGGCCGGTCCTCGGCCATCCGGCGGTACGCGGTGAAGTACCCCGACTCGTAGTGCGCGCACGACGCGAACGCCATCGTCAGGTCGCTGCCGAAGGTGCCGTCGGCCGGGGCGGTGCGGGTCCGGCCGACGGCGGAGATGTGCCCCTGCGCGCGGAACCGGTAGTAGTACTCGGTGCCGGGCGCGAGTCCACCGGCCACGACGTGGACCGAGTGCGCGTCGGCGTAGCGGGCGGTGACCGAGCCGGACGCGGCCGGCGACGCGAAGGTGGAGGTGGTGGAGACCTGCCAGTCGACGGTGACGTCGGCGTTGGCCATGCCGCCCTGGCCGTCCGCGTCGAGCGGGGAGGGCGCCAGCCGGGTCCAGAGGACGACGCTGGTCGAGTCCGGTTCGCCGGAAGCGACACCGAGGGTGAACGGGTACGGGACGGCAGCGCTGGCCAGGGACGGCACGGCCAGCGTGCCGGCAGTTGCCAATCCGCCGAGCACGAAGACCCGGCGATTGATGATCGTCATATCGGAGAACGTAACTGCGTCCCGCAAGCTGCGGGTTACCGGGCTCCGGTGATGCGCAGCGCGGCCGCGGCCACCGTGTCCTGCATGGATGGCACCGGCGGCAGATCGGGCACGTCACGCCGCATGCCGATCACGCTCTCCACCAGCCCGAACACCAGATCACCGGGCACGTCGGCGCCGGCCAGCCGGCGGTACGCCCCGCGCAGCTCGTCGCGCTCGCGGCGGAACCGGGTGAACGGCTCGGTCGCGATCTCCGGCAACGCGTAGAGGATCCCGATGTTCCACCGCGCGGTCAGCAGCACCCCCACGTCGAAGCGCACCAGCGACTCCAGCGCGTGCGCGGGGGAGAGGTCACCCAGCGACGCGGCGTGTGCCAGCGACGGCCGGACGGTGGCTTCGAGCAGCTCGGCGAGGATCTGCTCCTTGGTGTCGAAGTGGTAGTACAGCGACGCCTGGCGGATCCCGACCCGCTCGGCGATCAGCCGCGTCGACGTGGCCGCGTAACCCCGCTGGGCGAACAGTTCGGCCGCGGCGTCGAGGATCTCCTCGCGTGCGCTGGCGGACGGCAGCCGCCGGGACCCGGATCGGGGCCGGCCGACGGACGAGGGTGCGGAACTCACGCCTGAATCGTGCCACGGGCCCGGACGTCACTTCCGTCCCGGCCGCGACGTAACCGCCCCGACACAGTCGGCAACTCAAGGTTTACCGCCGAGAAACCACTGTCGATGCTGCTCACCGGAATCTGTCAACTGACAGAAATTGAAATTCCAGGAGGCGGCCATGTCTGTAACCTCTGCCCCGCCCGACGCCGACGGCGCGGATCTCCGCGGTTTCGGCTACGAGCCGCAACTGCGGCGCAGCATCGGTAGCTACGCGAGCTTCGCCGCCGGGTTCTCCTTCGTCTCGATCCTCACCACCGTCTTCCAGCTCTTCGCGTTCGGCTTCTCGTTCGGCGGCCCGGCCTTCTTCTGGACCTGGCCGCTCGTCTTCGCCGGGCAGTTCATGGTCGCGCTCACCTTCGCCGAGCTGGCCGCCCGCTACCCCATCTCCGGGTGCATCTACCAGTGGTCGCGCCGGCTCTCCAACGCCACGATCGGCTGGTTCGCCGGCTGGGTCATGATCATCGCGCAGATCGCCACGGTGGCCGCCGCCGCGATCGCCCTCCAGGTGGTGCTGCCGTCGATCTGGTCGGGGTTCCAGCTGGTCGGCGGTGACGCCGCCCTCACGTCCACCACCGGTGCGACCAACGCGGTGATCCTCGGCTCACTGCTGATCGCCGTCACGACGATCATCAACATTTCCGGCGTACGTCTGATGTCCGTCGTCAACAGCACCGGCGTGACCTTGGAGATCATCGGGGTGGCGGCCGTCGTCGTGCTTCTGTTCACGCACGCCGAGCGCGGCCCGGGCGTGGTCTTCGACACCGGAGGGACCGGCTCGGGACTCGGCTACGTCGGGCCTTTCCTGGTGTCGGCGCTGATGGCGGCGTACGTCGTCGTCGGTTTCGACTCCGCCGGTGAGCTCAGTGAGGAGACCCGCGACCCGCGGCACACCGCACCCCGGACGATCCTGCGGGCGCTCGCCGCGGCGGGCATCGGTGGCGGGCTGCTGCTGATCGCGGGGCTGATGGCCGCGCCGAGCCTGACCGACGGCCGGCTCGCCACCGAGGGCCTGCCCTACGTGCTGACGAGCCGCCTCGGCGACACCGGCGGCCGGATCCTGCTGGTCGACGTGGCGATCGCGATCGCGGTCTGCACCCTGGCGATCCAGACCGCGGGCAGCCGGATGGTGTTCTCGATGGCCCGCGACAACGTCCTGCCGTTCTCCGCCGCGCTGCGGAAGGTGTCGCCGCGCACCGGCACGCCGATCCTGCCGTCGGTCGTCGTCGGCATCGGCGCGGCCGCCGTGCTGCTGGTCAACATCGGTCAGCCGGCGCTGTTCACCGCGATCACCAGTGTCTGCATCGTGATGCTCTACATCGCCTATGCCCTGGTCACCGTTCCGCTGCTGGTCCGCCGGCTCAAGGGCTGGCCGCACGCCGAGGACCGGGCCGTGACCACCGAGCGCGGCGGCAAGCTCTTCTCGCTCGGGAAGTTCGGCCTGGTCGTCAACGTGCTCGCCGTCGTCTACGGCATCGGCATGATCTTCAACCTCGGCTGGCCGCGCCCCGAGGTCTACGACCCGGCCGGCGCGCACTGGTACCTGCACTACTTCTCGCTGCTCTTCGTCGGCGGCGCGCTGGCCCTGGGCGGGCTCGCCTACCTGCGTTACCGCACCCGCGCCATGTCCCTGCACCTGTCACTTCCGGTCACCGCACCCGTCGTCGCCGAGGAGGTCGCGTGAGCACGGCAACCACCGCGGGCGCCCGCGAGCACGCCCGCGCCCAGGGCGGCACCGTCGTCGAGAGCATGCCGACCGTTCCCGCCTCACCCGGTCTGACCTGGGAGGAGACGATCCCCGGCGGTGGTTACGCGAGCAAGCGCCTCGCTCGCGGGACGACCCTGCAGCTGACCGACCTGTACGGCGACGCCTGCGTCTCGCTGCTGCTGTTCAACGCGGACGAACCGTGGGAGCGCCTCAACGTCGCCGACACCGTGAAGGTGCTCTGGCAGGCCTACGTGGGGGAGGGCCACCTGCTCCTCTCCGATCAGGGGCGCGTCCTCGCGTCGGTGACGGCCGGCGCGCGCGACCGTTCCGACACCTTCTGCGGCACGTCGACACTGCAGAGCAACCTTTCCCGGTACGGCGATGGCAGCCCCCACGGCCCGACTCCCGCCGGGCGGGAACTGTTCACCCTCGCCGCCGCCAAGCACGGCCTGACCCGCCGTGACCTGCCGCCGAGCATCTCCTTCTTCCAGGGGCTGCGGGTCGGCGAGGACGGCGGGTTCACCTGGCTCGGCTCGGCCGGGGCCGGCGCGGTCGTCGAACTGCGCGCCGAGATGCCGGTGACGGTGCTGCTCGCCAACGTGCCGCATCCGCTCGACCCCCGTGCGGATTACACCTGCTCCGCCGTACGGGTGAAGGCCTCTCCCGGACAACCGACCGCGCCCGCCGACGCGCGGTGGACGCAGTCCCCGGAGGGCGAACGCGCGTTCCTCAACACCGCCGACTACCTCACCGCCCGGGGGATCGCATGACGACCGTTCTTGATCAGGCCGTGGTCCTCGACCAGACGGTGCCGGCGCGCGCGCCCTGGTCGGCGGTCGTCCGCGCCGGCCAGACCCTGACGATCATCGACCTGGAGGGCAATCAGGCCGTCGACTGCCTGATCTACAACGCCGGCGACACCGCCGAGCGCTACTCCGCGCCGGACACCGTCGCCGCGCAGGGCAACATCTTCCTGACCACGGGCAGTGTGCTGCGCTCCAGCGAGGGGCGGCCGCTGATGACCGTCGTCGCCGACGAGGTCGGGCGGCACGACACGGTCGGCGGGGCGTGCAGCCGGGAGTCGAACACGTTGCGCTACGGGCACCACACCAAGCACCAGCACGCCTGCGTCGAGAACTTCCTGATCGAGGGCAGCCGCTGGGGCCTGGGCAAACGCGACCTGGTCTCCAACATCAACTGGTACATGAACGTGCCCGTGGACCCCGACGGCAGCCTGGGAATCGTCGACGGCATCTCCGCCCCCGGCCTCGCCCTGTCCCTGCGGGCCGAGATGGACGTCCTGGTCCTGGTCTCCAACTGCCCCCAGATCAACAACCCCTGCAACGGCTTCGACCCCACGCCCGTCCGCATGGTCGTCACCGCCTGACAACGAGCCGGAGGCCCGCTCTCATGTTCGACACCCTGCTCGTCGCGAACCGCGGTGAGATTGCCTGCCGGATCATCCGGACCGCCGCGCGGATGGGTCTCAAGACCGTGGCGGTCTACTCCGACGCGGACCGCGGCGCGCCGCACGTCCGGATGGCCGACGTGGCCGTCCGGCTCGGGCCCGCGCCCGCCCGCGACAGTTACCTCAACGCTGATCTGGTCCTCGACGCGGCGCTGTCCACCGGCGCCGGCGCGGTGCACCCCGGATACGGTTTTCTCTCCGAGGACGCCGGTTTCGCGAAGCGGGTGGCCGACGCGGGGCTGGTCTTCGTCGGGCCGACGCCGGAGCAGCTGACCGCGTTCGGGGCCAAGCACACCGCGCGTGACCTGGCCCGGGCCGCCGGGGTGCCGATGATCGACGGCACCGGGCTGCTGGCCGGGCTGGACGAGGCGCTCGCCGCGGCCGACACCGTCGGCTATCCGGTGATGCTCAAGGCGACCGGGGGTGGTGGCGGCATCGGCATGCAGGCCTGCCACGACGCCGGTGAGCTGGCGGCCGCTTTCGATCGGGTGGAACGGCTCGCCGTCGCCAACTTCGGCAGCGGCGGCGTCTTCCTCGAACGGTTCGTCCAGCGGGCCCGGCACGTCGAGGTGCAGGTCTTCGGGGACGGCGCCGGGAACGTGGTCGCGCTCGGCGACCGGGACTGCAGCCTGCAGCGGCGCAACCAGAAGGTGATCGAGGAAGCGCCCGCGCCCGGTCTGCCGGCCGAGGTGCGCGAGCAACTGCACGCCTCCGCGGTCGCGCTCTGCGCCTCGGTGAACTACCGGTCGGCGGGGACCGTGGAGTTCGTCTACGACGCCGAGCGGCAGAAAGTGTCCTTCCTCGAGGTCAACACCCGGCTGCAGGTGGAACACCCGGTCACGGAGGAAATCTTCGGTATCGACCTGGTGGAGTGGATGCTGCGGCTCGCGCGGGGCGACTCCGAGTTCCTCGGCGAGCCGCGGACGGCCACCGGTGCCGCGGTCGAGGCGCGGATCTACGCGGAGGACCCGACCCAGGGGCACCGGCCCAGCGCCGGGCTGATCACCCAGGCGGAATTTCCTTCCGGCGTACGCGTCGACGGGTGGATCACCGCCGGAACGGAGGTCTCCACCGCCTACGATCCGATGCTGGCGAAGGTGATCGTCGCCGCGCCCACGCGTGAGCTGGCGTTCGTGAAACTCCACGACGCGCTGAAGGAAACCTCCGTCGCCGGCATCGAGACGAACCTCGGGCTGCTGCGCGCGGCCCTGCAGGCCCCGGCGGTGCGTTCCGCCACCCACTCGACGGCGACGCTTGCCGACGTGCACGACGAGGAGCCGCGAATCGTCGTCGAGCGACCCGGGACGATGACCACCGTGCAGGACTGGCCGGGGCGCGTCGGCCTGTGGGAGGTCGGGGTGCCGCCGTCCGGGCCGATGGACGACCTGTCGTTCCGGCTCGGCAACAAAGCGCTCGGCAACGACCAGGGCGCACCCGGCCTGGAGTGCACGGTCGACGGCCCGTCGCTGCGGTTCAGCGCGCAGACCACCATCTGTGTGACCGGGGCGGCGGCGCCGGTGACCGTGGACGGCGTCCGGGTGCCGCGCTGGGAGCCGGTCGTCGTGCCGGCCGGTTCGGTGCTCGACGTGGGCCGGGTGACCGAGGCCGGGCTGCGGATCTACGTACTGTTCGCCGGTGGGCTCGACGTTCCGGCGTATCTGGGGAGCGCGTCGACGTTCACCCTCGGGCAGTTCGGCGGCCACGGCGGCCGGGCACTGCGGATCGGTGACGTGCTGCGGACCGGAACTGATCAGGGAACGGCCGTCGGCCCGGTGGCGCTCGCGGAGCGTCCGGCGATCCGGCGGGAGTGGCGGATCAAGGTGACCGAGGGACCGCACGCGGCGCCCGAGTTCTTCACCCGGGCCGACATCGACGAGTTCTACGCCTCGACGTTCGAGGTGCACTTCAACTCGGCGCGGACCGGGGTGCGCCTGGTCGGGCCGAAACCACGGTGGGCGCGGACCGACGGCGGAGAGGCGGGACTGCACCCGTCGAACATCCACGACACGCCGTACTCGGTGGGGGCGATCGACTTCACCGGGGACGTGCCGATCCTGCTCGGGCCGGACGGTCCCAGCCTGGGCGGGTTCGTGTGCCCGGCCACGGTGATCACCGCCGAGCGGTGGAAACTGGGACAGCTGAGCCCGGGGGACACCGTTACGTTCGTACCCACCAATGATCTTGATTTTGTGCCTTTGATCAAACCCGTGGACGACGGAATCCTCGCGCGGGACTCCGACGTCACCTATCGGCGCTCCGGCGACGACAATCTGCTGGTCGAGTTCGGTCCGATGACGCTCGACCTCGGGCTGCGGATGCGCGGGCACGCGCTGATGGACCGGCTCCGCGCCGAGGGCCTCGACGGGGTGGTGGACCTGACGCCCGGCATCCGATCGTTGCAGATCCACGTCGATCCCGCGAAGCTGCCGGTGCGCAAGCTGCTGGACGTGGTCCGCTCGATCGAGCTGCCGGCCACCGAGGACCTCGAAGTGCCCAGCCGGGTCGTTCACCTGCCGCTGTCCTGGGACGACCCGGCGACCCGGGAGGCGATCGCCCGCTACATGGCCGGGGTGCGCGACGACGCGCCGTGGTGCCCGTGGAACATCGAGTTCATCCGGCGGGTCAACGGCCTGGACAGCGTGCACGACGTGTTCCGGACCGTGTTCGACGCGAGTTACCTGGTCCTCGGCCTCGGCGACGTCTACCTCGGCGCGCCGGTCGCGACGCCGCTCGACCCGCGGCACCGGCTGGTGACCACGAAGTACAACCCGGCTCGCACCTGGACGCCGGAGAACGCGGTCGGGATCGGCGGGGCCTACCTGTGCATCTACGGCATGGAAGGACCCGGCGGCTACCAGTTCGTCGGCCGGACCGTGCAGGTGTGGAACCGGTGGGCGCGCGGGGAAACGCCCTGGTTGCTGCGGCACTTCGACCAGATCCGGTGGTATCCGGTCGGGGCCGAGGAACTGCTCGACCTGCGCGCGGACGTCGCGGCCGGGCGGCACCGGTTCCGGATCGAGGAGGGGACGTTCCGGCTCGCCGAGCACCAGGCGTTCCTGGACGCGCATGAGGACTCGATCTCCGAGTTCCGGGCGAAGCAGGCGGCGGCGTTCGGGGCCGAACGCGCTGCCTGGGCCGCGGCGGGGGAGTTCGACCCGCGCCCCGAGCCGGTCGCGGCGCCCGCCGCCGGCGAGGTCGCGGTGCCGGACGGGGGCACGCTCGTGGAAGCGCCGTTCGTGTCCAGCGTGTGGCGGGTCGACGTGCGGCCCGGGGACAGTGTTGTCGCAGGTCAGCCGCTGCTGGCGCTGGAGGCGATGAAGTTGGAGACGGTGGTCGCCGCGCCCTGTGACGGGATCGTCGCGGACATTCTGGTCACGCCCGGGGCTCAGGTCGCGCCCGGGAACCCGCTCGTCGTTCTCGCTCGGAAGGAATCGTGATGACTCCACAGGAACGGGTTCGGGCGGCGTTCGCGCAGCTGGCACTCGCGGAGCGGCCGGAAGCGTGGATCACGCTGCGAGATCTCTCCTCTGTTCTGACTGAGGCGGCCGCTCTCGAAGCGCGGCTGGCCGATGGTGAATCGTTGCCGCTGGCCGGGAAGTTGCTGGCGGTCAAGGACAACGTCGACGTGGCCGGGTTGCCGACGACGGCCGGGTGCCCGTCCTACGCCTATCAGCCCGCGGTCAGCGCGCCCGCCGTGCAACGGCTCGTGGACGCCGGGGCGATCGTGCTCGGCAAGACCAATCTGGATCAGTTCGCGACCGGTCTGGTCGGGACCCGTAGCCCGTACGGGGCGGTCCGCGACGCCCGTGATCCGTCGCTCGTGTCCGGCGGGTCGAGCTCCGGGTCGGCCGTCGTGGTGGCACTCGGGATCGCCGATCTCGCGATCGGGACCGACACCGCCGGGTCGGGGCGGGTGCCGGCCGCGTTCCAGCAGATCGTGGGCGTGAAACCGACCTATGGGCTGGTGCCGGCGGACGGCGTGGTCCCGGCCTGCCGGAGTTTCGACTGCGTCACGATCTTCGCCCGTACGCTCGATGAAGCTCGCCAGGCGATCGGGATCATGAGTGATCCCGTCGTCCCCGCCGCCGCGCCGCTCGCCGCGCCGCCCCGGCCCGTCGTCGCGGTGCCCTCGTCGCTCCCCGCGCTCTCCGACTCCTATGCGGAGGCGTTCGAGCAGGCGGTGAAATCGCTGGAAGCGACCGGTGCGGTGATCCGGACGATCCGGCTCGACCCGTTCCTCGCCGCCGCGAGACTGCTCTACGAGGGCGGGTTCGTTGCCGAGCGGTACGCGGCGGTGGGCGCCTTCATCGACACCGCACCCGACGGGGTCGACCCGACCGTGGGGGCGATCATCGGCAAGGCGCGCGACATTCCGGCGCACGTGCTGGTGTCCGATACTGAACGTCTCGCGGAATTGCGGCGCGAGGCGATGGCCGAGTGGGGCGACGCGGACGCGCTGCTGCTGCCGACCGCGCCGTTTCACCCGTCGATCGCGGCGGTCGAGGCCGACCCGATCGGGGTGAACGCGCAGCTCGGGACGTACACGAACTTCTGCAACCTGTTCGGTCTGTCCGCTGTGGCGGTGCCCGCGCCCGGGGTCGGGGTGCAGGTGGTCGCCCGCGGGTTCGCCGACGCGGTCGCCGCCGACATCGCCGCGCTGATCGTCGGCGAACCCGGGTTGCCGCTGCTGGTGGTCGGGGCGCATCTCGCCGGCCAGCCCCTCAACCACCAGCTCACGTCCGTCGGGGCGCGGCTGCGCGGAGCGGTGCGTACCGCCTCGGAGTACCGGCTCTACGCGCTGCCGTCCGGCAAACCCGGCCTGGTCCGCGTCCCCTCCGGAGGGGCCTCGATCGTGGGCGAGGTGTGGGACATGCCGCCGGCCGCCCTCGGGCCGTTCCTGGTCGCACTGCCCTCACCGATGGCGCTCGGCAAGGTCCGCCTCGACGACGGGACGTCCGTGACCGGCTTCCTCTGCGAACAGGCCGGGCTGGCCGACGCACCTGACATCACCGGCCACGGTGGCTGGCTCGCCTATCTGGAGTCCCGATGAACAACCTGACCCTGCACGCGCCGCGCTACGTCCTCGGCGACCTGCTCCTGACCCGTGTCCGCCTCCGCTTCCGGGACGTGACGCTCGTCCTCGGCGGGGCCGGGCTGATCGGACTCTCCGCGCAGATCGCCGTCCCCGTACCCGGCTCGCCGGTACCGGTGACCGGGCAGACCCTCGCCGTCCTGCTGGTCGCGGCCGCCCTCGGGCCGTGGCGGGGGCCGCTCGCCGGCCTGACCTACATCCTGGCCGGGATCGCCGGTGTTCCGTGGTTCGCTCACGGCTCGTCCGGGTTCGTCGGTGCGACGTTCGGATACCTGCTCGGCATGACCCTCGCGGCGTCAGTGGTCGGCGAGCTGTCGCGGCGTGGCGCCGACCGCACTGCCGGGCGGGTGATCCCGACGATGGTGCTGGCCAACCTGATCGTGTACGCGGTCGGCGTCACCTGGCTCGCGGTCTCCCTGCACCTGGGCGTCGGCGCGGCGCTGAAGGCGGGCCTGTTCCCGTTCCTGCTGGGCGACGCCCTCAAGATCTTGATCGCGGCCGGCCTGCTGCCCGCCGCATGGCGCCTCACCCGATCGAGCCGGCACTGACCGCTGTTCCGGTCTCGGCCGGCGTGCCTGATGTCGAGTGACGGATCGCGGCGCTTCGCTCGGCCGGCGTGCCCGGGGTGAGTGACGGATTGCGGCACTTCGCTCGGCCGGCGCGTTCGATTCGGCAGGATGAGGACCGAGCCACGCCGAGCGGATGGAGCCGAGCTTCGATGTGCACGACCCACGAGAGCAATGCCGGAATGAGTCGCCGCGCCGCCCTGCTCGGCGGCGCGGGACTTGCCGCGACCCTGGCCCTGACCGCGCCCGCCGCGGCGGCGAGCGCTTCCGGGCGTGGCGGGTTGCTGGATCTGACGTACGCGCTGGGGCCTGCTTTTCCGGCATTCGAGCCGGGGGAGGAGGCTACGCGGAGGACTGTCACGACCATCGAAAAAGACGGTTATTACATGCAGGAGTGGACGGTCCTGGAGCACTTCGGGACGCACGTCGACGCGCCGGTGCACTTCACCGCGGGCGGGCGGACGTCGACCGAGTTGCGGCCGTCCGAACTGTTCGTCCCGGCCGTGGTGATCGACATCGCCGGTCGGGCCGCGCGTCATCCGGACACGGTCGTGACCGTTGATGACCTGCGTGCGTTCGAGCGGCGGTACGACGAGATCCCCGCGGGTGCCGCGGTCCTGATGCACTCCGGGTGGGGCGCCAAGGTGAGCCGCCCCGAGCAGTACCGGGCGCATTTCCCCGGGTTCGGGGTGGACGCGTGCGAGTGGCTGCTGCGGAACCGGAGGATCCGCGCGCTGGGCGTCGACACGCTCAGCATCGACCCGGCGCCGTCGACGACGTTCGACACGCATGTCGCGCTGACCGGTGCTGATCGGTACGGCATCGAGAACCTGGCCAACCTCGCGCACCTCCCGCGGACGGGGGCGAAGATCTTCGTCGGGCTGATCCCCTACGAGGGCGGCTCCGGCGGCCAGGCCCGAGTGCTCGCCACCTGGTGATCCGGGTGGGCTCTTTACAACTTCAGTTAACAGTCCTAATAATTGCACATGCGTCGATCCGTGATCCTTGCGGCCGTGGCTGCCCTGGCCGCTGCATGCTCAACCGTCTATGTCGCGGCCACCGCCAGCGCCGCTGTGGCCTGCGCTCCGGCATGGAGCGTGACCGCCACCTACGTCAAGGACAACGTCGTCTCCAAGGGTGGCAACAACTACACCGCGAAGTGGTGGACCCAGGGAGAGGACCCGGCCCTGAAGAGCGGCCAGTGGGACGTCTGGATCAACAACGGCGCCTGCGGCGGCACGACCAATCCGTCACCTTCAGTGACCTCCAGTAGCGCCGGTCCCAGCGCCGGTCCGAGCGCCGGTCCCTCGCCGACCACGCCCATCCCGGTCGGCGGGCTGCCGAAACACGCGCTCATCGGCTACCTGCACGCCAGCTTCGCCAACGGCTCCGGATACCTGCGGATGGCCGACGTCCCCGCCGAATGGGACATCATCAACCTGGCCTTCGGTGAACCGACCAGCGTCACCTCCGGCGACATCCGGTTCACCCGCTGCCCGGCCGCCGAGTGCCCCGGCGTCGAATCCGAGGCGGACTTCCTCGCCGCGATCAAGGCCAAGCGCGCGGCCGGCAAGAAGGTGCTGCTCTCCATCGGCGGCGCCAACGGGCAGGTGCAGCTCACCACGACCGCGGCCCGGGACACGTTCGTCAGCTCGGTCAGCGCGATCATCGACAGGTACGGGCTGGACGGCGTCGACATCGACTTCGAGGGCCACTCGCTGTCACTGAACACCGGGGACACCGACGTCAAGAACCCGACCACGCCGGTGATCGTCAACCTGATCAGCGCCCTGAAGAGCCTGAAAACCCGTTACGGCGCCGGCTTCGTGCTGACCATGGCGCCGGAGACGTTCTTCGTCCAGCTCGGCTACCAGTACTACGGCTCCGGCCCGTGGGGCGGCCAGGACCCGCGCGCCGGCTCCTACCTCCCGGTGATCTACGCGGTCCGGGACTTCCTCACGGTGCTGCACGTGCAGGACTACAACTCCGGATCGATCATGGGGCTGGACAACCAGTACCACTCGATGGGCGGCGCGGACTTCCACGTCGCGATGACGGACATGCTGCTCGCCGGTTTCCCGGTCGCCGGCAACACCGCCAACCTGTTCCCCGCGCTGCGCGAGGACCAGATCGCGTTCGGGGCGCCCAGTTCGGTCAGTGCCGGCAACGGCTACGTCGCGCCGGCCGCCGTCCAGCAGGCGGTGACGTGCCTGGTCAAGGGGACGAACTGCGGGTCGTACACCCCGCGCAGCGGCCTCAACCCGGACTTCCGCGGCCTGATGACATGGTCGATCAACTGGGATCGCTTCTATGGCTGGGAGTTCAAGAACAGCCACGAGCCGTTCCTCAACGCCCTGCCCTGACCGCGGCCGGGGGTCACGTGAGCGCGTAGTTCCTCAACAGGTGGAGGGCTTCGTCGCCGTGTGGCCCCCGGGTCCGCAAACCCGAGTCGGCGGGCGCCAGCCGCCGGGCGCCGACCCGGCAGAACACGCCCGCGTCGCCGCTGATGGCCGACTCGGCCGCCGGATCGCCGAACTCCCACCGTGAGCCGTCCGGCGCGGTCAAATCACAATAAAGGGGTACGGCTGGACGCCCGGCCAGCTGCCACGCATACGGCAACGTGCTGTGACCGAGCCAGGCCACGTGCCGCAGCCGGGCAGTGTCCGGATAGTCCACGCCGAGCGGGACGGTGATGTCCAACCCGTGCGCCCAGTGCTCGGCGAGCCGTGTCGTCGCGAGCGTGCGCGGCTTCAACGACGTGGTCACCCAGCGCAACGGCTGGGCCGGGTCGGCCGCCCGCAGAGCGCGAACCGAGGCGCGGCGCGCGGCCTGCCACCGTGCGTGAATCTCCGCAGGCTCCGCCGGGTCGGCCCGGACCATCGCGTCCATGCCGTCGTCGACAGTCGCCCCGAACCGGCGCCAGTCGATGCCGCGCGGATCGTCGGCGGCCGAGGCGACCACGGCCTCCTCGAGCTGCGCGAGGTGCAGCACCACGTCGGCCACCGTCCAGCCGGCGGCCGAGGACGGGCGCTTCCAGTCGTCGGCACTGAGGCCGGCCAGCACCGCGGCCAGCGCGTTCTGCTCCTGCTCGAGATCGTCGAGGACGTCCATGGCCACCTCCAGGTCGAGGGCTCCGGTCCGGCGCTCATTCTCGCCGGTCCCGCGAGGTGCCGTCGAGTTGTCCACAGCAGAGGGTTGTCCACAGGCCAGCAGAAACGATCATGGGATTCCGGGAAACTGATCGGTGGGTGGTCTGCCCCCGGTTGGGGTGGGGACTGCGTCCGACGCGGCCGGCCTTCGTCCGCGGCTCCCGCGGGCCGTTTCAAGACCGTGAAGGGGCACGGAGCGCCTCGGGGCTTCCCGGCACGGTGAAGGCCCGCAGCGTCGCGCCGTCCGTGGTGTAGAGCCAGCCGTGCGTGACCACCGTGCGGTCGGGGCCGCCGGCGTTGTGGACCGCGGCCGGCAGGTCGAACGGCACGCCGGTGACCGGGTCGAGCGCCTCCAGCTGCCACCCCTGATCGGGGCTGGAGTGGCTGGTCCAGAGCAGCCCACCGGCGACGATCGGCAGCAGCCCGGCGGCGAGGCGCCACCGTTCCTCACCGGTGTAGAGGTCGACCGCGACGACCATCTCGGGCTGGTCCTCGACACCCAGGTAGACGCGGTCGTTGTCGACGGCCGGGGCGCCGGACAGGCCGGCCGCCTGCCACACGACGCGGCCGGAGTCGGCGCGGACCTTGAGCAGGTCGTTGTCCTGTCCGACGAGGAAGAACCGGCCGGTCGGGTCGGCGGCGTAGCCGAACCAGTCCCGGTCGGTCTCCCAGGCGACCCGGCCGGTGGCGAAGTCGACGGCTTGGAGCCCACCGCGGTACGGGCGGGACAGCAGCATCTTGCCGTCGGCGACCGGCCACTGCGGGTCGAGGCCGAGCCGGTGCCACAGCGGTTTGCCGGTCGCGGCCTCGAACGCCCACGCGCCCAGGTTCTCGCCGTCGTTGCCGCCGGCGACGACGACACCGCGGTCGAGCAGCAGTTTGCCGGCCGGGGCGCGCGACGGGACGGGGGTGCGCCACCGCACCGATCCGGTCGCGGTGTCCAGTGACACGAGCTCTCCGGTCCGGAGGTACGCGATCAGGGCCGCCCCGTCCGTGGCGAGCGCCGGGGCTTGCGGGTTGTCGGTCTTGGGCAGCGGGAACTGCCAGTCGGCGACGCCGGTGGTCGCGTTGTACGCCCCGATGCCCGCGCTGTCGGTCAGGAACAGTTGCGTCCCGGCGACGATCGGCGCCTGCTGCTGGACCGCTCCACCCGTGGTGGCGATCGACCAGCGTTGGACGAGCCGGTTCACCGTCCCGGCGGTGATCCGGTATTCGTCCGGGTTGTAAGCGTCGTGGCCGGCGTCGTGACCGTCCTGCGCCCAGTCCGACGCCGCCGGCCGCGGGGTGGCCGCTGCCGCGGGGACGGCGGCGAGGAGGGTCGCGGCGAGCGCGGCCATGGCCGTACCGAATCGTCGGGGTGTTTGTCGCATAACCGGGAGGCTAGGCCGAATCCGGGGGTGGGATGCCGGGTTCGCACCAGTTCAGGCTCGTTGCACGGTACTGCCGGTCCGTTCAGTGCGGCTGTAGGGTGCGGGGATGCTGGACCTGCATCGTCTGCGTGTCTTCCGGTCGGTGGTGGCGAGCGGCTCGGTGCACGCCGCTGCGGCGAATCTGGGGTTCACCCCGTCCGCGATCAGTCAGCATCTCGCCGCGCTGCAGCGCGAGACCGGGCTGGTGCTGCTGGAACGCGCCGGTCGCGGGCTGCGGCCGACGTCGGCCGGGCTGGCGCTCGCCGCCGAGGCCGACGAGCTGCTGGCGCGGGTCGGTGAGGCCGAGGCGCTCGTGGCGGATCTGCGCGCGGGGCGGACCGGATCGCTGTCGATCGCGTATTTCCCGTCGGCCGGGATCGTCTGGATGCCCGCCCTGGTGGACGGGCTGATGCGGGCGTTCCCCGGGGTGCGGCTGGACCTGCGCCTCTGCGACGAGCCGCCGGAACGCCTCGACGAACGGCCGGACCTGCAGCTGGTCGTCGCCGGTGACGAGATCCCGCGGCGCGCCGGGTTCCGGGCCGAGCATCTGCGCGACGACCCGTACGTCGTGATCCTGCCCGAAGGTCATCGCCTGGCCGGACGGGACGAGATCGAGCTGGCCGAGCTGGCGCCGGAGCGGTGGATCGACAACGACTTCGTGCACGGGCGCTGCCGGCAGGTGGCGCTCGACGCGTGCGCGGCCGTGGGGTTCCGCCCGGCGTTCCACGTCGAGGCGCACGACTACCGTGCGGCGCTCGCGTTCGTCGCGGCCGGGATCGGGATCACCGTGCTGCCCTCGCTCGGGGCGGAGCAGCCGCCACCGGGCGTGGTGCTGATCCCGGTGGTGCGGCCGACGCCGGTGCGCCGCATCCACGTCGTCGTCCGCGAGTCGGTGGCGGCCTCCGAGCTGGGGCGGACGGCGCTGGCGCTGCTCCGCGCCGGTCGGTAGCGGTACCATCGGAACCTTGTTCCGGTTGGTGAGCGGGGGAGCACGGTGGGCGAGAGCAGGGCGGAACCGGCACGGCGGGTGCGCGCGGACGCGCAGCGCAGCCGGGAGGCGTTGCGCGAGGCGGCGAAGGAGATCTTCGCGGTCTCGGGTGTCGACGCCCCGGTGCGGGAGATCGCGGAGCGGGCCGGCGTCGGGCTCGGCACCGTCTACCGGAACTTCCCCCAGCGGTCGGACCTGGTGACCGCGGTCTTCCGGCACGAGATCGACCGGTGTGCGGCGGCGGCGCCGGAACTGGCGGCGGAACATCCTCCGGTCGAGGCGCTGCGCCGCTGGCTGGATCGTTACATCGAGTTCATGGCGACCAAGCGGGGGCTGGTGGCGGCGCTGCACTCGGGGGATCCGGCGTTCGCGCCGCTGCCCGGATATTTCGACGAGCATCTGCGACCGGCGCTGGAGACGTTGCTCGGCGCGGCGGTGGCGAGCGGCGCGGTGCGGCGGGACGTCGAGGCCAAGGACCTGCTGGTCGCCGTGGCGAACCTGTGCCTGCCGGCCGAGGAGGACCCGGAGCACACCCGGCGGATGGTGTCGCTGCTCATCGACGGCCTGCGGTTCGGGGCCGGCCACTGACGGGTGTCAACTTCGGGACTTCCCGGTCCCGCATCGAACCGGATGGGGGCTTTCCGGTGTGTTCCCTGGCGTAGGCAGCAGCGGCCAGGGGGAGATCACGATGAGCACTGGTTACCCGTCCTTCCCGTCGTGGGATTCGGCTCAGCCCGGCGGATACGCGCCGCCGGCCACACACGCGCCGCCGGCTCCGGCCACACACGCGCCGCCGGCTCCGGCCACACACGCGCCGCCGGCTCCGGTCACGCAGCTCCTGCCGCCGATGCCCGCGGAGGCTGCCTACGGTGCGGCGACGGTCGCGGTGACGATGCGGCACGCGCCGATTGCGTTCCTGTTCGGGCTGGTCAAGCCGGTCCTGACCATCGACGGCCAGCGGGTTCGGGCCACGTGGAAGCGCCGGATCGTGGTGCCGGTCAACCCCGGCTCGCACCTGGTCCACGTCCACCTGCCGTTCCTGGTCCCACCCCGGGCCGGTAGGGCCGATCTGCCGGTCGAGCTCGCGCCCGGTCAGACCGCCGCCCTGGAGTACCGGGCACCGCTGGTCACGTTCATGCGCGGCGCGCTCGGGGCCTCGCCGCAGCGTTACCCGGGGGTGGCGGCCGCCGTCGCGATCAACGCGGTCGCGGTCACCGCGCTGCTCGCGGGCGGGCTGATCGGTGTGGGCGGCGACCGGACGGCGTCAGCGCAGCCGGCCGCGAACACACCGGCCCCGGCGAGGTCGGCGGCCGGCGCACCGCCGTTCCCGGTCGCGCCGACCGGGCCCGCGGTGCCGAAGTTCCCCTCGTCGTCCGAAGGGTCCGGGCCGGGATTCCGCGACGACGCGCCCGACCGGAAGGTGGCGGGGGCGACGTTCCAGCCGGGGGAGAAGACGTCGGCGGCCTCCTCGGCCGACTGGCCGTTCGCCTTCCGGATTCCGGAGAGCTGGAACTGCGTACCGGGGAAGATCGATCTTCCGAAGACCGACGCGGTGGTCTGTTTCGACAAGAAGACCCAGAAGAACGAACGGGCCGCCGTCATTCTCCGGGTGTGCCCGTCCACCTGTGACGCCGCGGACCGGGAGCAGCTCGACAAGGATTGGCTCGTGAGCACCACCGGGCTGCGGCGGGCCGGCGCCGACACCCGGTTCCGGCAGACCGCGAAGAACAAGGCCGGCAAATACCAGCTGGAACTCAGCCACTTCTTCACCGACTCGGCCAGTGGCGTGAAATATCAGGTCGGCGTCGACGCGCGGACCGATCCGGCGAAGAAGGCCACGGCGCAGAAGGTCGTCAACGACATTCTGTCGCAAACTAGTTCTTGACCGCCGGCAGCGTGAATACGAAGCGGGCGCCTTCGGTGCAGGACGCGTCGAGTTCGATCACGCCGCCGTGGTGCTCGACGACCTTCTTGCACACGGCCAGGCCGATGCCCGTGCCCTCGTACTTGTCCCGCGGGTGCAGCCGCTGGAAGATGACGAAGATCTTGTCGGCGTACTCCGGGTCGATGCCGATGCCGTGGTCGCTGACCGAGAACGTCCACTCCGAGCCGGTCTCGACAGCGGTGATCTCGACCTGCGGCGGCTCACCCGGGCGCCGGAATTTGATCGCGTTGCCGAGCAGGTTCTGCCACAGCATGGTCAGCAGCGTGACGTCACCGGCGACGGTCGGCAGTGGCGGCCGGACGATCCGGGCCCCGGTCTCCTCGATGCCGACCGCGAGCGTCTCCTCGACCCGGTCCAGCACGTGGTCCAGCTCGACCGGCGCGTTGCCGTCGTAGAGGCGGCCGATCCGGGAGAACGTGAGCAGGTCGTTGATCAGGCGTTGCATGCGGGTGGCGCCGTCGACGGCGAAGGTGATGTACTGCTGGGCGCGGTCGTCGAGCTGGTCACCGTAACGCCGCTGCAGCATCTGGCAGAACGACGCGACCTTGCGCAATGGTTCCTGCAGGTCGTGCGAGGCGACGTAGGCGAACTGTTCCAGGTCCGCGTTCGACCGCCGTAACTCCACCTCCCGCTGCTCCAGTTCCGCGTTCGATCGGCGCAGCTCGGCCTCACGCTGGGCCAGCTCGTCCCGGGCCTGACCGGTAGTGGTCAGCGCGTCGACCAGCCGGTGCCGCATCGCCTCGACGTCACGGCTCAGCTCGGCGACGTCGGCCGGGCCGCCCGGCGTGACCGCGTGCGCGAAGTCGCCGCCGGCCACCTCCCGGACCGCGGCGCCGAGCCGGTTCAGCGGGCGGACCACGGTGACCCGCAGCAGGATCGCGATGGCGACGATGAGCAGCAGCAACGCCGCGACCAGGCCGAGAAAGACGATGTCGCGCAGCTCCCGCGCGTCGGCCAGCGCGGTGCGTCCCTGCTGACGAGCAAGAACAAGACGATTGTCCAGTACGGACAAGCGCCTGCGAACCGGCTCGAAGGTCCCGGTCACGTCGCCACCGCGGGCGGTGATCGCGGGCTCGGCGATCGACGACCGCCACGTCCCGGCCGCCTGTTCGACCGCGGCCAGGTCGGCCAGCGGCTCCGTCTCGGTGTCGAGCAGGTTCCGCAGTGACGCGGCCACGTTCTGTTCCGCCGTCACACTCTCGCGGTACAGCTCCAGGAACTGCGGCGCCCCGCTGAGCAGGTAACCGCGCAGCGCCGTGTCCTGGTTGCGCAGGGCGTCGTCGAGCTGCACCACGGCGGTGCGGGCCGGCGAGATCCGGTCGTTGAGACGGTTGGAGACCGCGCCGGTCCTGTTCAGCGCTTCCGCGCCGACGACCGAGGCGCCCAGGACGAGCACCACCATCGTCCCCAGGATCGCCGCGAAGTGCTGCTGCGTCGTCCAGCGACCGTTCTTTGTCACACCGGCACCGTAGAGGATGGATCACCGACCTCGCCGACCGGTGCGTCCGCAAGCGGGGAGAGGGTCCCCACTTACCGGAACTATGCCGAGGGCAGCCCGCTGACCTGCTGATACTCCGGCGGAAGCGGTTCCGGCGCATTGACACCGGTTAACACGCCGTTCACAGTGGCGGCAGAGAGCGCTTTCTCAGCACGTTCCCCCTTCTTCCGTGGCCGGAAAGGCTCCTCGCCCATGCGCAGACGTCCCCTGCTCGCCGCCGCCCTGGCCGCTGCCCTCACCGCCGGGGCGCTGGTCCCCGCCGACGCGGCCAGCGCCGCTGACACCCTGCTCTCGCAGGGGAAGACCGCCACCGCGTCGTCCGTCGAGTCGGCCGCCTTCCCCGCCTCCAACGCCGTCGACGGCAACGCCGGAACCCGCTGGTCGAGCGCGTTCACCGATCCGCAATGGCTGCAGGTGGACCTCGGGGCCGGCGCCACGGTCACGTCGGTGACATTGGACTGGGAAACGGCGTACGCGACAAGCTTCTCGATCGCGACCTCGGCCGACGGCAATTCCTGGACCACCCGCTACGGCACCACGAGCGGAACCGATGGGCGGCAGACGGTCACGGTGAACGGCACCGGTCGGTACGTGCGGCTGACCACGACGGCGCGCGCGACGCAATATGGTGTCTCGCTCACCGAATTCCAGGTCTACGGAACGGGTGGTGGCACGACGACGCCGACCATTCCGCCCGGCGCGGTACGGGTCGCCGAATTCCTCGCCGACTGCCCGTTCACCCACCGGCTCCCCGACGACCCGATCGTCTTCCCGAACCTGCCCGGCGCGTCACACCTGCACAGCTTCTTCGGCAGCGAGGTGACGAACGCGTCGACGACGGTCAACGACCTGATCAACGCGAACAGCAACTGCAATCCGTCGATCGACAAGTCGTCCTACTGGATTCCCACCCTCTACCAGGACAACGTTCCGGTCGAACCGGTGACCGGCGTCTTCTACTACCTCGGTGAGGGCGTTTCTGATGCACTGATCGCACAGACCCGGCCGTTGCCGCTCGGGCTGCGGATCGTGGCCGGGAACGCGAAAGCGACCGGGCCGGCCGACAACACGATCGCCCGCTGGTCGTGCCTGCATCACGGCGAGGTGAACCCGCTCAGCGATTTCGTCAACTGCCCGGCCGGGTCGATGCTCGAGTCCTACCTCGATTTCCCGCACTGCTGGGACGGGAAGAACCTGGACTCGGCCGACCACAGGAGTCACATGGCGTATCCGGTGAACAATGCCTGCCCGGCCAGTCACCCGGTGGTCGTGCCGAAACTGCGCCAGGTGATGCGGTACCCGGTGAACGGTGACCCGAGCCGGTTGCGGCTCGCGTCGGGCGGCGGTTACACGATGCACGGCGACTTCTTCAACGCGTGGCCGGTCGACGAGATGGCCCGCCGCGTCGACGACTGCATCCGGATCATCGTCAAGTGCGGAGTCGATGGCCGACCTTGATCATGCGAGCGGGGGCAGCATGACATATGTTGCCCCCGTGACATCTTCGGCGAGTGATGAGCAGCGCCGCCGGCACGCGGCGTCGTTCGGGGCGGCGGCCCGGGAATACCGGCGGGGGCGGCCCTCCTACCCGCAGGAGGCCCTCGACTGGCTGGTGCCGTCGTCCGCGAAGACCGTCGCGGACCTCGGCGCCGGCACCGGTAAGTTCACGGAACTCCTGGTCAAGGCCGGCTTCGACGTCATCGCGGTCGAGCCCTCCGAGGGGATGCGCGAACAGCTCGCCGAGGTGGTGCCGACCGCCGCGGTGCACGAGGGCACAGCCGAGAACATTCCGCTCGCCGACGCGTCGGTGGACGCGATCGTGATGGCGCAGGCGTGGCACTGGGTCGACCCCGCGCGCGGCATCCCGGAGATCGTCCGGGTGCTGCGGCCCGGCGGGACGCTCGGCCTGATCTGGAACATCCGGGACAGCGCCGAGCCGTGGGTCGCCGAACTCGACGAACTCCTGCACCACCACAGCCGCCAGGATCTGGACACCACGCCGAGCCTGGCCGTGCCGTTCACGCAGGTCGAACGGGCCGAGTTCCGGTGGGTGCACACGATGAGCCGGCAGTCGCTGATCGACATGATCGCCTCGCGCAGCTACGTGATCGTCCTGCCCGAGCCGGAACGCGCCGAACTCCTCGGCAACGTCGCCGAGCTGCTCGACTCCCACCCGGACCTGGCCGGCCACGACGAGATCACACTCCCCTACGTCACCCGCTGCACCCGCGCCACCCGCGCATGAACCGGCCGTGCTGACCGATTGCGATCTCTGGGTCGAAGGTCCCTGGGAGCGGAGCCGGCGGCGGCCTAGTTTGGGGGCATGCGCCGCCTCCGCCGATTTGTTCCGCCGCAGCATGGTGCCTGGGCGATGCTGCTGTTGCCGTATCTGGCCGGGGTTCTGACCGCCGGTTTCCGCTGGCCCGACATTCCGTTGCTGCTCGCCTGGCTGTCGGGCTATCTGCTGTCGTATTACGCGTCGCAGGCGCTCAAGACGAGGCGCCCCGGCAGATTCAAGAGCCAGATGATGTGGTACGGCCTGAGCACCGCCCTCTTCGCCGCACCCGTCATCCTGGCCCGCCCGCGGGTGCTCCTCTACGCCCCGATCTTCGCCGCGCTCCTGGCCGTCAACGCCTGTCACGCCGCCCGCCGCCAGGAACGCGCGCTCGTCAACGACCTGGTCTCGGTCGTCGAGAGTTGTCTGATGGTGTTCGTGACGGCGACGATCGCGGGTGTCGCGCCGAGCGAGACGGTGCTTCCGTTCACGGCGACGCTGCTCTATTTCACCGGCACCGTCTTCTACGTGAAGACGATGATCCGGGAGCGCGGCAGCATCCTCTACTACCGGACGTCGATCGCGTACCACGTGGCCGCTGTCGTGGTGGCATTGTTGCTGAGCCGGCTCCTCGCGGCCCTGTTCGCCGTTCTGGCGATCCGCGCGTTCGTGCTCCCGCGGCGCCGACTGACGCCGAAGCAGGTCGGCCTTCTCGAAATTGCCGCCTGCCTGTTCCTGGGCGCCGCGGTGCTGCAGTGAGCCAGGGAAGTTGACCTTGGTCGCTAGTCTGGCGCGATGACTTCCGGGATGGTGCGCTCACGACGTACGCGAAACGTGGTTGTGGGGTTGATCTCGGTGTCGGCCGTGGCGGCGTGCCTGTGGGGGACGGTCTTCCTCTACATCCGGACGCTCGGGGAGGGGTCGCTGCCGCCTGACTCGCGGATCCCGGCGGTGCCGGCCGGGGCGACCGTGGTCAGCAAGGAGCAGGCGTGCGGCTCCGGCGGCTGCTGGTGGCAGCTGACGGTCGAGCCGCCGGCCGGGCAGTCGCCGGAGGAACTGGCGCGGGCGATGGGCCTGGCCGAGTCGCAGACGAAGTCACCGACGCTGTTCGACCCGGGTTCGGTCTACATCGTGACGCGCGTCCGGGACGACCGGCTGATCATGAATGTCGGCTACCAGTGAACCACCCTGCACTGGCGACGGGCCCGAAGCTGCCGGGCCGCCGGGCCGCCGGCACCGCGGGCCCGGGCCACGTCGGAAAAAGTTCGGTGAGTCAGCAGGCCGGTCGGAGCAGTTCGGTGCGCATCCGCGGGTCGAATTCCCGGCAGGTGCCCGGCATCGTCTTCTTCGCCCGGTACATCGCCAGGTCGGCCTCCTCCAGCAGGCCTTCCGCGGTCCGGCCGGGCGAGCTGTAGGCGATGCCGACGCTGGCCCGGGTGAGCACCGACCGGCCGGCGATCTCGAACGGCTCACCGATCGCGCCGATGACCCGCTGAGCGATCTCCCACGCCTCCTTCTCCCCGGCGATCGGTTCGAGGAGCACCGCGAACTCGTCGCCGCCGAACCGCGCGGCCATGTCGGTGTCCCGGACCGAGGCTTGGATGCGGTCGGCGACCCCGCGCAGCAACTCGTCGCCCGCGGTGTGCCCGAGCGTGTCGTTGACCTGCTTGAACAGGTCGAGGTCGAGGTAGAGCAGGGCGGCGTCACCGTTCGCGGCGAGCACCCGCTCGACGCGTTGCAGGAACAGCGCCCGGTTCGGCAGGCGGGTCAGCGGGTCGTGGTGCGCGGCGTGGACCGCGGCCTGGGTGTGTGCGCCGGTCAGCGCGAGGCTGGCCTGCTCGCTGAACGCGGCCAGCACGTCGCGGCGCTCCGATTCGCGCACGTCACCGCCGTGGCCGGCGATCACGAAAGCGCCGGCCAGCCGGTCGCCGATGTAGACCGGCGCGGCCGCCAGCATGCCCGCGGAGACCGGTTCGCCCGCGTCCATCGCCCGCCGCGCGGCGTTCAGCACCGCCTCCCGGCCGGACGCCGTCCCGCCGGAGGCCGACGCGACGGTCAGCTTCGCCGTGTCGCCGGCGTCGTCCAGCACCAGCGCGGCCACGCCGTCGTCGAGCAGCATCCGCGCCTCGAGGGTGATCGAGTCGAGCAGCTCGCCGAGCGGGGTGCCCTGGCTCGCCGCCCGCTGCACGCGCAGCAGCGTCTCCAGCAGCCGTTCCCGGCGTTCGAGGGCCTCCAGCAGGACGAGCCGGGCCTCGGCCTCACGTTCGCGTTCGAGGCGCAGCTGCTGCTCGGCGGCGATCGTGCGCAGCCCGCGCAAGGCCAGGCCGAGCACCTTGGCCATACCCTGCAGCATCTGCCGTTCCTCGGGCGTGAACGGTTCGCCGGCCCGCGCCACGATCAGCCGTTCGTCGTAGTCGCCGTCGAGCGCGTGCACGGTGAGGAACGCGTCCCCGAGCCCGGGGAACGACCACGTCTCCGCGCCCGAGCGGACCCCGGCGAACAGGGCCGCGTCGGGGGAGCGGCCCAGCCCGACCGACGCGGCCAGGACGTCACCGCAGACCACGGCGCCCAGCTCGGCGTCGGTCGCCTCGGTGGCGCGCTGAACGGCGATCCGGGTGGCGCTCGGCTCGTCGCCGGCCCGGGTGATGGCACTGAAGTACTCGCTGAGCCGCAGCATCGACCACGCGGTCATGGCGTCAGCTCACCGCGAGGGCGGCGACCGTCAGGTGATGCATGCCCTTCGCACCCTTGTTCAGCACGATCTCGCCGTTGGAGTAGAAACCGCCGAACGGGATCGGCTTCAGCGCGTCCCGCAGCCGCTCGGCGGCGAGGTCGGTGTTGTCCTGGCCGAGCGCGATCGGGCGTACGCAGCAGTCGAAGACCAGGACCCCCAGCGGCGCCGCGCCGTCCAGGGAGTCGGCGGCGGCGCGGGCGGCGTCCGCCGCCGCGTCGACGACGGCCGCGGTGTCCTGTTCCATGAACCAGACCATCGCGCCCTCCGGTGTCTCGGCCAGCCCGGAGATCGACCGCTGCTGCGCGTCGCACTCGAAGATGATGCGCACGTCCTCACCGGTGCGCCGGGCCAGCCCGAGCGGCCGGACGGTCGCGTGCATCAGGAACGCCTCCGGGTCCGCGGCCAGCTCCGGCGCCGCACCGGTGCGCCGCAGGTAGACGTCGAGCGCCGGCTCGCCGTCGAGCTCGAAGATCTTGCCGCCCTCGCTGCGGGTCACCACCATCGGCTCGCCCGTGCGGTGCCAGCCGTGCGCCGCCCCGATCCCGAACGGCGACTCCGCACCGAGCGCGGCGCCGAGCACCGCGTTCTTCAGGACCTGCACCTGCTGGCCGTCACTGAAGAAGGCGTACGTCCCGGTCTGCGTCACGTCGTCGCCCGCGCACCCGCCGATGAGCGGCACCTGCGCGCCCGCCACCGAATACGCCCCGCGCACGACCTCCTGCTGGTCGCCGCTGCGCCCGTCGCCGAGCATCAGCAGCACCCGGTGCGGGGAGTCGACGTCGTCGAGTGCCGACGCCACGGTCTCGCCGGCCGCGTAAAGATCCATGCTGTTGTACGGCACGGCCCGCGCCGAAGCCTGGAATCCGTCCCCGCCGATGGCGTTGACCACCACGCCCGACCCTCGCCCGTCCACCGTGTACTCACCGGACGTCGAGCAGCCGATCATCAGCACGTCCCCACCGGCGGCGGCGTGCACCGCGGCCGCCATCGCCGGCGTCGAGTGCGACAGCGCCGCGAAGACGATCATCAGGCTCGCCCGGCGACCGCCGAGCGCCTCCCGGCACGCCTGCGCCCCGGCCTCGGCCGGGTCTGCCAGCAGGCTGCGCCCCACCCCGAACCAACGCTCCATGATCGCCCCTTCGTCCGGCCTCTTCCGGGACACAGCATCGGTCGGCTCTTTCGGCTCCTGAGGGTTCCGCCGGTGTTGATGGGACGCGGCATGATGGCCGGATGGATTACGAAACCGCGGTCGGTTCACTTTTTCAGCTCGAGGGACGCGAGGATCCGTATCCGGCCTACGACGTGATCCGTGCGCACGCTCCGGCCGCCCCGGCGATGGAGGACCAGTGGTTCATCAGCAGCCATGCCCTGGTCAGCCGCCTGCTGCGCGACCCCGGCCTGCGGGTCGCGGACAAGTTCGACTACGACCAGTTCTGGCCCACCTGGCGGGAGAACCGGGGCGTCGCCTCGGTCGTGCTGTCCATGCTGCAGACCAACCCGCCGGACCATTCCCGGGTGCGCCGCGCGGCCGCGTCGACGTTCACCGCCCGGCGGGTCGCCGCGATGCGCGAGGTCATCGCCGCGCAGGCCGGTGAGCTGATCGACGAGATGCCGGTCGAGGCCGACTTCATGAGCGCGTTCGCCTACCCGCTGCCGATCGGGGTGATCTGCTCGCTGCTCGGCATCCCGGAGTCGGAGCGCCGCTGGTTCCGCCGGCGCGCCGCCGACCTGACCGTGGTGCTGGAGCCGATCAGCACCGAGGAGGAGATGGGCCGCGCCGACAAGGCCGGCCGCGAGCTGGAGGACTATTTCATCGGCCTGGTCGCCGACCGGCGGCGGACCCCGCGGGAAGACCTGACCAGCGCGCTCGTCGAGGCCGCGAGCGCCGACGACGCCGTGCTCACCGGCGCGGAACTGCTGGCGAACCTGGTGCTGCTGCTGGTCGCCGGGTTCGAGACGACCACGAACCTGCTCGGCACCGGCCTCAAGATCCTGCTGGAGCACCCGTCGCAGGCTGATCGGTTGCGGACAGATCCGTCGCTGGCGCCGAACTTCGTCGAGGAGATCCTGCGGTACGACTCACCGGTGCAGCTCACCTCGCGATTCGCGACCGCCCCGGTGGATCTCGACGGGGTCCAGGTCGGTGCCGGCGCGATGATGATGATACTGCTGGGCGCGGCGAACCGGGACCCGGCGCGGTACCCGGACCCACACCGGTTCGACCCGGACCGGCCGAACATCCAGCCGGTGTCGTTCGGCGGCGGCGCGCACTACTGCCTCGGCGCGCCGCTCGCCCGGCTCGAAGCGCAGGTCGCGTTCCCGCTGCTGCTGAGCCGGCTGCCGGGGCTGGCGCTGGCCGGCGAGCCGGTGCGGCGGGATCGGCTGACCCTGCGCGGCTACTCGTCGTTGCCGGTCACAGCCGCTTCTTGAGGTCGTTGGCGAAGAACTCCAGGAAGCCGTCCGGATCCGGACCCGCGTTCTGCAGAACCAGGTGATCAAAACCGGCCTCGGTGTAGGTCGCGATCGCGTCGAGGTAGGGCTGCGGGTCCGGTCCGCAGACGAACTGCTCCTGGACGTCCTCGACCCGCACCGTCTCCGAGGCCGCGTCGAAGTTGACCGGGTTCGGCAGCTCGGCCATCACCTTCCAGCCGCTCAGTGACCAGCGCGACGTCCGGTGCGCCTCCGTCGCGGCCGCCTCCACGGTCGGTGCCCAGGCCATCGGGATCTCCGCGTACTTCGGGCCACCCCCGGTGTACGCCTCGACGAGGTCCTTGCGCGGCTCGGTCGCGAACAGCCCGGTCCCGTGCGTCGACGCCAGCTCCGCCGCCCGCTTCCCGCCGGCCGCCACCGCGATCACCGGCAGCGTCTCCGGCAGGTCGAAGATGCGCGCGTCATCCAATCGGAGATGCTTTCCCTCGTACGACCGGTAGCCGCCCTGCCACAGCAGATTGATGATGTCGAGCGCCTCGGCCAGCATCTCGTGGCGCACCGACACACTCGGCCAGCCCTGGCCGGTGACATGCTCGTTGAGTCGCTCGCCGGAGCCGATCCCCAGGGTGAACCGGTCGTCGGAGATGATCGCGAGCGTCGCCGCGGCCTGCGCGATGATCGCCGGGTGGTACCGCACGGTCGGGCAGGTCACGCCGGTCGCCAGACCCAGCCGCTCGGTGCGCGCGGCGATGGCACTGAGCACGTTCCAGGCGTACGGCGAATGGCCCTGCTCTTCCAGCCACGGATGGAAGTGGTCGCTGATCTCGACGAAGTCGAACCCGGCCTGCTCGGCGGCGACCGCCTGCCGGATCAGTTCCTTGGGGCCGAAGCCCTCGGCCATGAGTTTGTATCCGAAACGCATGCCGAGGGCGTTCCCGGGCGGCGGCCCCTCAAACGCGCTTTCGTCAGGAGCGTTCGAGGACGACCACCGGGATCTCCCGGTCGGTCTTCTTCGTGTACTCGTCGTAGTCGGGCCAGGCCTCGACCATCTTCGCCCACATCGCCGGCTTCTCCGCCGGGGTGGCGACCCGCGCGCGAGCCGGGAAACGGTCGCCCTTGATCTGGACCTCGACGTCGGGATCGGCGCTGAGGTTGACGAACCACGCCGGGGGCTGCGGGGCGCCGCCCTTCGAGGCGACGACCAGGTAGGCGCCCTCGTGCTCGCGGAAGATCAGCGCGTGCGAGCGCTCCTCGCCCGATTTGCGGCCCTTCGTGAACAGGATCAGGATCTCCGTCCCGTTCCGCCAGTGGAAGCCGTCCTCGCCGTCGGTCTCCAGGTACCGCTGGACGTGCGGCGGGCCGTGCAGTTCGATCGCAGAAGCCATGACGCCAACCTACAACGATCGTGGTCCGCTCGCCCGAGGTGGCCGCGTCAGCCGCTCCGTGCCGAACCGAATGGCAACCAACCTGCACTCGTCCCGCTCCGGAACCGGCCGAACGGAGGGACATGACCGACACGATGGTGGTTGAGCTGGGACTGCAGGCGATGACGGTCGCGGCGAAGCTGTCCGCGCCCGTCCTGCTGACCGCGCTCGCGGTCGGGTTCGCGATCTCGCTGTTCCAGTCGGTGACGCAGATCCAGGAGGCGACGCTCTCGTTCGTGCCGAAGGCCATCGCGATCGGGGCGGTGCTGCTGTTCTGCGGGAACTGGATGCTGCACCAGATGATGACCTTCACGACTCAGCTGTTCGAGCGCGTCCCCGACCTGCTGCGCTGAGCTGTCGGCCGCCGATGATGACGGTCTGCAACTCGGTGAACGTCTCCATCGGGTGGGCGCCGCCGACCCGGCCGAGCCCGCTCGCCGACCCCGCCCGCCCGCCGAACGGCAGGTGACTCTCCCAGTAGTTCGTCGACTCGTTGATGTTGACCCAGCCGGTCCGGACCGCGTCCGCGAAGTCCAGTCCGCGTTGCAGGTCCGCCGTGTAGACCGCGGCGAGAAGCCCGTACCGGGAAGCGTTGGTCAACTCGATCGCCTCCTCGAGGCCGCCGACCCGGACGATCGGCGCGATCGGCCCGAACGTCTCCTCGGTCGCCGCCAGCGCCTCGACCGGCACCCCGGTGAGGACCGTCGCCGGCCAGTACAGATCCGTCGGAAAACCACCCAGCGCGGCACCGCCCGTCCGGACCCGCGCCCCGCGCCCGACCGCGTCCGCCACGTGCGCCAGCATCTTCGCCGCGACCGCCGGATTGTTCAACGGCCCCATCGTGGTCGTCTCGTCGAACGGATCACCGAGCCGGACCTGCTTGCGCACGGCCGTGACCAGGCGTTCCGCGAACTCGTCGTGCACCGCCTCGTGCACCAGCAGGCGCTCGCCGGCCGTGCAGCTCTGCCCCGCGCAGAGGAAACAGGCGGTCAGTGCGCCCTCGACGGCCCGGTCCAGGTCGGCGTCGTCGAGCACGACCAGCGGCCCGTTCCCACCCATCTCCAGCAGCGTCGCCTTCCCGGCGGCGGCCTGCGCGACCAGTCGCCCGGTCGCGGTCGAACCGATGAACGCGACCGCGTCGACACCCGGATGCGCCGCGATCTCGTTGCCGACGACCGGCCCCGGCCCGGTGACCAGGTTCAGCACCCCGGGCGGCAGGTCGGCCTCGGCCACGCAACCGGCGAGCGCGATCGCGGCGACCGAGGTGGACGGCGCGGGCGTCCAGACCACCGTGTTCCCGGCGGCCAGCGCCGGCGCGATCAGTTCGGCCGGCATCGTGTACGGCCAGTTCCACGGCGTGATCACCCCGACCACGCCGCGCGGGCGCCGGACCAGCAGCGCCCGCTTGCCCGGCCCGGACGACGGCGGCAGCAGCCCGCCGAGCCGTTTCCCGTCCTCGGCCGCCATCCGCCAGTAGACGATCAACTCGTCGACCTCGTCGTTCGCCTCGCCCAGAGGTTTGCCCTGGTCGAGCGTGAGCGTGCGGGCGAGCGTGCCACGCCGGCCCTCGATCACGTCCGCGACCCGGTGCAACAGTCCCGCCCGGTCGAACGCGGACATCCGGGCCCATCGGGCCGCCGCGCGACGCGCGCTGTCGATCGCTTCGCGAGCGTCGGTACGGTCACCGGCCGGCACGCTTCCGATCACCTCGCCGGTGGCCGGGCTCGTCGCCGCGCTGACCGATCCTGATCGCGCCCCGCGCCACTCGCCGTCGACGAACATCCGCAGATCCATCCCTGGACGTTAATCGCTGGACGGGCCTGCGAGGATGCCGACATGCGCAAGATTCCGACGCTGTTCCAGCGTGACCCGCAGGACCGCAAGCGGGTGCTGCCCGAGGCCGACCCCGAGTGCGCGTGGGTGCTGGCCGGGGAGGGAGTCGCCACCCGGAAGTACGACGGGACGTGCGTTCTCCTCGACGACGACGGCGTGTGGTGGGCCCGGCGCGAGGTCCGCCCCGGCCGCACCCGCCCGCCCGGCTACCGCCCGGTCATGACCGACGAGACCACCGGCAAGACCGTCGGCTGGGAGCCGATCGCCCAGTCGTCGTATGCGAGCTGCCACGTCGAGGCGGTCGCCCGTTCCACCGGCTGGAAGCCGGGAACCTACGAGCTGGTCGGCCCGAAGATCAACGGCAACCCGGAGCGTACGGCCGGTCACGAGCTGATCGCCCACGCCGACGCCGAGCGCTTCGACGTCCCGCTCGACCTCGACGGCCTGCGCTCGTGGATCCTCGCCCACCCCCAGTACGAGGGCCTGGTCTGGCACCACCCCGACGGCCGCCGAGCCAAAATCAAACACCGCGACTTCGGATAACCCTCGTGGGCCGGACGCGAGGCCCGTTCGGGTCGGCGGGCAGCGCCGGTGCGAGGTTCCGGCCGGCTCGCACCCGTGGTTGCCCGGGCCGGACAACCACCGTGCGAGCCGGCCGGGGCGGCGGGCCGCGCTGCTGCCCGGACCCGCAGCGGGCCTCGCGTACCCGTGGTTCAGGCCGGCACGAGTGGCTCGGTCGGCGCTGAGCGGGAGCGGGTCTCCAGGCGCTGGCCGTAGAACGTGCCGGCCAGCACCAGCGCGATCCCGGCCACCGCGACCGGCGTCAACCGGTCGCCGGCCAGCGCGACCCCGAACAGCACCGCCCACACCGGCTCGGTGCCCAGCAGCAGGCTGGCCCGGGAGGCCGACGTGCGCCGGATCGCCCACAGCTGCACCACGAACGCGAACACGCTGCACCCGAGCGCCAGGTAGGTGACCGCCAGCCACTGGCTCGGCCGGTAGGACCACGAGCCGGCGACCAGCGCCGGCGCGAACAGCACCGCCCCGGTCAGGGTCTGCAGGGCGGTCAGCACTCCCGAGTTGTACGGCCGGTCCCGCGTCAACCGGGCCGACAGCGTCACGTGCACCGCCCGGATCACGGCCGCCCCGAGCATCAGCGCGTCCCCGATCGACGGCGTCCGCAGCCCCGGCCCGGCCACGAGCAGGATCACGCCGAGCGTGGCGGTGGCCGCGGCCAGGAAGAACGAGCGCGGCAGGAACCGCCGCGAGACGAGACCTTCCAGGATCGGGGTGAGCAGGATCGTCAGGCTGATCAGCACGCCGGCGTTCGTGGCGCTGGTGCGGGAGATGCCGTACGTCTCCATCACCAGGACCGATGCCTGGGTGACGCCCAGCAGCAGGCCGGTGCCCAGCTCGGGCCGGGTGGGTCGCCGGAAGGCGAGGATCGGCAGCATCGCCGCCGCCGAGATCAGGAAGCGCAACGCGAGCAGGATCAGCACGCCACCGGCGACCGTGAGGGTTTTCGCGGTCAGGTAGCTGCTGCCCCAGACGATGGCGACGGCCAGCAGGAGGACGTCGCCGAGGCGGTTTGTCGGCACACGCTGAGCGTCGGGGACACCGATCCGGTAGACAAGACGGCATCCGCTGAATCGACGATGTAGTGAGGCCTGATGGATCCGCATCACTTGCGGTTGTTGCGCGAGCTGGGGGACCGGGGGAGCGTGGCCGCGGTCGCCCGCGCGCTGCACATCACGCCGTCCGCGGTGTCCCAGCAGTTGAACACGCTGCAGCGCTCGGCCCGGGTGCCGCTCACCGAACGCAGCGGCCGCCGGCTCGTCCTGACCGCGGCCGGGCGTGCCCTGGCGGCCGCCGCCGTCGAGGTGATGACCGCTCTTGATCGGGCCGACCGGGCTGTCGGCGCCTACCTCGACGACCCGTCGTCCCCGGTCACCGTCTGCGCGTTCCACAGCGCCGCGCTCACCTGGTTCCCGCTGCTCGTCCAGCGGCTCGGCAATGTGCGGTGCTCGGACGAGGACGTCGCGCAGGCCGACTTCCCGAGCCTGGTCGGCGACTACGACCTGGTCGTCGCGCACCGCCTCGCCCAGCACCCGCCGTGGCCGGCCGACCGGGTGACGGTCGTGCCGCTGATCCACGAGCCGATCTACGTGGCAATGGCCGCGGACTCGCCGCTCGCCACGAAACCACAGCTCACGGCCGTGGATGTGGCGGGTCAGCGATGGATCAGCACCCACGAGGGCTTCCCGGTCGGCGGGGCACTGACGGCGATCGCCGCAGCCGCCGGGCGCCCGCTCGACGTCGTGCATCACATCAACGAGTTCACCGTCGTCGCGTCGATGGTCGCCGTCGGCGCCGGGCTGGCCCTGCTGCCCGGTCACACCAGCGTGCCCGACCCGCGGGTGGTCCTGCGGCCACTCGCCGGCCTGCCCACCGGCCGGTACGTCGACGTACTCACCCGCCCGGAGACCCTGCACCGCGCCGCCGTCCGCACCGTGCTCGACGCGCTGCGGGAGATCAGCCGTGGCGGTGGTGCTTCTTGACGAACGTGTACCCGGGCGCCAGCGCGTCCTCGTCGATCTGCTCGTTCTCCACCGCCCGCAGGTAGGCGGCCATCTGCTTCTCCGACGGCTGCGCCCCCGGCGGCAGTTTCCGGATGAATCCCTTCACCCAGTGCTCCCGCCGGTCGGCGTGCTCCCCGTCCTCGTCGTCAGGCTCGCTCGGGTGCGGCGCCGGGTCGACCAGCGGCGCGTAGAACAGCAGGTCCACCGGCTCGTCCTCCTCCACCAGCGGATAGGAGGGATGCCCGCTCGCGTCGATGCTGCCCGCCACCCGGGTGATGTAACCCTCCCGGATCAGCTGGTCGACCGCGTTCTTCAGCAGGAACGCGCCCTTCTGCCCACGGCCCAGCCCGGCCTGCTTGGCCAGGTTCTCCTCGGGGAACACCGCGCTGCCGTCGTCGAAGACGCGCCCGAGCTTGCGGATCGCCTTCAACACCTGCCCACGGTTCGACGGGCGCGGGTCGAAGTCCCTGGTCACGACCTTCGGGTCGTACTCGTGGTAGTAGTTGACCCCGTCGATGCGCAGCGGGTCATCGAGCACCTTGGTCCGCATCACCACCGCGTCCCGGCCCTGCTGCCACGAGATCGTCACGAACATGCCGCTCTGCATCCCGGTCGGCCAGGCGATCCCGGTCAGCCGCCACTCGATGTCCTGCTCCAGGCCGGCCTCGAAGACCTCCCGGATCGGCGTGACCCCCTTCACCCGGTGCTCCAGGACGACCATCACCGGCCCCTGCCCGCCGAGCACCTCGGCGATCTCCTCCGGGACGACGCACACCGACCCTTCGAGATCCGCCCGCCGCAGCGTGACCCGCCGAGTCACCGTCCGCATGTTCCCTCCATCACCCCAGCTCGGACGACGATGCTCGCACGCCCGTCACCGCAAGGACCACAGACAACCCCGATTATCGGGTACGGCCACCGCCGTCCCCTCAGCCGGCGAGGTGATCGCCGTTCGCCGCATAGCCGGCCAGTCTCGCCGCGAGGGCGGCGACCAGGGGGCGCAGCTCGGGTGGGTCGTCGATGACGAAAGGACGGTCGAGCGAGGCGAGGACGGCGGGGACCCAGTCCAGGCTCTCCACGCGCATCTCGACGTGGAGCCACGGGCCGTCAGCGGAGCCGATCACGGCCAGGCTGGCCGGGAGGCGGGTGCGGAGGTGGGCGGGCGTCGTCTCGACGCGCAGGCGGATCTCGTGCCGGTAGGGGGCGGTGGCGAAACCGGCGAGCAGGGCCGCGGCGGGGTCGTAGCCGGGTGGTGGTGGGTCGAACGAGCCGGGCAGCCCACGGACCTGGGCGATGCGGTCCAGGCGGAACGACCGGGGCGCTCCGGCGGCCGGATCGAAACCGGTCACGTACCAGCGACCTCGGTGGACCACGACGCCGTACGGGAAGAAGGTCCTGTCGTCGAGGCGGACCGGTTGATGATCGCGGACCGCGACCGCCAGCGGCAGGAGGATGGTGCCGTCGGGCGCGTCAGCGGCCGGCGCGGTGGAGGCGAGCGCGTCGCGGACGGCGTCGAGCCGTGCCGGCAGGACGCGGCGCAACTTCGCGGCGGCGGTCTCGGCCGCGGTGCTCGACCGGCCGGTCAGCCCGAGGAGCACGGCCAGCGCTTCGTCGTCGCCGAACATCAGCGGCGGCAGTCGGTGGCCGCGCGCGAGCCGGTATCCGCCGTAGCGCCCGCGCACCGACTCCACCGGAATGTCCAGGTCGATGAGGTGCTGGACGTAGCGGCGGACGGTGCGCGCGTCGACGCCGAGCCGTTCGGCGAGGTCGGCGAGGGTGCGCACCCCGCCGGACTGCAACAGTTCCAGCAGGGTCAGCACGCGAGCGGTGGGCCGGGTCACGTCCACCAAGATAGTGGGCGGATTCTGTCCAGTATCACGCCTACCGTCGCCGGCATGAACTTCGTTTCCACCCGAGTCGTCACCGGCGACGTCGCCCGCCTCATCGCCTTCTACGAGCAGATCACCGGCATCCCGGCGAAGAGTTTCACGCCCGAGTTCGCCGAGATCGCCACCGGCACGGCCACCCTGGCGATCGCCGGCGCCTCCACGGTCCCGGGTTTCGTGCGCCCGGACGAGAAGATCCTGGAATTCCTGGTCGCGGACGTCGACGCGGTCGAGGCCGACCCGGTCATGCCGCCGACGACGATGCCGTGGGGCAACCGGTCGATGCTGGTTCGTGACCCCGACGGCACTCTGGTCAACCTGTTCACGCCGGTCACGCCGGAGGCGAAGCGGAAGTTCGGCGTCTGACGCCCGGCGGGCCCGAGCCTCGGACCGGATCAAGCAGGAGCGCCGTGGTCCGTGAACGCTCCTCGGCCGCCGGCGAACGGGGGGCCAGGCCGCGTTCCGCCCGTTCGCCGCGGTGACCTGGTCCCGCAGGTGTTCATGGCGCGTCGAGTCCTGCTCGACACCGCCGATCCCGGCTCGGCGCTGCGTGGCCGGCTGCGCGCGATCGCCGGCGTCGACGACGTGCTGACCGTGATCAACGCGGTGGCCTGGGCCAACGAGCAGGCCGGTGCCGGCGGCGCGGGTCCGGACCGCCTGCTCGCCCGGGCCACCACGGGCCTGCCGGGCTGACCTCCGGGCGGGCTCGGCCGGCTTTCGCGTGCGGTCGGCGGCCCCATCGACGCGCGTCCGGAAATACTGCCCCTGATTGATGGACGTCAAAGATGAGAAAACGATGAGAATTGCACTTTAGAGATCGCCTGATCGTGTTTCCGCGTTTCGGCGGCGAAACTCGGCAGAACTCGTATTGTCGGTTCGTCCGCAATTACCGCAATCACGGAAAAGGTGATCGCATGCGCATGTCGATGCGCGGGCTCGTCATGTCCGGACTGACGGTGGCCGCCGGTCTGGCCGTCAGCGCCGGGCCGGCTCTGGCCGGTACCGTCCCCGTGGGATCGCACCCGGCGACGGCGACCTGTCACCAGCACCACTGCACGAGTATGTCGAGCAAGACGCACCACAGGCACACCACGGGAATGCACACCAGGGCCCATCACGTCCAGGCTCACCACAGCCACGTGACGAGCGTTCCCGGCAAGGTCCACCGGACTCACGGGACGGTGGTCCACCACGCCCCACCGGTCAAGCAGAACCCGCCGGCCCCGGCAATCACCCCGCACCACCCGTAGGCGAACCGCAATCCCCTTGGTCGAGGGCCGCATTGTCACGATGCGGCCCTCGGGCGAAACGGCTGTCGACGGAACAACTCCGGACTGCCGGGCGGCGTTCAGACCGGCGACGTGAGCCGCAGGAATCCGGCCGGCCGGCCCGCAGTCCGGCCAGGGTGCCGTAGTGATGGGCCCGCCGATTGTTGCCGGGGACGAGCACCAGTCCCGGGCCCGTGCCGTACTCGAGGAAGCTGATCGTCGTCCCGTCCCCGGACGTGACCCTTCCGATCATCGTCTCCATGACCGGAGCCTGACCCGGCCGGCTGGCATGCGACTGGCATGTCCCTGGCACGGACAGACCGGATTCGTGGTACGCATTTGATCAAAGGAAGTCGAAATTCGGAGGAATCGGGAAATGCTGGCTGGCCGTCTGAACGTTTCCACCGGGAAGTTCGCCGTCGAGGAGGTGGAAGAGCCGCACGCCGGGCCCGGCCAGGTCCGGATCGCGGTGCGCGCCGCCGGCGTGTGCCTCTCCGACGTGCACCTGATCCAGGGCATGCTCAAGCCGCTCTACCTGTCCGGCGACAGCGTCACCCTCGGCCACGAGACGGCCGGTGTGATCGACGAGGTCGGTGCCGGGGTCACCGGGCTGACCGTCGGCGAGCGGGTGCTGCTGCAGGCCGGGGAGATCGCCGGCGGGGCCGTGCTGACCCGGGGCGTCGACTACGACGGCGGCTGGGCGCAGTACGCGGTCTCCAGCGCCGCCACTGTCGTCCCGATCCCGGACACGCTCTCGTTCGAGCAGGCCTGCTTCATCCCGGACGCGGTCTCCACCCCGTGGGCGGCGATCACCGCGACCGCCGGCGTGCAGGCCGCCCGGGCGGTCGGCGTCTGGGGCGTCGGCGGACTCGGTGCGCACGCCGTCCAGCTGCTCCGGATGATCGGCGCGGCCCCGATCATCGCCGTCGACCCGCTGCCCGGCGCCCGCGAACGCGCTCTGCAGTTCGGCGCCGACCTGGCCCTCGACCCGGCCGACAAGGAGTTCGCGAGCCTGGTCGGGGAGGCGACCGGCGGGACCGGGCTGGCTTACGCGTTCGACTTCGCCGGGGTCGCGCCGGTGCGTGTGCAGGCCGCCCGCAGCCTCGCCCGCTGGGGCAAGCTGATCCTGGTCGGGCTCACCGACCAGCCGCTGACCATTCCGGACGGCACCCGTTTCAGCTACCTGGAACAGCAGGTGCGCGGCCACTACGGCTCCGGACCGGAGAGCGTCCTCGAACTGTTGTCGCTGGTCGCGCTGAACCGGCTGGAGTTCTCCCGGTCGGTCAGCGGGATCCTGCCGCTCGCCCAGGCCGCCGAAGCCGTTCGCCGGCTCGACCAGAAGGAGGGTAATCCCATCCGGTTGCTCCTCGTGCCGTGAGCGGGAATACGCGACCATGGATCGGTGAGCAAAACCAGGTCGATCGGCTGCTATGGGGGACCGCCGCCGGACCTTCCGGATCCGGTCCGCGAGATCTGGGCGTACGACGGCGCCCTGTCGATCCTGCTCGGCCAGCTTCTGCGCGATGTCGAGGGCATCCCGCCCGAGCATCGTCCGAGCTGGTGGGACGGGCGTGTGGAGGATCTGCGCACCCAGGCGATGTTCAGTGACCTGTTCTTCGACGTCGCACTCGGCCTCGCCGCCGAGGACCGTGCGGAACTCGCCGAACTGTTCGAGGACACCGCGGCCCGGCTGCGCGACCGTCCGGCCCGGACGCCCGGCCAGGCCGACGACTGGCACCTGGTGTTCCGGGGCGATCACGCGTATGACGTGGGGCCGATCGCCGAACTCGGGCAGGCGCTGAGCGCGCTGTTGCGGGACGCGCTGCCGGCGCCGCCGCCCGGGACGCTGTGGCTCTACGGCGCGCCGGGCGGCCGCACGACGATCAGTCCACGGTGACGATCGTCGCGCGCGTGCCGTGCGGGGCCGGTTCCCCGATCTGATCGACGACGGCAACGGCGAGATCGGCGTACGACAGATGCCCGTCGACGAACGTCTCGCCGCCGGTCCCGTAGGTGCCGCGCCGTGGGCTGTCCGGTGACAGCGTCATCGGCGGGGTCAGCATCACCCAGTCGGCCTCCGACGCCCGCGGTCGCTCCGGTCCCGCCGCGTGCGCCCGGGTGAACGGCTGGAACGGCTCCGGCGTCGCCGGCGCGCCGTCCAGATTGCTGACCAGCCCCACCGCGACGATCCGCGGCACCCCGGAGGCGATCAGCGCGTCCGCGGCCTCGGCGAAGAACTCCGGGTCCAGGTCGAGCCGGGCCGGTTACTCCGGCCCGGACGCCGGGCTGACCGCGTTGACCGCCGCGTCGCTCCCCTTCACGAGCGCGGCGACCTGCTCGGGGTCGGTGACGTCACCGCGGACGCCGTCGATGTCGGGATGCCGCGCCGGGTCCCGCAGGACAGCGGTGACGGTGTGGCCGCGGCTCAGGGCTTCGGTGGTGACGGCACGACCGGCGCGGCCGCCCGCCCCTGAGGGTGAGCAGATAGCACGAATTTTAATCGCCCGGAATTTGTTATAAGTCGGCCTCGTATGCGTTGTGCAGGCCATTCAGGGGCGCGGCAAATTCGTTGCGGACTTCTGCTGGAGGAGGCGGAAACGAGCTGGTAACGTTCCGATTCCCCATTGGGAGCGCTCCCAATTCCCCGTCGGGATCGCCCCGCAGACATCCCCACCGCAAGGGACCAGACATGACACAGAGCGACGAACAGCCGGTGATTGCCGCGCCCCGGCGACTGAGGCGCCGAACGGTTCTGACGACGATGGGAGCCCTGCCGGTCGTGACGGTCGCCGCGTCGATCATCGGGGCCACCGAGGCCTCGGCAGCAGCGGCGAACATCAACCCGTCCGCACCGCGGCAGACTATCCGCGGTTTCGGTGCCATGGCCCACGCGGCCTGGATCGGTGACCTGACCGCGGCCCAGCGGGACACCGCGTTCGGCACCGGCGACGGCCACCTCGGGTTCTCGGTGCTCCGGATCCCGGTCGGCGAGAACCAGGCGGACTGGGGCCGTGACCTGGCGACGGCTCAGCGCGCCGTCGCGCTCGGGGCGACCGTCTTCGCCTCGCCGTGGAACCCTCCGGCCGGCATGACCGAGACCTTCACCCACGGCAGCCAGACCAACGCGAAGCGCCTCAAGTACAGCTCGTACGCCGCGTACGCCCAGCACCTGAACGACTTCACCACCTACATGCGCAACAACGGCGTCAACCTGTACGCCATCTCGGTGCAGAACGAGCCCGACTACGCGTCGACGTGGACGTGGTGGACCGCCGCGGAGATCGTGCAGTTCCTGCGGGCGAACGCCGGCTCGATCAGCACCCGGGTCATCGCGCCGGAATCGTTCCAGTACGTCAAGTCGATGTCGGACCCGATTCTCAACGACGCCACGGCGCTGGCCAACGTGGACATCATCGGCGCCCACCTCTACGGCACGTCGTACAGCAACTTCCCCTACCCGCTGTTCCAGCAGAAAGGGGCGGGCAAAGAGCTCTGGATGACCGAGGTCTACTACCCGAACAGCACCGATTCGGCCGATGCCTGGCCGGGGGCGCTCGACGTGGGCGAGCACATGCACCACGCCATGGTGGACGCCGGGTTCCAGACGTACGTCTGGTGGTATCTGCGACGCAGCTACGGCCCCATGCGGGAGGACGGCCAGATCAGCAAACGCGGCGCCGTCATGGCGCAGTTCGCCCGGTTCGTGCGCCCCGGATACGTGCGGATCGACGCGACCGCGAATCCGGCGACGAACGTCTACGTCTCGGCCTACCGGAGCGCCGACACCGTCGTCATCGTCGCCGTCAACAAGAACACCTCGTCGGTGAGCCAGCAGTTCACCCTGGCCGGCACCACCGCGTCCGGCAGCGTCGCCAACTGGGTGACCGACGGGAGCCGGAACGTCGCGCCCCAGAGCGCGCTCGGCATGGTGAACGGGTCGGTCACCGTCACCCTGCCCGCCCGTAGCGTGACAACGCTCGTGACCAGCGTGAACGGCACGATCACCCCCAGCCCTTCGGTCAGTTCGTCGCCCGCCGGGGGAGCCGGCCCCCGGGTCGCCTACACGATGAGCACCTGGAGTTCCGGCTTCACGGCGACCGTCAGCATCACCAACGCCGGAACCTCGGCCATCGACGGCTGGACGCTGAGCTTCACCCTGCCCCCCGGTCAGTCGATCACCTCCGGCTGGAACGCGACCTTCTCGCCCGCCAGCGGTCAGGTGAACGCCCGCAACGTCGACTACAACGGCACGATCGCTCCCGGGGCGACCGTCGAGATCGGCTTCCAGGCCACCCATACGGGCAATACCGCCGAACCGGCCGCGTTCACCCTCAACGGTGTTCCCTGCACCGTGGTCTGAGCGGATTGCTACGCGGCCGGGGGCATGGTCGAGCCGCGGACCGTGAGGGTGGTGGTGGCGGTCCAGCTGCGCGGCTCGGTCCGCCCCTGGAGACGTTCCAGCAGCATGGTCGCGGCCTGTGACCCCATCTCCACGCCTTCCTGGTCGACCGAGGTCAGGTCGATCAGCGGGTGGGCGGCCATGTCGGTGTTGTCGTAGCCGACGACGGCGACCGAGCCGCGGCGACCGGCGGCGGCGACCGCGGCGAGGACCCCGAGGGCGATGTCGTCGTGGCCGGCGAAGATCGCGGTCGGCGGGTCCGGCTGGGCGAGCAACCGCGCGGTGACCCGCTGGGCGCTGTCCGGGGTGTGGTCGCGGCGGGCAACCCGGGTCAGCTCGGCCAGGCCCGCCTCGGCCAGGCAGGTGCGGTAGACCTCGAGCCGGATCGCGTGCGGGGTTCCGCAGCCGGGCACGGTCATCGTCTCCGCCTCGGTGAGGTGCGCGATCCGGCGGTGACCGAGGGTGAGCAGGTGATCCATGACGGCGCGGGTGCCGGCGTAGTCGTCGCCGACCACCGTGTCGTAGCCGGTGGGCCGGTCGTGGCGGCCGAGCATGACGACCGGCACCCGGGTGGCCAGGTCTTCCAGCCAGGCCGGGTCGACGAGGGGCGCGACGGCGATGATGCCGTCCACGATGCCGTCGGCCAGGGACTCGAACGTCCCGTGCTCCGGGCCGTCGGCCGGGGCCAGGACCAGCTGGTACGGCGTCCCGGCGACCGCCCGTTTGGCGCCCTCGACGATCTGGGTCATGAACGCGCTGACGTACGGCACCTCCAGCCCGAGCCGGTAGCTGGACCCGCGCAGCGCCCGGGCGGCGACGCTGGGACGGTAGCCGAGGTCCTCGATGGCGGCCTCGACGCGGCTGCGCATGGCCGGGCTCACGCCGTACGCGTTCCGGATGACCTTGGAGACGGCCGCACGGGACACGCCTGCGGCCTGAGCGACGTCACTGATCGTGACCGCTCGGCCCTTGGTGATCGACATGCACGCGAGTGTAGACCGTTCTCCGCATCTTGAAACGTTTCGGAACGTGTCTTGTGCGCGTCTTGTAGATCGGTCTACTGTGACGGCCATCTCCTCACGGAGACCGATCTACAAACTTGATCGAAACCGGAGGTTCATATGAGACTCAGTGCCGCGGTCCTGCTGGCCGGCATACTCACGCTGGCCGGCTGCAGCGCCGGCTCCCTCGGGTCGAGCAGCGACGCGAACGGCAAGACCGAGATCACGTTTCTCACCAACAACGACCCCGCCAACGTGAAGGTGGCCGAGGCGGTCATCAAGGCGTTCGAGGCCAAGGACAGTTCCGTCCACGTCAAGCTCGACACCCGCCCGCAGGGCAGCGAGGGCGACAACCTGATCAAGACCCGGCTCGCCACCGGCGACATGGCCGACGTGTTCGAGTACAACTCCGGCTCGCTGTTCCAGGCGATCGCCCCGCAGGCCAACCTGACCCCGGTGACCGGCGCGGCCTGGGCCGGCGACCTCGACCCGACGTTCAAGCAGGTCGTCAGCGTGAACAACGAGGTCTACGGCTCGCCCTGGGGTGGCGCGAACGGCGGCGGCATGTTCTACAACAAGCCGCTCTACGCCAAGCTCGGCCTGCAGATCCCCCGGACGTGGGACCAGTTCATGGCCAACAACGCGAAGATCAAGGCGGCCGGGGTGGCGCCGGTCGAGCAGACCTACAGCGAGACCTGGACCTCGCAGGTGCTGGTCCTCGCCGACTACCACAACGTCGCCACCGCGAACCCCGACTTCGCCACGCGGTACACGAACAACCAGGCGAAGTTTGCCACCACACCCGCGGCGCTGGCCGGCTTCCGGCATCTGGAGCAGCTGAAGAAGGCCGGTTACTGGAACGCCGACTACGCGTCGGCCAAGTACAACGAGGGCCTGGCCGCGGTCGCGACCGGCAAGGCCGGGCACTACCCGATGATCACGTTCGGCATCCCGGCGCTGACCACGGCCGCGCCGGACAACATCGACGACGTCGGCTTCTTCGCGATGCCCGGCACCGACGAGAGCAAGAACGGCGTCACGCTCTGGGAGCCGTCCGGCATCTACATTCCGAAGAGCACCAAGGACGCCAGGCTCGAGGCGGCCAAGAAGTTCCAGGCGTTCGTGGCCTCGCCCGAGGGCTGCGCGGCCAACGCGAGCGCGGCCGCGGTCGGCGGACCGTTCGTCGTCAAGACCTGCAAACTGCCCGACACCGTGGCCCCCGCGGTCAAAGACCTTGCCGCGTACGTCGACGCGGGCGCGGTGACGCCGGCGCTGGAGTTCCTGTCGCCGATCAAGGGTCCCGCGCTCGAACAGATCACGGTCGAGGTCGGTTCGGGCATCCGGGGCGCCGACGCCGGTGCCGAGCTCTACGACGAGGACGTCAAGAAGCAGGCCCAGCAGCTCGGACTCCAGGGCTGGTGATGACGACCGTCCTGGCGCCGGCCCGCGCCGCTCAGCAGGCGGCTCGCGGGGAGAAGCGGCGGAAGAGCTCGTACCCCTATTGGTTCCTGATTCCCGGCGGAGTGATCTTCGCGCTCTTCTTCCTGGTCCCGTCGGTGATGGCGTTCTATTTCAGCCTGACCCGGTGGACGCTGTTCGACCAGGAGTTCATCGGTCTCGACAACTACGTGCAGTTCTTCAAGGAGCCGGCGCTCGCCTCCGGGCTGTGGCACACGCTGGTGTACGCGGTGGTGACCTGCGGGCTCAAGGTCGTGCTCGGCATGGCCCTGGCCGTGCTGCTGACCGGGCCGATCCTCGGCCGCGGGTTCATGCGGTCGGTGGCGTTCTTCCCGGTGCTGGTCAGCACGATCGGCGTCGGCCTGACCTTCCAGGTGCTGATGCACCCGACCAAGGGCGTGCTCAACCAGGCGCTCGACCTGGCCGGGATCACCGGGCCGGCCTGGCTGGTCGACCCGCACTGGGCACTGCTGTCGGTGGCCCTGGTCGACGTCTGGCAGGGCGTCGGCCTGGCCACGGTGATCTACATGGCCGGCATCCTCTCCGTCCCCGGTGAGTACTTCGAGGCGGCCCGGATGGACGGCGCCGGTGCCTGGCAGCGGTTCCGCAACGTCACGCTGCCGCTGGCCCGGCCGGCGACGGTGTCGGTGATCCTGCTGGCGCTGATCGGCGGGCTGCGCAAGTTCGACCTGATCTGGGCGATGACCAAGGGCGGGCCGGGCTTCACCTCGGACGTGATGGCGTCGGTGGTCTACAAGCAGTACCAGGCCGGCTTCTACGGCCTCTCGACGGCCGGCAACGTCGTGTTGTTCCTGCTGGTCATCGTGCTGGTGCTGCCGCTCTTCTGGTTCTTCAACCGGAAGGAGGCGTAGATGACGGCGAAACGTTCGTGGACGCTGAGCGTCGTCGCGATCGTCGTGTTCGCGGTGGTCTTCCTGATCCCGTTCGCGTTCATCCTGCTCACCGCGTCGAAGACGCAGCAGGACGCGGCGTTCCTGCAGTTCTCCTGGCCGAGTCACTGGGCGTTCGCGCAGAACCTGCGGGCGGTCTTCGAGGCTCGGGACTATCTGCTGATCGTCGCGTTCATCAACTCGACGATCCTCACCGTGGTCAGCGTCGCGGTGGTCGTCATCCTCGCCGCGATGGGGGCGTTCGTCCTGCAGCGCCGCAAGTCACGCTGGACCAGCGGACTGAACCTGGTCATCCTCTCCGGACTGGTGATCCCGCCGGCCGTGGTGCCGACCATCTGGGTGCTCCAGAAAACCGGCCTGTTCAAGACGATGCCCGGACTCATCCTGGTCGAGATCGCGTACGCGATGGCGTTCTGTGTTCTGCTCTTCCAAGCCTTTGTCGCGGGCATTCCGCGGGAGCTGGACGAGGCGGCGACGATTGACGGCGCCGGGCCGGTGAGCCTCTTCTTCCGGGTCGTCCTCCCGTTGCTGCGGCCGATCATCGTGACCGTCGTCGTGGTGCAGACGGTGTTCATCTGGAACGACTTCGCGAGCCCGTTGTACTTCCTGCCCGGGGACGAGAACGCGACCGTGCAATTGACGCTGTTCACCTTCCAGGGGCAGTACTCCAACTCCTACAACCTGCTCTTCATGGACATTCTGCTGGTCACCGTTCCGCCCCTGATCATGTTCGCGGCCTTCCAGCGGCAGATCGTGTCCGGCATGGTCGCCGGCTCGGTGAAGGGCTGACGCAGCGTGAGCTTGAAAGGTTTCATAATGAGTGACGAGTGGACCGCCCGCATGATCAGCCCGGCCGTCGAACTGGGCAGCGCGCCCCTGTTCCGCATCGAGTTCACCGTCGACGGCGCCGTCGGCCACGCCACCCTGCGGATCAGCAGCCTCGGCGTGCACGAGGCGCGGATCAACGGGCGTGCCGTCGGCGACGACGTGCTCAGCCCCGGCTGGAGCGCCTACGAACACCGGCTGCGCTACCTCACCCACGACGTCACCGCGCTGCTGGAGGAGACGAGCGTGCTCACGGTACTGGTCGGCAACGGCTGGTACCGGGGACGGCTCGGGTTCATGGGCGGCCGCGCCTTCTACGGCGACCGGCTCGGCGTGATCGCGGAACTCGACGTCCGCTACACCGACGGGCGCCGGCAACGGGTGGTCACCGACGCCGCGACGTGGACGGCCGGCGGATCCGAGATCATCGCCGACGACCTGTACGACGGGATGATCATCGACGCGCGGCACCGGACCGCCACGCCGGAGTGGTCCCTGCCGGTGCGCGAACTCGACTTCGACCCGGGGCGGCTCACGCCGTACACCGGGCCGGTCGTCACCCGGCAGGAGACCGTGCCGCCGGCGAGGATCTGGACGTCGCCGGCCGGGCGGACCCTGATCGATTTCGGGCAGAACCTGGTCGGGTGGGTGCGGTTCACGGCGACCGGACCGGCCGGCACGGAGATCCGGGTCCGGCACGCCGAGGTCCTGGAGGACGGCGAACTCGGCACCCGGCCGCTGCGCGACGCCCAGGCCACCGACCGGTTCATCCTCAGCGGCGGCGAGGACCGGTTCGAACCGACCATGACGTTCCACGGCTTCCGGTACGCCGAGATCACCGGCGCTGTCGTGCCGGACGACCTCGAGGCCGTCGTGGTCCACTCGGCCCTCCGCCGGACCGGCACGTTCGAGTGCTCCGACGACCTGCTCAACCAGCTGCACCGCAACGTCGTGTGGAGCACCAAGGGCAACTTCCTGGACCTGCCGACCGACTGCCCGCAACGCAACGAACGGCTCGGCTGGACCGGCGACATCGCCGTCTTCGCCGCCTCGGCCGCCTACCTCTTCGACGTCTCCGACTTCCTGGCCGACTGGCTGGCCGACCTCGCCGCCGAGCAGCAGGCGGCCGACGGGCTGGTGCCGTTCGTGATCCCGGACATCCTCAAGTTCCAGCCGCACCCGCCGGAATTCCCCGACCCGGACAGCACCGCGTTCTGGTCCGACGCCGCGGTCTGGGTGCCGTGGGCGCTGTGGCAGTCCTACGGCGAGATCAAAATCCTGACCTCCCAGTACGCGTCCATGGCCGCGCACGTGCGGCGCGTCCGCACCCTGCTCTCACCCAGCGGCGTGTGGGACCGCTCGTTCCAGTTCGGCGACTGGCTCGACCCGGACGCGCCGCCGGACGCCCCGGCCAAGGCCAAGGCCGACCCGGGAGTGGTCGCGACAGCGGCGTACTACCGGTCGCTGACGATCGTCGCCGAGGTCGCGGCGCTGCTGGGCCACCCCGACGACGCGGCCGAGTTCACCGCGTCGGCGTCGCGGACCCGGGAAGCCTTCAACCGGGAGTACGTGTCCACGGACGGGACTGTCCGGTCCGACTGCACCACCGCGTACACGCTGGCAATCGTTTTCGAACTCCTCGACGCTGATCGGCAGGCGGCCGCGGGACAGCGGCTGGCGGCGCTCGTCGCGGACAGCGGATACCGGGTGTCGACCGGGTTCGCCGGCACGCCCTACGTCACCGACGCGCTGACCCGGACCGGGCACCTCGTCGATGCGTACCGCTTGCTGCTCGAACGCGAATGCCCGTCCTGGCTCTACCCGGTGACGATGGGCGCGACCACGATCTGGGAACGGTGGGACTCGATGCTGCCCGACGGCACCGTCAACCCGGGCGAGATGACCAGCTTCAACCACTATGCGCTCGGCGCCGTCGCCGACTGGATGCACCGCACCGTCGGCGGGATCGCGCCGCTCGAACCCGGCTACTCCCGGGTGCTGGTCGCGCCTCGCCCCGGCGGTGGTTTGACCTGGTGCAAGTCGTCGCTGGAAACGCGGCACGGACGGATCGAGGTCGCCTGGGACATCGTCGACGGCGAACTGAAGGTCGACACCTCACTCCCGGAGGGGGTGACCGGGGTGCTGTCGTTGCCCGGCCACCCGGACGTCGAACTGTGACGGTGCGAAGGCGGCACGACCGTACGGCGCGGGGGCGGCACGACCGTATGGCGCGGGGCGGCACGACTGTTGTGGCGCGGAGGCGGCACGACGGTGACGGCGCGCAAGCTCGACGTGCAGCTGCGGCGGGAGCCGTCGCAGGCCGAGCTGGAGCGCCTCAACCGGGTGCTCCGGAGTGCCCACGTGGAGTTCCGCCGCAGCGTGCAGGCCCCGCGCTACGCCGGCTGACCGCACCGGTGGAACCACGTCAGGCCGGCTGACCGCGCCGATGGTGGGGCCGGCGCCACGTCAGGCCGGCTGACCGCGCGAATGGTGGGGCCGGCGCCACGTCAGGCCGGCTGACCGAGCCACGCGGCGAAGTCCGGCCCCGCGTCCGCCCCGGCCTCCGGCTCGCCGCCGGAGGCCCACGCGACGTACCCGTCCGGGCGTACGAAAATCGCGGTTGCCTTGGATTCCGACGTCGTCGCGGCGTGCACCGTGAGCCGGTCGGACCACCCGGCCGCCGCCGCCCGCAGCGCCGCGTCGCCGGCCAGGTCGAGCAGCAGCGCCCGCCCGTCGTGCAGGTGGTCGCCGAGCCGGGTTCCGTCGTCGAGCAGCAGGTCAGGGGCGCTGCGACCGGTCAGCGGATGGTCGCCGGGCAGGTCGTAGTTCTGCCGGACGCCGGCGATCCGGGAGGCGAAGTAGGTGGTGCCGGCGACGGTCGAGGCCAGGTCGCCGATCACGGCACGGACGGCGCGGGAGTGCGCGTCCGGCCGCATGATCGCGATCTGCGCCCGTGTCCAGTCCAGGACCCCCGCGCCGATCGGGTGCCGCTCGGCGGTGTACGTGTCGAGCAGCCCCTCGGGCGCCCAGCCGCGGACCGTGGCGGCCAGTTTCCACCCGAGGTTCATGGCGTCGCCGAGACCGAGGTTGATCCCCTGGCCGCCGAACGGGGAGTGCACGTGCGCGGCGTCCCCGGCGAGCAGCACCCGGCCCTGACGATAATCGGTCACCTGGCGGGCGTTGTCGGTGAATCGGGTGGCCGTTTTGATGCCGGTCACGACGACGTCGACGCCGGTGACGCGGCGGATCGCGCCCTGCAGTTCCGCGGGCGTGACCGGGCTGGTGCGGTCGGCGGGCGCACCGTCGAACTCGGCGACGAGGATGCGGCCGGGGAAGGGACCGAACGCGTACGCCCCGGTGGCGGTCATGTTCCACGACGGACGCAGGCCCTCGGTCTGTTCCAGGTCGGCGATGGCCTGGTAGGCGGTGATCTCCGGGGCCGTGCCGGGGAAGTCGAAACCGGCGAGTTTGCGCACGAGGCTGCGGCCGCCGTCGCAGCCGACCAGCCAGGCGGCCTCGACCGGGCCGTGGCCGGTGGTGACCGTGACCGAGGCGTCGCCCTGGTCGAAACCGGTCACTGTGACGCCACGCCGGACGTCCACGCCGAGCTCGCGGGCGCGTTCCTCGAGGATCGCCTCCAGCTGCTGCTGGCTGACCAGGCCGAGGGCGGCGAGGCGGGAGCCGCCGGCGATCTCCGGGTCGTCGAAGTCGACCAGGTCGGGGTCGAGCAGCATCGCGGCGAAGTGCCCGGCGAAGCGGGGCCGGCCCGGCGGCCTGCGGCCGGCCAGGCCCATCAGCGCGAGGGTCTCGTCGCGGGCTTTCTCCAGGGCCGGGGCCAGGCCGCGCCGGTCGAGCGCGGCGACGCCCGGGACGGTGACGTAACCGGCCTTGATCGTCGGGTCGATCTCGGTGTTGCGCTCCAGGACCACCACGTCGGCCCCGCCGAGCCGCAGCTCGCAGGCGAGCATCAGGCCGACCGGCCCGGCTCCGGCCACTACGACGTCAGTCATCGCCATCCCCCTTTTCGATGCTGTCACCGGAAATATACTGCGGCTGTAAGATTCGGCCAAGTAAAGTTTTGCCGTGACCGAACTGGGACTGCGGGAGCGCAAGAAGCGCCAGACCCGTGAGCTGATCTCCGGCACCGCGACCGTGCTGTTCCTGCGGCGCGGCTTCGACCCGGTGACCGTCGCCGAGGTGGCCGCCGCGGCCGGCGTCTCGGAGAAGACGGTGTTCAACTACTTCCCCCGCAAGGAGGACCTGTTACTCGACCGTTTCCCGGAGCTGATCGACCTGGTCACCACGGCGGTGCGGGAGCGGCCCCCGGGCGCGACCGTGCCGGCCGCGGTGCGCGGCCTGATCCTCTCGCTGTTCACCAGCGGACACCCGCTCAGCGGCTACACCGAGCAGAGCCACGCCGATTTCTACCGGGTGGTCGTCGGCTCGCCGGCCCTGCAGGCGCGCGTCCGCGAGTTCCTTCAGGAGCTGGAGGATCTGCTCGCGATACTGTTCGCCGAGGTCGAGGGGGTTGCGCCCGACTCCGTGCGGGCCCGGTTCGCGGCGGCGGTGACGGTCGCGGCCTACCGGTCCGTCTATCTCACCGCCGCGGCCAGGCTCCTTTCCGGAGCCGATTTCCTGGAGGTACGGGAGAGCCTCCCGGCCGAGTACACGACGGCGTTCGACGCCGTCGAGCGGATGCTCAGCTCGCCGTGATCTCCAGGCTCCCCAGGCCGCCCGCAGCGGTCACGTTCAGCCCCGGGCTGTCGGCCAGGTCGCCGGAGCGCAGCGTCGTCCCGGCGCCGACCCCGCCCGAGTGCTGCCCGTACAGGACCACGTCGCCGGCGCCGTTGCCCACCTGCACCCGGACCGGGACCTGGGTCGCCGTCCGGATCCGCCACGTGCTGACGCCGCCGCTCATCCGGATCGGCAGGGTCGTGGCCGGCTCGCCGAGGACGATGTCGATGCGCTCGGCGCCGCCGTCCAGGTCGATCCGGCTGACCGTGCCGGCACCCAGGTCGAGCGTGACCGATGTGGTCCCGGCGCCGACGCGCAGTTGCCAGACCCGCGCGGCGCTGAGCCGGACCTCGACCGGGCCGGAGCCGCCGTCCGCCTTCGCGCTCAGCCGCAGCACCCCGCCGCTGAACGTGCCCGCGCCGGGCCCGCTGACCCGGAACTCCTCGCCGTCCAGCGCGGCTGTGCGCACGACCAGGTCACCGACGCCGGTGACCAGCTCGAACCCGCCCTGCGGTGGTGCCGGCGGGGTGGTCGGGGAGGCCTTGACCGGGGTGGTCGTGAACGCGGTCGTCGGCGTGACCGACGGTGACGGGCTCGGCTCCAGGGGGATGACCACCTGCGTCGACTCGGCCGGGACGACCGGGACCGGCCGGGCCTCGTGCCGTTCGACGTCGGTGTCGGCCAGCGGCCGGGCCAGCACGACCGAGCCGCCGATCACGACCAGGGCGAGGACACCGGTGAGGACGACCGGGCGTTGCCGCCACCGCCGGGCCGGCTGCTCGTCCAGCGGCAGTGGCTCGGAGTCGTGCGGCAGCAACCCTCGCCAGCCCAGCGCCCGCTGCCGGTGCGGCGCGTCCGGCCAGTAGTCGGCGATGTCGGGCAGCTGGATCCCCGGCTCTCGCGGGGTCGCCGACGGTGGCGGACTGTCCAGATATCGGGCGATCCGCAGGCGGGTCTCATCCGAGCCGACCGGCTCCACACGCGTCTCCTCGGGGGCGCATCGACGTGTAACCCCGAGGACGGTACCGTTTCGTTGGCGCGCCGCCAATACGGATCACTCCGTGGCGCGGACCCGTCCCACGATCGCGTTGAAGGCGACGTCCTCGACGGACGGGCGTGGCTGCGACGCCTGCTCCGGCCACCACTGGGACACGGACTGCACGCCCGGCTCGAGAAGATCCAGGCCGGCGAAGAGTTTGCCGAGCTGCTCGCCGGTGCGGGCGCGGAACCGGCCGTCGCCGTTGGCCGCTTCCAGCTGCTCGATCGCGGCGGCCGGCAGGTATTCCCACGTCGAGTGGGAGGCGACCACGAAACTGCCCGCGGGCAGCGCCGCGAGGATCGTGTCGACGACGCCCTGCGGGTCCTCGTCGTCGCGGATGAAGTGCAGCACGGCGACGAGCATCACCCCGATCGGCTTGGTCCAGTCGAGCGTCGAGCGGACCTCCTCGTCGTCGAGGATGCTCCGCGGCTCGCGCAGGTCCGCGTCGATGTAGGCGGTCACCCCCTCCGGCGTGCTGGTCAGCAGCGCGCGGGCGTGGGTGAGCACGATCGGGTCGTTGTCGACGTAGACGATCCGCGCGGCCGGGTCGATGCGCTGCGCGACCTCGTGGGTGTTGTCGGCGGACGGGATGCCGGTCCCGATGTCCAGGAACTGGCGGATGCCGTGCTCCTCGGCGAGGAACCGGACCGCCCGCTGCAGGAAGTACCGGTTCTCCATCGCGGCGAGCCGGATGGTGGGCATGCCCTTCTCGATCGCGTCGGCCGAGGCCCGGTCGGCGGCGAAGTTGTCCTTCCCGCCGAGCAGGTAGTTGTAGCGGCGGGCCGGATGCGCCACGGTGGTGTCGATCCGATCCAGTGCGTTCCGCCGGTCAGCCACCGACGCCTCCTCAAGCCGAGCCGAAGATCCATACGCATCGTAGTGGGTGCCGGCGCGTCCGCAATGGACAGGATCCAGCTCCTGGGATCAGCAGAACTCGGCTCGCAGCTCGGCCAGGAGATCTTCGGTCCGGCCGTCGAACGTCTCCAGCGCGGTGGTGAACGTGTCCTCCAGCGCCCGGGCCGGGTCGGGGTTCGCCGTGTTGAAGATCGTGATCACCGCCATCGGCGCCCGATCGATACGTTCGCGCAGGTCAGCTCGCTGCTGCTCGGTGAGGCGGTTCTCCAGCTGGTCCAGGGGCAGGCCGGTGGTCGCGGTCACCAGCGCGGCCGCGGAGATCAGCCGGAACACCGCGCGGCGGTCCGGGAACGGCAGCGGCTCGCCACGATCCAGGGCCTCCAGCGCGGGGCGGGCCCAGTCGAGCTTGTCCAGACCGGCCACCTCGAAGGCGCGCCGGGCGAGCCAGCGCGTCACGCTGCGTTGCTTCTCCGGTTCCCACGCGGCGAATTCCTTCGCCACCACGGCGTACGCGGACGAGGTCGCCGCCGTGCGCGGGGGAGCGGTGACCGGACCCGGCGCGGGCGGCGTCACCGGTGCCGCCGCCGGCAGCGCGTGCCGGGCGCAGCGGCGCAGGACGACCGCCTGCAGACTGCGGTCGCTGTCGCGGATCGCGTACGTCGTCCCGAACCGCTCGGCCGGGTCGCCCGTCTCGAACGCGGCGGCCGCGAGATCCTGCACCGCGTTCATCGCCTGCAGGTCCCCGGCGAGCCGTTCGTGCAGCTCACGCAGCCGCGAGCGGACTTCCGGCGGGGCCTGCCGGTCCTCGTCCAGGGCGCTGAGCAACTCCTGGACGGCCGGTTCGCCGAGCAGATCGGCGTCCTCGGCGATCAGCCGCGACCGGAACGCCAGCATCGCCGGCAGGTTCTCCCGGGTCGGCGCGCCCAGCATCCGCCGGACGAACGGGTGGTCGAGCGCGGCCAGGCCCCGGCCGCCCTCCGGGACGAGATCGTCCGGCACCGGCGTCAGGATCACGCCCGGGAGATCCTGTTCGAGAAGGTCGAACGGCAGCCGTACGCCGGTGACCCGCTCGGCGAGCGCGAACCCCGCCGCCTCCGGGATGATGTCGTCGGCGTGCGCGAACGGCAGTCCGGCCATCAGCGCGTCGAGGATCTCCGGGTCCACCCCCTTCCGCCGCTCCGGGCGGATCTGGTCGATCACCGCCTGGATCCGATCCCCGGTCACGTAGGTGAACTCGGAGCGCCCGCTGACGTTGCGGAACACGCTCAGGGCGGTGCCGTCGCCGGCCCGGGCGGCCCGGCGCAGCACCTCGGGACGGCATCCCTGGCACCCGTTGACCTCGATGCCGACCCGCCAGTCACCGACCGTGGCGACCAGGAGGGTGGCGGGCTCCTCGCCGTACCGGAAGTCGTCGAGAACCTGCGCGAGATCCACGGGCGACATGATCTTGGCCGGATCCCCACCGAACGCGCTGATCAGCCCGGACTCGTCCAGGCCGCGCACGAAGGTCAGGCAGAACGCCTCGCTCCAGTCGGCGTCCACCAGCATCCGGTCGTAGTACTCGGCGGCCTCGTCCCCCACCCGGTCACCGTACGTTCCGTGATCGCGGGCCGGAGTCGAATCGTCCGGCCGTCACCCGATTCCGTTGTTCGCCTTTCTGTCGGCGATCAGCTTGCGGAGAAATCAATTCGAGGGGTACGCCGTGACGATCCTCGGCTCCCTGCACCGTGCGCACACAATCCACCGGTGCCGTCAACCGCCCTGGTCCAGTGCCTTCCGCCGCACCACTGCCCGCGTTCCGATCCCCCTGTCGGTGGCAATTCTGTTCACCTTTTGGTGAATGGCAGTACACCCATGGCTGTGGAACCCTTTTGCGGTGACCGTACGCCGGATGCCGCTCAGCGAGATCCTCGCGATGTACCGGCCCCCGGCCGGCGGCGAGAGGTGGAAGCGCGCCATTCCCGACCTGCTGGCCGACCCGGACGACGCCCGGATCGTCGACCTGCTCCGGGCCGAGCTGGTCGCGCACGGCGACTTCCGCGAGCCGATCGTCGTCGAGCCGGGGGAGGGCGACGTGCTCGACGGCCTGCACCGGATCGTCGCCGCGGTGCTCAGCAAGCAGGAGGCGATGGACGTCACCGACACCTACGACGACCTGCCACGGAAGCGGCGGATCGCGATAGTGCTCCGGGCGATCCCGGTCACCGCCGCGCTCGTCGACCGGCTCACCAAGGTGCTCTTCTCGTTCCCGTTCGAGGGCGGCTGGACCAACTGCGACCTGCTGTTGCCCGGCGATGACGAGGTGACCGGGTGGTGGCACTGCCCGGCCGGCCTCGACGAGCGGCTGGGGGAGGAACTCGTCGCCCGCGCCGCGGCGTCCGGGGTCGGGCTGGGCGTGCTGTCGATCGCGCCGGCCGATTAGCCGGGTCTTCGGGCCGCGCCGAGCTCTCCGGCTACTCTGGGTAATTATGTAGCTACTCCTCGCGTCGCACGTTTACTCGCTTTCTGTAACCGCGATGCCCGAGATGTGATCTCAGCGTATAGACGTACGTCGGTGCTTTTGGCGATAATGGCTGGTAATACCCCTTCGCGGCGCTTGCCCGATGTCACTGTGCGAAGGCGGTGACGCCATGTCCGATCGCCGACCGCCGGTACGGCAGCGGCCCATCGATCCCACGCTGAGTCACCTTCTGCGCGCCACCGCGGTCTCGCACACCCGGGTCCGGCGGCTCGCCGCGATCCGGCTGGCCATCTCGGCGGTGCTGGCCGCGGCCGGCCTGGTCACGGTCTTCGCCGGGGCACACTCGACCGGCCCGCTCAGCGTCACCGTCGCCGTGGTGGGGGTGCTGTGGGCGCTCGCCTACTCGCTCGGGCTGGCGTCCTGGGCCGACCGCGAACTGCGCCGGGCCGCGCTGCTGCAGGAGACGTTCGAGGTGCGGTTCTACCACCTGCCGTGGAACTGCATCCTGACCGGGGAGGAGATCTCGCCCGAGGACGTGCGGCACCTGAGCGGCCGGTACCGCGGCGAGCAGGTCCGGGACACGTACGGGATGCCGAATCTGCCCTGGCCCTTCGATGTTCTCGCCCGTCAGCAGCTCAACCTCTCCTGGGGCGGGCGGGTCCGGCGCCGGTATGCGCAGGCGGTCGTGCTCGGCATGGGCGGCTGGGCCACGATCGGCCTGGTCACCGCGATGATCCGGGGCTCGACCATCACCGACCTCGTAGTGCAGTGGTGCGTGCCGTCGCTGGGCATGTTCATGCTCGGCTGGGACACGTTCCGCGAACAGCGCGGCATCGCCGCCGACCGCAAACGAGTCTGCGGCTTCTCCCGCGCGCGCTGCCTGCAACTGGCCGCGGCCGGGCGGGAACCGGAGATCGACCGGCAGTTGTGCCTGATGGCGCGGCAGGTCCAGGACCAGCTCTTCCTCTCCCGGCGGCGTGCGCCGCGGGTGCCGTCGTGGTTCTTCCGCCGTTACTACACCCAGGACCGCAGCGACTTCGACGCCGGGCTGGCCGAGGTCCGCACCGAACTTCTCGCCGGCGGCCTGACCACCCGCACCTCGCGCCAGCGCCCACCGGCGTAACCGATTGTGGGCCGATCGCCGATCATGGTTGGCTGGCCCGGTGAATTTTCTGCTGACCTCGAACGGCCTGCGCAACGAGACCCTGCGCGACGCGCTGCGGGACATGCTGGGAAAGCCGTTCGGCTCGGCCGGCGTGGTCTTCGTCCCGACGGCCTCCGTCGCCGAACCCGGGGATCACGGATGGTTCGTCGGAGACCTCAACCGGGTGTACGGCCTGGGCTGGCGCGAGTTCGACGTCCTGGAGCTCAACGGCCTGCCCCGGCCGATGGTGCTCGACCGGCTGCGCCACGCCGACGTCGTCTACGTCGAGGGTGGCAGCCACTACCACCTGGCGCGCAGCATCACCGGCAACGACCTGGCCGGCGAGTTCCTGGAACTGCTGCAGAGCCGCGTCTACGTCGGCGTCAGCGCCGGGTCGATGATTTTCAGCCGGCACCTGACCGAACACTCCGCCGACGTCATCGGCGACGCCGCCGACCTGCACGTGCTCGGCGCGACCGGCGTGAAACCGCCGTTCGGCCTCTTCGACTGGTACCTGAAGCCGCACCTGGACTCGCCGGACTTCCCGGAACGCGACGACGCGTGGGCCGACCGGATCGTCGAGCGGGCCGACTTCCCGATCTACTTCATCGACGACGACACGGCCGTCCGCGTCCGTGACGACCGGGTGGACGTGGTCTCCGAGGGGCGGTGGCGCTTCCACCCGGCTTAGGATTGGTCATGATCACCGGGCCGCTGCTGCTGGGCGGATACGCCGCGAAGTCGTGCCCGCGGGCCGTGCACAACGAGCACGACGCCACCGTGCCCCGGCCGTCCGCGGTCGTGCCGGCCTCGCTGCAGCAGCTGTTCGACCTCGGGGTCGCGTTCGAGGCCGAGGTGCTCGCCGCATGGGCCGCGCTCGACCTGCCCGGCTACGTCGACCTCAGCGACCTCGACGGCGACAAGCGCGGTCACCTCGGCGCGACGATCGGGGCGATGCGGGCCGGTGCCCCGGTGATCGTCGGCGGCCGCCTGCCCGACGACACCGGCGGGCACCGCACCGGCAAACCCGACCTGCTGATCCGGGCGGCCGGCGGCGGTTACCACCCGGGCGACATCAAGGCCCACCAGGTGCTGACCAAGGGCACGGACGCGCTCGTCGCCACCCTCGGCGAACCCGCGCTCGCCGACGCCGTCCGCCTCGCCGACACCGGGGCCAAGGCCCACGAGAATGATCTGATCCAGCTGGCGCACTACTGGCGGATGCTGGAAGCGTGCGGCCACCGGGCGCAATCCGCCTGGGGCGCGATCCTCGGAACCGACGGATTCATCTGGTACGACCTTGCGCTGCCCCGATTCATCACGTTCTCGCGCCGCCTCGGCAAGGCCAAACGCAGCGCGCTCGACCGTTACGACCACGAACACGATTTCCGGGTACGGATCGCCACCGTCGCCCGGCAGCGCACCGGCACCCCCGACGACCCGGCCCCGCTGGTGGCCCCGATCGGGCAGGCCGAATGCACGACGTGCAAGTGGGCGCCGGTCTGCGTGGACGAGTTGCCGTCGACCGACCTGAGCCGCGAACTGCGCGGGACGCTGAGCGTGCGCGAATACCTCGCTCTGCAGGGCAGCGGAATCCGTACCGTCGCATCCCTGGCCGCCAGTGACCCCGCCGCCGTCCTGGCCGGCCCGTACGGGACGGAGGTGGCCCACCTGGCGCAGCGCCGGCACCGGCTGCAGAAAGCGGCGATCGCCGCCCAACTGTCCCGCGACGGCCTGGTGCTGCGACTCAAGGACGGGCCACGGCCGCCGGTCCCGCGCGCCGGCGTCGAAGTCGACATCGACGTGGAGTGGGGCGAGGACGACCGGGTCTACCTGTGGGGGCTGCTGATCACGACCGGCGGGACCAGCCGCTACGAGGCGTTCTTCGACCCGTCCGTGGACAGCGCCGCGGCCGAGACCGAACTGGCCCGGCGGTGCCTGAGCCGGCTCGGCGGCCTGCCCGACGGGACGCTCGTCTTCCACTACACCTCACCGGAACGGGTCCGCGCCCGGCGTTTCCGGCCACTGCCCGGGGGCAGCGTCCACCCGGACCGGTGGATCGACGTGTTCCCGCTGGTCCGGGCGGCGGTCGACTCACGAGCGGGGCTCGGCCTGAAGACCGTGGCGGTGCACGGCGCCGGGTTCGGCTGGCGCGACGAGGACCCGGGCGGGCGGCAGTCCCAGGAGTGGCATCGAGCGGCCCGCGCCGGTTCTCCCTCGGCGGCGCAGCGGCTGCTGGACTACAACGAGGACGACGTCCGCGCTACCCTCGCCGTCCGCCGCTGGCTCACCGGCCTCACCTGACCCGCGGCTGATCTTCGCGGGTCTCGCAGCGCCCGCGACTTTCGCGACCGGCTGGTGACCCGGCGTGCGGCCTCAGCCGGCTCTCACGGTCGTCATCGGCCGGATGACGACGGTGAGGTCAGCCGGAAGTTTGCGCCGCGCCGCCGGCTGGACCACCGGCGGCGTTGCGCCAGGTCAGCCGATGCGGAGGCGTTCGCAGAGGGCGCGCAACTCCGTGCCGCCGGCCATCCGCCGGGAGCGGTCGAGCAGCGCCCGCGCCGTCTCCTGCACCAGCGACGACGTGTGCACGTGCTGCGGCGCGACCCGTTCCGCGACGAGCAGGAACCGGATCGCCTCCCGGTCGCGGTTGCGCAGCCGCGCCAGCGCCCGCGCGGTGTCCGTGTAGTAGAAGACCTGCCGGAATCCGTACGGCAGAATCCCCGGTTCGGTCGAGCGCGCAATGGTCGCGGCGAGCGCGGCGTCGTCGCCGTCCGCTTCGATGCCGATGCGCCAGATGTTGACGTTCGCCGGCCCGAAGTACAGGCCGAGTGTCGTGGTCTCCCCGGTCCGTGCGGCCAGCGCGGCGGCCTCGCCGGCCCAGGCGCGGCTGTCGTCGGGTCGTTTGCGCCCGCGGCTCGCGTAGGCGCAGATCAACTGCAGCGAGCCGATCATTTCCGGGCAACCGGGGCGGCCGCTGTACGGTCCGAGCGCGTCGACCGCCTGCGCCGCCAGGGTGTACGCCCGGTCGTACGAACCACAGGCACTGGCCGCACTGGCCCGCGCGTACGCCGCGTACCCCTGAAGCACCGGATCCTGCGACGCGTCAGCGGCGTCGCGGCAGCGCTCGGCGCCGAGCCACGACTCGGCGGGGTGGCCGAGGTTGCGCAGCACCGACGACGCGATGAAAGTGGCGTCGCAGATCAGCCGCAGCGCCCGCGCGCTCCCGCCGGCGCGCAGGTCCCGCAGCAGGTCCGGGAGCAGCCGGCCCGCTCCCGCGTAGTCGCAGGACTGCCGCAGCGAGTCGACCAGTGCCAACCTCCGCGCCGACTCGGCCGGCGACGAGGTCCCGGGCGCGACAGGTTCGGACAGATCCAGCTCGACGAGGGCCTGCCGGATCGCGTGGACCGACGCGTGCGCCGCGACCGCCTCCCGATCCCCGGCCGGCACCGCGGTCCCGGCCAGTTCGGCCGGGGAGCATTCGAGCGCGCCGGCCAGGTCGGCGAGCATGAACCGGTTGTCGGCGGCCTGCAACCCCCGCTCGATCCGGCTCCAGGTGGCGTGCGACACGCCGGCGCGGCTCGCGGCGTACCGGATGCTCCAATTGCGCCGCAGGCGCCGGTCTTTGATCCGGTCCCCGATGGTCGGGTCGGCGGTGGGGCGAGGCGTCATGCCCCGACGCTAGGGCGCCGGCCGCGACCAGTGGTACATGTCGGTACCAGGGAAACCGACGACACCGACGGCCAAGGGCGCGGTGCCCGCGAGCCGGAGGCGACGCCGGTGAGGTCAGTGCGGGCCGACCGCCACGATGGTGATGGCGGCGCCGCCGATCTCGTCGGACGCCTCCAGGTCGACCGTGGCGTCGATGCCCCAGTCGTGGTCGCCGTCCGGGTCCTCGAAGACCTGGCGGACCGTCCACGTCGTCGTGCCCTGCTCGATCTGGAGCAGCTGCGGGCCGCGGGCCGACGGGCCGGTGCCGAGCCGGTCGTACTCGTCGAAGTACTCGTCGATGGCCTCGCGCCAGCGGTCGGCCGTCCAGCCGTGCTCGCCGTCCAACTCGCCCAGCTCCTGGTAGCGGCTGAGCGCGGCCAGCTCGACGCGGCGGAACATCGCGTTGCGGACGAGGACCTTGAACGCGCGGATGTTACGGGTGACCGCGGGCGGCTTGTCGTCGATGCGGACCTCCTCGACCTCGGCGCCCGGGTTGCGCAGCCGCTCCCACTCGTCGAGCAGGCTGGAGTCGACCTGGCGGACCAGTTCGCCGAGCCACTCGATCAGGTCACCCAATTCCTCCGTACGGGCGTCCTCCGGAACGGTCTGCCGCAGAGCGCGATACGCGTCGGCGAGGTAGCGCAGCACCAGGCCCTCGGAGCGGGACAGGCCGTAGAACGACACGTATTCGGTGAACGTCATGGCCCGCTCGTACATGTCGCGGACCACCGACTTCGGCTTGATCTCGTAGTCGGCGACGTACGGATGCCCCTGCTGGTACGTCTCGTAGGCGCCCTCGAGCAGCTCCAGCAGCGGGCGCGGCCAGGTCACCTCCTCGAGCAGCGTCATGCGCTCCTCGTACTCGATGCCTTCGGCCTTCATCGCGTTGACGGCCTCACCGCGCGCCTTCTGCCGCTGGGCGGAGAGCACCTGCCGCGGGTCCTCCAGGGTCGCCTCGATCACCGAGACGACGTCCAGCGGGTACTCCGGGGCCTGTTTGTCGAGCAGTTCCAGGCAGGCCAGGGCGAACGGGGACAGCGCCTGGTTCAGCGCGAAGTCCAGTTGGAGGTCGTCGACGAGCTTGTAGACCCCTTCCGGCGTACGTTCGATGACCCCGCCCGCGATCAGCGCCCGCGCGATCGCGATGGCCCGCCGGATGTGCCGGCGCTGCGCCGCCGGGTCCTCGTGGTTGTCGGTGAGCAGGTGCTTCATCGCCTGGTAGGGGTCCTGGCCGCGGGCCAGCACGTTCAGCAGCATGGCGTGCGAGACCTGGAACGACGAGGTCAGCGGTTCCGGCTCGGCCTCGATCAGCCGGTCGAACGTGGGCCGCCCGTAGCCGACCTGACCCTCCGGCGGCTTCTTCCGGACGACCTTGCGCCGCTTCTTCGGGTCGTCACCGGCCTTCGCGAGGGCCCGCTCGTTGTCGATGACGTGCTCGGGGGCCTGGACGATCACCGTGCCGATCGTGTCGAACCCGGCCCGGCCGGCCCGGCCCGCGATCTGGTGGAACTCGCGCGCCTTGAGCAGGCGGGTTTTCACGCCGTCATACTTCGACAGGCCGGTGAACAGCACGGTGCGGATCGGGACGTTGATGCCGACGCCGAGCGTGTCCGTCCCGCAGATGACCTTCAGCAGGCCGGCTTGCGCGAGGGTCTCGATGAGCCGCCGGTACTTCGGGAGCATGCCCGCGTGGTGGACGCCGATGCCGTGGCGGACCAGGCGTGACAACGTACGCCCGAAGCCGGCCGTGAATCGGAAACTGCCGATCGCGGTGGCGATCGCGTCCTTCTCCTCGCGGGTGCACATGTTGATGCTCATCAGCGACTGTGCGCGTTCCAGCGCCGCGGCCTGCGTGAAGTGCACGATGTAGACCGGTGACTGCCGGGTGTTCAGCAGCTCCTCGATCGTCTCGTGCAGCGGGGTCATCGCATACTCGAACATCAGCGGGACCGGGCGTTCCGCGTTGGCGACGACCGCGGTCTCCCGGCCGGTGCGCCGTTTCAGGTCGTCGACGAAGCGGGTCACGTCGCCCAGCGTCGCCGACATCAGCAGGAACTGGGCCTGCGGCAGCTCGATCAGCGGCACCTGCCAGGCCCAGCCCCGGTCCGGCTCGGCGTAGAAGTGGAACTCGTCCATCACGACCTGGCCGACGTCGGCGTCCTTGCCCTCCCGCAGCGCCAGGTTCGCCAGGATCTCGGCGGTGCAGCAGATGATCGGCGCGTCCGCGTTCACACTCGCGTCGCCGGTGAGCATGCCGACGTTGTGCGCGCCGAAGATCGCGCACAGGGCGAAGAACTTCTCGCTGACCAGCGCCTTGATCGGCGCGGTGTAGAACGTGGTGCGCCCGTCCGCCAGGGCGGCGAAGTGCGCACCGGCCGCGACCAGGCTCTTACCCGACCCGGTCGGGGTGTTCAGGATGACGTTGGCGCCGGTCGCGATCTCGATCAGCGCCTCCTCCTGATGGGGGTACAGGGTGATGCCCTGCTCCTCCACCCAGCCCTGGAAAGCGAGGAAGACGGCGTCGGGGTCAGCGTTGCCGGGAAGGCGATCGGTCAGCGTCATGATCCTGCAAGTTTGTCAGTTGTTCCCGAAGAGCGCGTAAAGGGGACCTGCCAGGCCACCTGCGATGCTCACCACAGCAGCGACAAGAGCGACAATTGCCGCGGTACGCGAGCCTTTCCGATCTTGCATGGGTCGCATCCTGCCCGCCGACGGGTGCAGAACCGGGTGCGCAACGGTTGTAGGGTCTGCGCCGTGGGACTTCCTGTGCCGGCGCCGATCGACGACGGTGACCGTGAACGAGTGGCCGAGTTGCTGCAGCGCGCGTGCGGCGAGGGCCGCCTGACGCTCGAGGAGTTCAGCGTCCGCGTGGGCGCGGTCTGGGCCGCCGAGACCGACGCCGACCTGGCCCGCGTGGCCGAGGGTCTGCCCGCTCAGCCGATCGTCGGCTCGTCCGACACGGTCGACCAGATCCTGACCGTGTTCAGCTCGACCACGCGCCGCGGCCGCTGGCGGTTCCGTGACCGCACGGTCCGGGCGAACACCGTCTTCGGCTCCACCGAGCTTGATCTGCGTGCCGTGCTGACCAGCTCGGACGTCATCGAGATCACCGGCCGCACGATCTTCGGCGAACTGACCGTGATCGTCCCCGAAGGCGTCGAGGTCGACCTCACCGGCACCAACGCGTTCAGCTCACGGGAGATGAGACTCGCGCCCGTGCCGCGGGTGCCCGGCACACCCGAGGTGCGGATCCACGTGACGTCCTGGTTCGCCTCGGTCACCGTGGTCTCCCGTCCGCCGGAGATCACTCGCTGAGCAGGTCACGCAGCAACTGCTCGTCCTTGGCGTCCAGATTCCCCACGAACCGCCGCAGGACGGACGCCCGATCGGCCTCGTCGGAGAGCAGCCGCGACATCCGATCCGCCACCAGCCCGGCCGGCCCGTGCGGCGCCCCATAACGAAACGCCCGCCCGTCCCGGTGCCGCGCCGCCGACCCCTTCTCGTAAAGCCTGGTCAACGTCGTCACAACAGTGCTGTAGGACAGCTCCCCGGACGGATCCAGCCGATCGCGCACCTCACCGGGCGTCATCGGCCGCTCAGCCGCACCCAGCACAGTCATGATCTCCGTCTCCAACTGGCCCGGCCGCCGTCTGCTCACCCCGGAACTCTATCGATGGACCCGGTGAAACCGGCAATCCTCAAGACCAATTTCAAGATCTTCGCGGTCCTGTCTCCGCTGTGGTCCTGCTCCGCCGCTCCCGCGGGGACCCTTCCGGGCTTCGCAGGGCCGCGGGCGGCCCAGAACGCGAAACCCACAAGGGCGACGTCCGTGGGTGGTCCCGGTCAGAGCAACGAACCCGTCCACACCGCCCGCCACACGTCGCGTCCGGCCGTCCCCGCGCGGTCGGCCCGGGAGAACTCCGGCGGCGCGGTTCAGTCGTCGGGACCCGGGCGTTCCGGCGCCGGTGGAGTGATCACGGACAACTCCAGCACGGCAGACAGCTCGGCGCGGCCCGGCCCACCCGCCTTCACCCACCCGGCGATGTCGTCGAGCACCAGATCGTCCAGCACGAGCCCGAACCACACCGGCCGCGCGCCCGCCCGCCTCGCCTCCGGAGCCGGCTGCACCACCAGCACGTTCGACTGGGCGCAGACATCCAGGCACGAACTCGTCCGAACCCGGCACTCCGGCCCGAGCGCCGCCCGCAGCCGCTCGATCTGCCCGTCGTGGTCCACCCCCGGGTGCTTGCTCACACTCCCGCAGCAGCAGTCCCGGCACACCGTCACCGTGCATTCCACCCGCTCGTCCACCCCCACAGTCGATCACCCTACGTCCCACCCGTTCCCCATCCCCGTCCCCGTCCCCGCCCACCCGCTTCCTCACCTCCGTCCCCGCGCACCCGTTCCGGCCCGGTCGTCGCGCCGGTTCCACGCCCGCGGCGGCCGGTCCGTCCGCTGCTCGCCGCCAGGGGTCAGCCCCGACGAGCGACCGTCCGCAGCTCGCCGTAGACGCCGTGCCCGCAAGGCCGTGACCAGCCATTTCGGACTCGCGGCGGTGCCGGCCACGCCGTTTCCCGGCCGGTCCGCCCGCCGAGCGACCTGACCCCCGGCGTGGTCGTGCGGTGTCCGTAGCAGCGCTGGAGCCCAGCCACGGCGAGCCGGCGGGGCCTGAACCCGCCTGTTCGCGGTCTGCGACGACGTCGAGGGCCAGCCGGGCCGGGGCTGAGCGTGGTTCCGGGAAGCCTGTGACGACGCGCAGCGCCGGCCGGGCGTCCAGCGGGCGCGGGACCAGGGGGCTCGGCGGGTGCGGTAGGGGAGTGAGAGCATGGCCGGGGAGTTGTGGGGAGGCGGCGGAGATGTTCGATCATTTCTTGTGGTCGGTGGTGATCGTGCCGCCGCTGGCCGTGGTCGTGGTGCGGCTGCTCGCGGATCGGCTGGCGCCCGGCCGGGCCGCGTCGGTGGTGGTGTGGTCGGCGGTGACCGTGGCGGTGATGAGTACGTTCAATCTGCTGTTGTTGTCGGCGCACGCGCTGGCGCAGGTTCCCGCGGTGGGGCGGCTGTTCGGGTGGTCGGCGTCCGTGGTCGCGGCCGACACCGCCGGCGTGGAGTGGGTGCCCTGGTTGAGCCTGGCGCTGCTGGCCGGCGGTCTGGTGTCGGTCGGCCGGCGGTGGCGGCGGCAGCGGAAAGTTCTGGCGATGCTCCCGGTGGACGGGCCGGGTGGCCTGATGGTCCTGCCGGACGAGGAGCCGCGGGCGTTCGCGGTGCCGGGCGATCCGGGGCATGTCGTGGTCACCACCGGGATGCGGCGGTTGCTCACCGATCAGCAGTTCGAGGCGCTTCTCGCCCACGAGAACGCGCACCTCGCCGAACGGCACCACCGCCTGGCCCGGGCCGCTGAGCTGGCGGTCGCGGCGCACCCGGCGTTGTGGTGGGTCGGCAAGCACGTGGACTATCTGATCGAGCGGGCCGCCGACGAGCGCGCCGCCGGCGACCTGGGCAACCGGAGGACGCTGGCGCATGCGATCGGTGTTGCCGCGTTGGCCGGGGCGGGCAGTCCGTTCGCGGCGGCTCTGCACGCGGCGGTTCCGGGCGGGGTCGTGCCGCGTCGTGTCGCCCATCTGCTGCGCCCGCAGCCGAAGGCCGCCCCCGCGATGTTCGTCCTGCTCCCGGCTCTGGTCGCGCTCAGTTCGGTGGTCTGGACCGGCGAGGCGACCCTGGACCTGGTCGAGCTGATGGCGGCCGCCTGGCGCTGACCGCAGCAGCTCCGGCCGGGGGCGTCGAGCTGCTGGCCGCGGCGTCGTTGCCGAAGCGGCGTCGGAGCCTCGGGGCCGGGACATGCGGCGGCTGGAGCGAATCCGGCCCGGCGTGGCCCGGGGTCAGGCGAACAGGGAGCGCCCCCAGAAGTCGTCGGCGGCGAGCAGACCGGGTGGGCAGGCGAACAGTCCGCTGGACACGTGCCGGATGTACTCGTTGAGCGCGTCCTGCTTGGCCAGATTGTTCTGGATCGGGACGAACTGCTTGTGCGGGTTGCGCTGGTACGCCATGAAGAACAGGCCCGCGTTCAACCGCCCCAGCCCGTCGGAGCCGTCGACGAAGTTGTAGCCGCGCCGCAGCAGGTGGGCGCCGCCGTTCTGGTCGGGGTGGGCCAGGCGCAGGTGCGAGTTGACGGGGATGACCGGCTGGCCTTCACCGTCCTGGGCCGCGAAGTCGGGCTCGTCGTGTTCCCGTTTGCCGGTCAGCGGGGCGCCTTCGCCCTTGTCGCGGCCGATGATGGTCTGCTGCTCGGCCAGCGGGGAACGGTCCCAGGTCTCGACCAGCATGCGGATCTTGCGAGTGACCAGGTAGGACCCACCGGTCATCCAGTCGGGGCCGTCGCCGGGCTGGACCCACAGGTGCTCGTCGAGCAGTGGGGTCTCCTCGGCCTTGAGGTTGCGGGTGCCGTCCTTGAAGCCGAACAGGTTGCGCGGGGTGGACTGCGTGACAGAAGTCGACGACGTGCGGCCGAAACCGAGCTGGGACCAGCGGACGGTGACCTTGCCCATGCCGATGCGGGCCAGGTTGCGGATGGCGTGGACGGCGACCTGCGGGTCGTGGGCGCAGGCCTGCACGCCGATGTCGCCGCCGGAGATCGCCGCTTCGAGGGTGTCGCGGGGGAACGGGGGCAGGTCGGCGAGCGCGGCCGGGCGTTTGGCGGCGATGCCGAAGCGGTCCTTGCCCTGGGCGTCGCGGAACAGGGTGGGCCCGAAGCCGATGGTGAGGGTGAGGCCGGAGGCCGGCAGCCCGAGCGCTTCGCCGGTGTCGTCCGGCGGCGCTTCCATGGATCCGCCGACGGCGCCGAACGTGCCCGCGTCCTGCCCCTGGGTCATCCGCGCGGCGGCGGCCGTCCAGTCCTGGAGCATGTCGACCAGGGCTGCCTTGTCGTCGGTGATCACGTCGAAGGCGCAGAAGTGCAGCCGGTCCTGGGCGGGGGTGACGATGCCGGCCTGCTTCGCGCCGTAGAAAGCGATCGCGCCGGCCGCGTCCCCCGAGGACGAGGAACTGGCCACCGGCTTCACGTCGTGGCCGGTCAGGGCCAGCGCGCCGGCTCCGGCGGCAGCCACTCCGGCCGCGCCCGCGCCGGCCAGTCCGAGCACCTTGCGCCGCTGCATCTCACGAACCTTTCTCACCGGGGCCGGCGGCCACTGATGTGCCACCGGTGCTGCACCTACGACGCGCTCAGACCCCCGCCCTCCCAGGGGTGGCCACCCCAGCATCAGTCTTGCGGAGCGCGGCGGTAAGGGTCGCAAGGCCTGTGGACAACCCGCCGGTGTGGATAACCGGCGGGACGTACACCTGGGGGTTTGGAGTTTTTGACCGCGGCCACCCACGGAGGTCGCCCTCGCGGGTTTCGCGTTCTGGGCCGCCTGCGGCCCTGCGAAGCCCGTGAGGGTCCCCGCGGGAGCGGCGGACCTGGACCACAGCGAAGACAGGACAAAAATTATTTGATCGTGAGGGTTCGGCCGGGAGCGGGCCGCCTGTCGCGCCCCCGGCCGGGGAGTGCGTTACTTCTTGGCGACGAGCGCGGCGACCTTGGAGATCGGCTCCGCGAGCGCGTTGATGTCGTCGGAGAGTTCCTTCAGGTCGGCCTGGGTGAGCGTGTTGTGCAGCTTCCAGCCGTCGCCGTCGCGGTGCTTCTCCAGTGCCGCCTCGACCTTGGCGAAGTTCTCGTCGAGGGTCTTGACCAGGGCCGGGTCGCGGTCCTCGAGGGCCGGGCGCAGTGCCTGGATGGCGCCCTGCGAGCCCTCGATGTTGGCGGCGAAGTCCCACAGGTCGGTGTGCGAGTAGCGGTCCTCCTCGCCGGTGATCTTGCCGCTGGCGACCTCGTCGAGCAGGCCCTTGGCGCCGTTGGCCAGCTCGACCGGGGAGAACGTCACGGACTGGGCCTTGGTGACGATCGTCTGGACGTCCTTGAGCAGCTGGTCGGCGACCGGGCCGTCCTTGCTGATGTCCTTGGTCTCCCAGAGGTCCTTCTCGATCTTGTGGAAGCCGGTCCACTCCTGGCCGGGCTCCAGGTCACCCTCGCGGGCGTCGATGGCCGGGTCGAGGTCGCCGAAGCTCTCCGCGACCGGCTCGATGCGCTCCCAGTAGGTGCGGGCGACCGGGAACAGCGACTTCGCCTTCTCGGCGTCACCGGACTTGACCGCGTTGACGAACGCGGTGGTCTGGTCGATCAGCGCGGTGGTCTGCGACTTGACGTAGCGCTGGTAGTCGGCGCTGGCCTGGGCGAGCTTGGCGTCCTCGGTGAGTGGCGCGGCGGAGCCGGAGACCTGGAACGCGTTGCGGATGCCCTTGCCGATCATGCCGGGTTTACAGGCGGTCTCGTAGGCGCCGGCGGGCAGCTCGACGATGAGCTCACGGGACAGGCCGGGGGCGATGTTCTCGATCTCGCCCATGATCCGGTCACCGGCGGCGTAGACGTAGAACTCGTTGATCTTCGAACCCTTGTTGGCGATCGAGAAGGTGACGGTGCCCGCGGCCGAGGTGTTCCGCTCCACCTTGCACTCGGTGTCGGAGGCGGCGACGGCGATCTTGCCGGTGGTGCCGGCCCCGGCCTTGTCGTCGGAGGCCTTGTCGCCGCAGGCGGCGAGCAGCGTGGTGGCGGCTGCTCCGAGAACCAGCAGTCCTCCCAGTGCCTTTTTCCGGGTTTTCTGCTGCGCGGCAAGCACGGTGTGCATCGTTCTCCTAGGAGGCGGTGGTGGCGGGGGTGGGCGCCGGCTTGCGGACCGGCCAGAGGAAGAGAAGGAGGACGGGAATCCCGTAGGCGAGCCAGGCGATCGTCTCGATGACCGTCGGCGCCGGCGTGAAGTTGATCATGCCGCGGAGCAGTTCGGCGTACCACGCGGTGGGCGGGAAGCTCGGCGTGACGTCGAACGCCAGCCTGTCCAGGCCACCGAGGACGTTGGACTCCTGCAGGTCGTGGAAGCCGTACTTGAAGATGCCGGCGGCGACCAGCACCAGCAGCGCGCCGGTCCAGGTGAAGAACGTGGACAGGTTGATCCGGACCGCGCTGATGTAGAGCAGCCAGCCGAGCACCACGGCGGTGAGCAGGCCGAGACTGATGCCGATCAGCGGCTTGGCGTCGGTGGCGCCCTGCGCGGCGGCGTAGAACAGGATCGACGTCTCCAGGCCCTCGCGGATCACCGCGAGGAACGCCACACCGGCGACCGCGACCGGGCCGACCGCGATGGCGTCCTCCATCTTGCCGCGCAGCTCCTTGCCGATGTGGCGGGCCATGCGGCGCATCCAGAAGATCATCCACGTGACGAAGGCGACGGCCACGAACGACGCGATCGCCTCGAACAGCTCCTGATGCGTCGAGCTCAGCCGGGTGATGCCGACCTGGAGCAGGACCGCGAACCCGATGGAGATCACCGCGGCGACGGCGACACCGGCCCAGACCAGGCGCAGCAGCGGCCGACGGTCGCTCTTGACCAGGAACGCCACGAGGATCGAGATCACGAGACTGATCTCCAGGCCCTCACGAAGGCCGATGAGGTAGATGGCGGTCATGGAGCTCCAAAGGTTAGCCAACCCTAACTTCGTAACCGCATCATTCTTCTACCGAGCTGTAGATGTCAAATCTTTTCAGTGTGACAGTGCTTATATAAGTGCTGTTACAGTGGTCCGGTGAGTGACTTCGTCGATCCGACCGATCACGCGGTGTGGCGCCCGCTGTGGGACCTGCAGGCCGCGCTGGATGCGGAAATCGCCCAGCTCTATGCCGACGCACGGATCGAGGGACTCAAACCGGCCTGGGTCAAAGAGTTGATCAAACTGCACGTGCACGGTCCGATGACGATCGCTCAACTGGCCGCCGCGGTGGGGCGCACGCACTCCGCGCTGAGTCAGAAGGTCTCGGCGATGCGCGCCGCGGGGTGGGTGGTGACGTCGCCGGGCGCCGACGCGCGCGCGAAGAACGTCGAGCTGTCGGAGAGATCGCGGCACGTGGTGGCGAGGCTGGCGGCCGAATGGCGGGCGACCGAGGCGGTCGTTCAAGAGATCGAAGACCTCATCCCGTACGGCATGAACCGTGTCGTCCGTGACATCGAGGCCCTGCTGAGCCAGAAGAGTTTCCGCGACCGCATCGCCGAGAAGCTGGCCGGTGACCCGGCGTGGGAATGACCGCCGCCCTGATCGACATCGGTCCGCTGCGGTCGTCCCCGGTGTTCCGGCGCTACTGGATCGGCCGCACGCTCTCCGGGTTCGGCTCGCAGATGACCGCGGTCGCGGTGATGTTCCAGGTGTGGGAGCAGACCGGCAGCGCGGTCTGGACGGGTGCGGTCGGGCTCTGTCAGGCGCTGCCGGTCGTGCTGTTCGGCCTGTTCGCGGGGGCGCTCGCCGACCGGGCCGACCGCCGCCGGCTGTACCTGCTCACGAAGGCCGGCCTGGCGTTCTCGTCGGCGCTGCTGACCGTGCAGGGACTGCTCGGCGGCGCACCGGTGGCCGGGCTGCTGGCCCTGATCGTCGTCCAGTCCGCTTTCGGCGCGGTCAGCGGACCGGTCGCCCGTACGTTCCTGCCGCACCTGCTCGCCCCGGAGGAACGCGGTGCCGGGCTGGCCCTCAACCACATCTCGTTCCAGGCGTCGATGCTGGTCGGCCCGGCCCTGGGCGGCCTGGTCGTGGGGTGGCTGGGCGTCGGCGGGTGCTATCTGATCGACACGGTGACGTTCCTGGCCGCGTTCTACGGCGTCGCCGCGCTGCCGCGGCTCCCGGTGGCCGAGCGCCTCGATCCCGGCCTGCGCGCGGTCGGCGAGGGCCTGCGCTTCGTCGGGCGGAATCCGGCCGTCCGCGGTGCGCTGCTGACCGACCTCGCGGCCACCCTGCTGGCCATGCCGATGAGCCTGTTCCCGCTGATCAACGCGCTGCGATTCGACGGCGACCCGCGGACGCTCGGGCTGTTCCTGAGCGCCGTCGCGGTCGGTGGGGTGCTGGCGTCCCTGTTGTCCGGCACGTTCACCCGGTGGGGGCGGCCGGGCGCGGTGATGGTCGGGGCGTCGACCGTGTGGGGCCTCGCGCTGGCACTGTTCGGGCTGGTCACGCAACCGTGGCTCGGACTGGGCTGCCTGGTCCTGGCCGGTGCCGCCGACACCGTGGCGGTGGTGTCCCGTGCGACAGTCGTCCAGCTGCACACCCCGGACGCGCTGATGGGCCGGGTCGCGGCCGCCGAGCAGATCGTCGGACAGGCCGGGCCGGACCTCGGCAACCTGCGCGCGGGACTCGTCGCGGGGGCGTTCTCCGGGCCGGTCGCGCTGGTCAGCGGGGGAGTCCTGTGCGTGGTGGCGGTCGCCGCGATCGCCCGGACTACTCGCCCTTCAGTTTCGCTGCCGCGTCCATGACCTCGGCGCGGGGCTGACCGCACGCGTTCACCGGCACGCCCGGGTGGATCCAGCGGCCCTGCGCGTCGATCAGCGCGATCCACGGCGGCGTGACCAGCATCAGCGTGCACGGGCCGTCGGTGCGCTCCTCGTCCGGCAAGCGCAGGGCCGCGACCAGCGTGGCGATGTCGCTCGACGGCCGTCCGGCGCCGGTCGGGGAGCGGGCGCAGATCACCGCGGAGACCGGTCGGAACGTGTCGTCCAGCCGGGTCGTGCTCCGATCGTCCGTGATCACCCGGTCGCAGGACTGCCAGCGGTCGTTGACCGGTGGCGGGGCCGCCGTCCCGGTGCCACCACCACAGCCGGCCAGGGTGAGCGCGAGCAGGATCAGCGATCTCCTCATGGGGATTCGACGGGTGCGGCCGCTCCCTGGTTCCCGGAGGGCCGGGCGTATCGGACCGTCACCTCCGGCCGGGCCCGGCCCGTGAACCGCTCCCGCAGCCGTTCGGCGATCTCGGCCCGCGTGCCGATCAGCTCGACGCTGCTCAGGAACGGCAGATCGGGCAGGGGCGCCGGATCCACGTCGTATGCGTTGATCAGGCACAGCTGGAACAGGCCGGGATGCTGCGCGAACAGCGACAGGTCGGTGAGCCGGCCCGGTGGTGCCTCGAAGTCCAGCGTCAGCTCCCGCAGGTTCGTGAACGGCTCCAGGGCCGTGACGGACAGCTCGCCGCCCAGGTTGAGCCGGACCACCGGGGTCTCGCGCAACCCGGCCGGGACGACCACCTCGGCGCCACCGGTCTGCAGGTGCAGGCCCATGCCGTACCGCTGATCCTGGGTCTCGACCCGCAAGCCCTCGTGCGGGCCCTGCAGCAGCAGCGTGATCATCGTGGCGGGCAGCAGCAGGCTGGTCACTCGGGTGCAGTTGATCCAGAGCCGTACCGTCGCGGTCTGCCGCAGGTCCAGATCGCCCTCGGCGTCGAACCACTCCAGGTACTGGATCTGCGGGTGGCGGGCGACGGCCTCGGCCAGCCCGCGATCAGCACCCGACCACGACACCGTGCTCAGGTTCGGCAACCTGTCCAGCTCGGCCCAGTCGACCGGGCCCGTCGCGGGGACCACGGCACGCAGGTCCAGCGCCGTGGTCCACGGCGTCATCCGGTGCGGGCCGGCGCCGAAGTCCACCTCGACGACGGCCTCGACGTGAGCGCGGCGCAGTTCGCGTACCGAACGGAAGTTCCACGTGTTCGCGGGCACCCGGTCACGCTAGGCCGGTTTTCGGGGCGCGACTACCCCCTCGGCCAGTCGGCCAGTCGATCTCTGAGCTGGGCGATCATTTCGGCATCCAGGCCATAGAGGGTGAAGCGGACGTCGTCGAGGCGGTCCAGGTAACGCCCGGCGTCCGCGATGTCCTCCGGATCCAGGGCCGGATCAGCGGCGGACGCCAACTCCAGGATCCGGTCCAGCGGATAGCGCTCCAACGCCGCCGCGACGTCGATGTAGTCCCGCACCTCACGCCGGTTGACCAAGGCGGCGACCTTCGTGGCGACCAGGTCGTCGAGGTGCATCACCGGACCGAGATCCATCACGACCGGCGCCCGGCTGCGATCCAGCCGGCACAACGTCAGCCGCAACGCCCGATGCTCGCCGGCGACCAGGAACTCCTGGATGTCCTGGTCCATTCCGGCGAACAATTCGTCGCCCTCTTCCCGCACCACGCGATAACCGGCCGCGGTCAGCGCCGCCGTCACCTCACCGGCCGCCGCGGTCACCCCGTCGGCGCTGTCGGTGAACAGGTCGATGTCCTCGGTGGGCCGCGCGACCAGACCGTTGACCAGCCACGCCACGCCGCCGCCGAGCACGAACCCGTGTTTGTCGGCAACGGCCAGGGCGATTCTGGCGACCTCGCGATAGAAGTCGTCGACGCTCATTTCAGGCAGCGGCGAGTCGCGCCCGCAAGCGGGGATGACGGGCCTCCCAAGCGGCCCGGACACCACGCGGAAGATTCAACTCCGACCAGAGCCTGACCAGGGTCGCGCCGTCGAGATAGGCACGCAACTCGTCGACCCGGATCGATTCGCGGAGCACATTCTCATACATCCACATCAGCATCGTGCGCTGCGACAGATCGAACGCGCGCTGCGGATGCCACCAGAGCCGCAACGGCAACTCGACCAGCCCGCAGGTGGGCCCGCGCAATTCAGCAAGGGTGCCGGCCACGACCACCGGACGATGCGGCCGGGCCAGGTGGACGACGGGGGCGGCGCTCGCGGACATACGCTCAGCCTAAACCGGCATCCCCACCGAAAAGCAAGCGCCTTCATTGCCGGTTCGGTGTTCGGCCTTTGGTCACGGCCATTTTTCCCGTACGACGGTTCGCCGCTAATGCGACCCGCATTGATTGGTGTTCGGGCGCGGGCGGCCGGACGGGACTGCGCGACCACGGCCGGCTTGCTGCGCGCGGCACTGCATCGCGCCTGAGGTCACTCGTCGGTCGTGGCCTCTCGCGAGGCCCGTGCGTGATCCGACTCCCGCAGGGCGGCGTCAAGAAGGGCAAGAGCCGTTCCCCGTACGGTCGCAGCGGCCTGATCGTGGCTCTGACCGGCGATGTCGAGCAGCCAGATGAGCGCCTCGATGCCGGTCGCCGAGCGGATCGCGACGGCGAGGCCGTGCCGGTCGACGGCCGGATGGCTCACCTCCAGCGGGCGCAGCGCGTCCTCGATCCAGCCGATCGCGCGCCCGCGGCGCAGCAACGGACGGTCCTCCTCGGTCGCCGGTTGCTCCAGCGAGAGGCGCAGGGCCGAGCGGAGCTGCGGCTCGTAGCGCAGGTTGTAGTCGGTGAACGCCCGCATGAAAGTCGCCAGCCGCGCGCGGGGCTCGGCGGGAGCATCCGCCGGCAGCAGTGTGTCCGGCTGGAGCCGGGGCTGGGCGGCCAGCAGCAGGGAACGCTGATTCGGGAAGTAGCGATACGCGGTCGTCCGGGAGACGGCGCTGCGGGCGGCAGCATCCTCCACCCGTGGGGTGAGGCCCTCGGAGAGCAGCTCACGGGCGGCGTCGATCAGCGCTTGCCGGGTGCGGGACTTCTGGTTCGTCCGCCCGGTCGTCTCATATGGTATCGCCATCACCATCATGGTACCGTAATCCCACGAAGAGGCGGGAGGGTGTCATGAGCAGCAAGGATCCGGTCGTTACCGACCCCAGGCTGTACAAGGTGGTCTTCGAGAACGAACGGGTGCGAGTGCTGGAATATCGGGACGAGCCCGGCGACCGGACTCATCCGCACCGGCATCCGGACAGCGTGATGATCACGTTCAGCGCGTTCCAGCGGCGGGTCAGTGACGGTGATCGGTCGGTGGAGGTCTCGCTGCCGGCGGGCGCGGTGCGGTGGGTGGGCGCGCAGGAGCACTCCGGGCACAACGTGGGGGATACGGTGACGCACGGGTTCTTCGTCGAGCTGAAGGAGCCGGCGGGGGAGCCGGTGACCGGGGCGGTGCTCGGGCCGCAGAGCTGATCGGGCTGCGGCTGCTTCCGGCGCGGGGTGACTGCCTGCTCGTCCGGCGCAGCCTGGCCGGCGGGCGCTGCGGTCAGGCGAAGCGTTCGGTGGTGACCGGGATCAGGCCGCGGTCGCGGACGTCGGCGGTGAGTTTGCGCAGCACCGCGCCGGCGACGTCGGGGCTCTCGAGGCCGAGCAGCATGGTGACGTCGAGGCCCCAGGCGATGCCGCGGCCGACGCGACGAAGGTTCCAGGTGAAGAGGTGATTGCCGGCGCGCCCCTTCCCGGAGGGCATGCCGCCGGGGGTCGAACCGCGCCAGGTCGCGCTGAGCCGGTCGAGTTGTGCGGCCCGGGGTTCCTTGGCGAACAGGACTCGGTAGATGCGCTTCTCGGCGTAACCCTGCGGCGTCTCGTCCGAGCCGAGGCGGAGCGGGGCGGCGTTCGTGAATCGGACCCAGTCGCCGAAGCGGGAGCGCAGTTCCAGCTCGCTCGGCAGAGTGCCGCCGTCGAGGTCGCGGAGGAGCCGGGCCGCGCGGTCACGGCGGACCGGAGTGATCACGGAGAGAAGATCCTGGTCGGTACGCAGGAATCGGCCGAACGGACCGGTGCCGCGCCACCGGGCGTCGCCGGCCGACCACATGGCTCCGGCCAGGCCCACGGTCACGTGGTCCTCACCGTAAGCGAACTCCTCGACCAGAATCGCGTCCCCGGCCAGCAGGTAATAGTCCATGATTCCCCCCGACGACTACGCAGATCGATTGAACCCGCCGGGAGTCGGCGGCGCACGCCGTCGCCTCTGTCGCATTACCGACCTCTATCGGTCACCTTGCGCGCCTGATCAGGAGGAACCTGATCCCGGGGTGGGGTTGATCACATAGGCAGGGGCGACACTGGCCCGATGAGTGTCGGACGCCTGCACCATCTGATCTTCGACTGCCCGGATCCGGGTGCTTCGGCGCGCTTCTGGAAGGGCGTGCTGGGGTGGCCGATCACCTACGACGACGGGGACTTCGTCGTGGTCTCGGCGGACGACACCACGTCCGGGCTGGCATTTCAGCGGGCTCCCGATCATCGTCGGGCGACCTGGCCGGATCCGGAAGTGCCGCAGCAGGCGCACTACGACGTCATGGTCGACGACCGGGAAGCGGCGGGCCACGCGGTGGTGGCGCTCGGGGCTGTGCGGCTGCCGGGTGATCACGTGTTCGCTGACCCGGCCGGGCATCCGTTCTGCCTGATCCGCCGTCCGGGCTGGGCCCCGCCGGTCCAGAACGCGCAGCAAGCCGGCTAGGAGCGGTCGGGGCGCAGGTGGGAGCGCTCGCCCTCCTGGTCGAGGATGCAGAGGACCTCGGCCGGGCCGCCGGCCGAGCCGAAGGCGTGCGGGACCATCGTCGAGAACTCTGCGGCCTCGCCCGCGCGGACGGTGATGGTGCGCTCGGCCAGGCGGAGAATGACGGTGCCCGAGAGGACCACGAACCAGTCCCGGCCCGGATGCACCCGCAGGTCGGCCGGGACCGGGCGGTCCACCCGCAGTTTGGCGACCGTCATCCCGGCCGGGGTGCCCTCGCGGTTGAGCAGCCACGTCGTCATGCCGCGGGAATCGTCGTGGTGCGGGCGGATCACCACGTCCTCGTCGCGGCCGGACTCGACGAGCTGGTCCAGGGTGGTGTTCAACGCGCGGGCGATCGGGGCGAGCTGGTCCAGGGCGATCCGGCGGTGGCCGGTCTCGATGCGGCTCAGCGTGGACGGGGTCAGGTAGGCGCGGGCGGCCAATTCGTCGAGGGTCCAGCCGCGGGCGACCCGAAGGCCGCGGATTCGCTGCCGGACCAGAACGTCCAGATCATCGTCTTGCGTCATACGCAAGAGCATATGCCTGAGACGCAAAGAGTGGGTACGGTCGTGGCATGGCACACGAACACGGTCACCAGCAGGCCGATCAGAACACGCACGGCGACCGTGCGGGGCACGGCGAAAACGGTCAGCGCGGTCGGCACGGCGCGGGCGGCGGCCACGGACACGCCGGCGGCCATGGCGGGCCCGGGCAGCACGGTGGGCACGGGGACGGGCTGGCGCAGATGCTCGACCTGGACGCCGAGGTGCTGCAGGACTACTACCGCGAGGTGATCGGCTGGGCCGGCTCGCTCGTACCGGCGAATCCGGTGATCGTCGATCTCGGCGCCGGAACCGGGGCGGGGACGATTGCGCTGGCGCGGCATCTCCCCGGGGCCACGCTGACCGCGGTTGATCTCGATGAGGAGATGCTGACCCACCTGCGGGAGCGCGCCGCCGAAGCGGGTGCCGGTGATCGGGTCCGGGCGGTGCAGGCGGATCTTGACGGCGACTGGCCGCCGCTCGGCCCGGCCGACCTGGTGTGGGCGTCGGCGTCGATGCATCATCTGGCCGACCCGGCGCGGACGGTCGCGCAGGTCCGGGACGTGCTGCGACCCGGCGGAGTCTTCATGATCACGGAGTTGGACGCGTTCCCGCGGTTCCTCACCGACCCGGCCGGTGCCGCGGTCGAGGAACGGGCACACGCCGAGATGGCCCGGATGCGGGTCGAGGGCGGCCTGCACATGAACGAGGACTGGGCCGCGCGCCTCGAGGCGGCCGGGTTCGAGCTGGTCGGCGAACGGCGCGTCGAGGTCGAGATCGCGAGTCCGCTCCCGCCCACGGCCGTCAAGTATGCGCAGGTCGCGCTCCGGCGAAGCGCCCAGCGCCTGGCCGACCGGCTCCCGGCCGAGGACGTGAGGGCGCTCCAGGAGTACGCGGAGAGCGCCCCGGCCCGCGGCGACCTCACGGTGCGGGCCACCCGCGACATCTGGATCGGCCGCCGCCCCTGACGCCCGTCGGGCCGGCCTGGCGGGCCGGCCTGGCGGGCCCGGCGCGGTGGGTCCGGCCCGGGAGCGGGGCGATGCTCGCGCAGGTCAGCCCAGGCGGGTGCGGACGATGAGGTGGTGCAGGGCGGAGACGGCTTGTTCGGAGGGGTGGTCGGCGAGTTTCGACTCGTCCTTGGCCGTCTCCAGGTCGGCCCGCAGACGCGGGATGTCGGCCGCGAGGCGGGCGGCGACGCCGGGTGGGAACGGGCCGTGTTCGGCTGACCGTTTGGCCTCGATCAGCTCCGCGACGTAGTCGGGCGCGCCGTCGAGGACGCCCAGGTTCGTCTCCAGCTGACCGGTTCTCATCAGATGGGTTCCGGTCAGCAGGACACGCAGGGTGTAGAGGGCCGGCTTGAGTTCGCCGGTCTTCGTGTAGAGCTTCTCCTGGCTGTGGGAGAAGCCCAGATAGTGATAGGCGTGATTGCGGGTGATCAGCCCGGGCGTCAGGTCGACGAGCGCGGCGTGCAGCTCGGACGTGACGACGACCAGCGGCGACAGCACCTGCTCCAGGACGTAGCCGTTGCGGCTGGTCAGCAGCTTGGCGAACTTCAGCAGGTCGTGCGAGACGACGTCCAGTTCGACGCCGTCGCGCAGGCCGTCGCGCTGCAGCGTGTCGGGGCCGTGGCGCAGGCCGACGACCTCGGCGGCGGGCAGCACGTGCGAGGCGCGCAGGTCGAGGTCGGAGTCGACGGAGGCGAAGCCGTACAGGTGGGCGCCGCTGACGGTGCAGAAGACCAGGGGATAGGGGAGCTGCCGGGCGACGTCGGCCGCCCACTCGGGCACGGCGATGGTCACTGCAAACCCCTTTCCCGTACGTCGATCAGCAGTTCCTCGACACGGTCGCGATCCGGCCCCGCCGCCAGGCGGGTCTCGGCCGCGGCCTGATCGAGATCGGCCAGCAGCGTGGCGGCCCAGGCGGTGACCTCGTCCCACGGGACGGTTCCCTGTTTCACGGCCAGCAACTCGTCGCGCAGGTGGCGGACGTCGACCAGCACCTCGCCGGTCCGCAGCACGTGCGCGCCCGCCATCAGCAGCCGGATCATGTGCATGGCCTGCTTGTGGTTGGTCTCGCCGGTGCGGGCGCGACGGGCGGCGACGCGGTCGAGCTGGTCGCGCGCGTAGTTGCCGTACGTCTCGAAGACTCGCCGGGACAGGAACGCCTGACGCACCTCTCGCAGTCGCTCGCCCTCGGGCGTGAGGTGTTCGGTCAACGGCGACCACAGCACCTCGAGGACCGTCGGGTTGGCCTGCAGCGCGAGCGTGCAGAAGCGCTCGATCTCCCAGGAGAACTGTTCCTCCCCGGGCCCGTCGAGGTGGGTCGGTGGCTTGTCGAGCCGCCAGAAATCCCGGGTCGGGGCGGCGTAGACGCCTCGCCGGTCGTGGTCGCTGCCCGGCCCGTCGAGCCCGTAGGCACGGGAGCCGACCACGACGGCGAGGATGGTGTGCTTCTCGACCAGGTCCGTCATGATCCCACCCGCTTCGTGCCGCGACGACCACGGTGCGCGGCCCGTCCGGGAACGGTAGTCACCCGGCCCGGGGCGCGCGCGTCATTTACGAGAGCGGTGCGCACGACGTACCGAATGATCAGGTTTGGTCTAGAGGTCGAGAACCGTGGCGTCGATGTCACCGATCTCGGCCTCGGACAGGTCGAGGTTGTTGATCGCGGCGACGTTGGTCTCCAACTGCCGCACGCTCGACGCCCCGATGATCAGGCTGGTCATGCGCCGGTCGCGCAGCGCCCACGCGAGGGCGAGCTGGGCCAGCGACTGGCCGCGCCGCTTGGCGATGTCGTCGAGCGCGTGCAGGCGGCCGAGCGTCTTCTGGTCGAGGGCGCTCTCGTCGAGGAAGACGCTGGTGCGGATCCGCGAGTCGTCCGGGATGCCGTCGAGGTACCGGTCGGTGAGCAGGCCCTGCTGCAGCGGGCTGAACGCGATGCAGCCGGCGCCCGCCTCCTCCAGGGTGTCGAGCAGGTCGTCGTGCTCGATCCAGCGGTTGAGGATCGAGTAGGACGGCTGATGAATCAGCAGCGGCGTGCCGAGGTCACGAAGAATCGCGGCGGCCTTCGCGGTCTGCTCCGACTTGTAGTTGCTCAGGCCGACGTAGAGCGCCTTGCCCGACCGCACGATGTGATCGAGAGCGGACATCGTCTCCTCGAGCGGGGTGTCCGGGTCCGGCCGGTGGTGGTAGAAGACGTCCACGTAGTCGACGCCGAGCCGCTTCAGCGACTGGTCCAGGGAGCTGACCAGGTACTTCCGGGAGCCGAAGTCGCCGTAGGGGCCGTCCCACATGGTGTAGCCGGCCTTCGACGAGATGATCAGCTCGTCGCGGTGGTGCCGGAAGTCCGCCTTGAGGATGCGGCCGAAGTTGGTCTCCGCGCTGCCCGGCGGCGGGCCGTAGTTGTTGGCCAGGTCGAAGTGGGTGACCCCGAGGTCGAAGGCGCGGCGCACGATGTCGCGCTGGCGGTCGGCCGGGCGCGTGTCACCGAAGTTGTGCCAGAGACCCAGGGAGATGACGGGCAGCTTCAGGCCGCTGCGGCCGGCACGGCGGTACGTCATGGACTCGTAGCGATCAACAGCAGGGGTGTAGGTCACAGCTCCACCCTAGGAGTTCCGATCATGGTCGTCTCCACTGGTAGGTTGGTTGTCAGCTGCGCGGGAGAGACTCGTACCTTCCGAACCGGAAGTGCGGGCGCCGAAGGGGCAAATCCTCCCCGGAATCTCTACAGGCATCAGGGACCGCGCGGGCAGGCGACTCTGAAATGCCCATTTCTGGGTATGACAGAGGGGGAGGGCTTTGTCAGCCTTCTTCAGCCCGGGAGTCGCCCATGCCGTCGTCATTCACCCATCGCCACATCGGTCCGCAGGCCGACGAGCAGGCGGAGATGCTCAAGGCCGTCGGCTACGGGTCGCTCGGCGAGCTGATGGACGCCGCCGTCCCCGAGTCGATCCGGTTCCACGGCGACCTGGACCTGCCGGCCGGCGCAGGCGAGGAGGAGACGATCGCCGAGCTGCGCGCGATCGCCGGCCGCAACGTCGTGGCCACGCCGATGATCGGCCTGGGCTACTACGGGACGCACACGCCCGCGGTGATCAAGCGGAACGTGCTGGAGAACCCGGCCTGGTACACGGCCTACACGCCCTACCAGCCGGAGATCAGCCAGGGCCGCCTCGAGGCGCTGCTCAACTTCCAGACCATGGTCACCGATCTGACCGGGCTGACCACCGCCAACGCGTCGATGCTGGACGAGGCGACCGCCGTGGCCGAGGCCATGACCCTCGCGCGACGAGCTTCCCGAACCAAGTCATCGACGTACGTCGTGGACGCCGACACCTTCCCGCAGACGCTCGCCGTCCTGCGCACCCGGGCCGAACCGCTCGGTATCGAGGTGAAGCTCGTCGACCTCGACGCGGGCGAGGACCTGCCGGCGGAGTTCTTCGGGCTGCACCTGCAGTACCCGGGTGCGTCCGGCGCCGTCCGTGATCACGCCGCCCTGGTCGAGGCCGCCCACGCCAAGGGCGCCCTGGTCACGGTCGCCGCCGACCTGCTCGCCCTGACCCTGCTGCGCGCCCCGGGCGAGATCGGCGCGGACATCGCGGCCGGCACGACCCAGCGCTTCGGGGTGCCACTCGGCTTCGGCGGCCCGCACGCCGGATACCTGGCCGTGCGGGCCGGGCTGGAGCGCAGCCTGCCGGGCCGCTTGGTGGGCGTGTCCAAGGACGCGGACGGGGCTCCGGCGTACCGGCTGGCCCTGCAGACCCGCGAGCAGCACATTCGTCGCGAGAAGGCGACCAGCAACATCTGCACCGCGCAGGTCCTGCTCGCGGTGATGGCCGGCATGTACGCGGTCTACCACGGCCCGGCCGGGCTGCGCGCCATCGGGAAGCGCGTCCACGACCACGCGCTGACCGTCGCCGGCAGCCTGACCGCCGCCGGCGTCGAGGTCGCGCACACCGCGTTCTTCGACACGGTCACCGCGATCGTTCCCGGTCGCGCCGCGGCGATCGTCGCGGCCGCCGCCGAGCACGGCGTCGACCTGCGGCTCGTCGACGCCGACCGGGTGTCGATCTCCACCGACGAGACCACCACCGGCGCACACGTCGCGACGGTGCTGGAGGCGTTCGGCGCGTCCGTCGCCGAGCCGGCCGTCTGCGGTGCGAAGCCCCTGGCCCGGACCAGCGACTACCTGCACCACCCGGTCTTCAACACCCACCACTCCGAGACCAGCATGCTGCGCTACCTGCGCAAGCTCTCGGACCGGGACTACGCGCTGGACCGCGGCATGATCCCGCTCGGCTCCTGCACGATGAAGCTGAACGCCACCACCGAGATGGAGGCGGTCACCTGGCCCCAGTTCGCCGACATCCACCCCTTCGCGCCCTCGCACCAGACCCGGGGGTACGAGGACCTGGTCGCCCAGCTCGAGGGCTGGCTGGCCGAGATCACCGGCTACGACGCGGTCAGCGTCCAGCCGAACGCCGGCTCCCAGGGCGAACTCGCCGGTCTCCTGGCGATCCGCGGTTACCACCGTTCACGCGGCGAGTCGCACCGTGACGTCTGCCTGATCCCGTCGTCGGCCCACGGCACGAACGCGGCCAGCGCCGTGATGGCCGGCATGCGGGTCGTCGTGGTGGCCTGCGACGAGAACGGCAACGTCGACATCGCCGACCTGGACGCCAAGATCGAGAAGCACGCCGCCTCGCTGGCCGCGATCATGGTGACCTACCCGTCGACCCACGGCGTGTACGAGACCTCGATCGCCGACCTGTGCGCCAAGGTCCACGAGGCCGGCGGCCAGGTGTACGTCGACGGCGCGAACCTCAACGCGCTGGTCGGCTACGCCAAGCCGGGCAAGTTCGGTGCCGACGTCTCGCACCTGAACCTGCACAAGACGTTCTGCATCCCGCACGGCGGCGGCGGTCCCGGCGTCGGCCCGGTCGCGGTCCGCGCCCACCTGGCCGCCTTCCTGCCGGGCAACCCGCTCGAGCCCGGCGACCACCACGCCGTCTCGGCGGCCGCGCACGGGTCGGCCGGCATCCTGCCGATCTCCTGGGCGTACGTGCGGATGATGGGCCCGGACGGCCTGGCCCAGGCCACCGCGACCGCGGTGCTGGCCGCGAACTACGTGGCAGCGCGGCTGCGCGAGCACTACCCGGTGCTCTACGCCGGGGAGAACGGCCTGGTGGCGCACGAGTGCATCCTCGACCTGCGCCCGATCACCAAGGCCACCGGCGTCAGCGTCGACGACGTCGCGAAGCGGCTCATCGACTACGGCTTCCACGCGCCGACGATGTCGTTCCCGGTCGCCGGCACGCTCATGGTCGAGCCGACCGAGAGCGAGGACCTGGCCGAGCTGGACCGGTTCTGCGACGCCATGATCTCGATCAAGGCGGAGATCGACCAGGTGGCCGCGGGGGTGTGGCCGGCGGGCGACAACCCGCTCGCCAACGCGCCGCACACGGCGTCGGCGGTCACGGCGGACGAATGGGACCACCCGTACCCGCGCTCGGTCGCCGGATTCCCGAAGGGCGTTGACCGGACCGCGAAGTACTGGCCGCCGGTCCGCCGGATCGACGGGGCCTACGGCGACCGCAACCTGGTCTGCTCGTGCCCCTCGCCCGAGGCCTTCGAGAGCTGACCTCCGGGATTGCGTGCGCAGGTCGCGGTCATCCCGATCGCGGCCTGCGCCGTCTTCCGCCGGTTGCCCGTCGGACGGACAAGCCGGCTCTCAGCCGATTGCCTGTCAGGCGAACCGGCCTTCGTCCGGCTGGCCCCTCGGGCAAGCCGGCAGGTGTCCGGTTGCCGCATCGGGCATACCGGCAGGGTGGGTCCGGCCGGGCCACCTCATCGGGGCCGGCCGAGGGCTCCGAAACTTCCGCCAAACAGGGCGTCCGTATCGTTACCCTCAGTGATTATGCGGCGAGGGCGTGGCGTGCCGGACCACGGTGCGGCTCAATGGTCGTACCGTCCGGCAGGAGCTCACCGGTGTCCTCGAAGACGATGACACCGTTGCAGAGCAGGCTCCATCCCTGCTCGCAGAAGGTCGCCACGGTGCGGGCGGCCTCCCGGTCGATAGCGTCGGCTGGAGGGCATTCGTTCAGGTGCTGGCACATCGCGGGTTTTCTCCGGTAGGGGGCTGTGTGAAGGTTCACAAAGTCGGGCTCGAACGTTACCTCACATCGAACGACAACGGTTCAACGGAGTGACGGTGTCCGGCTCTCGTTCCACGGTTCCGATGGTCCACGCGCAGGGGTCCGTCGGCCACTCTCCGGCACCTCCTCCCGGGGCCCCGCCGGCGTCTCCGACCGCCTGCCGTGCCCGTCACCATGCGTTACGTTCGTTCTCGTGGCACCGGGGTGATCCCGGTGACCCTGCCGAGCTTCTGGCCGGATTCCTGGCCGACAACGGACTGCCGGTGCGCAACCTCGGCCGTTCGGATGACAAATACGGGACGATCGGCCATGGCACTATTTGCGGAGCGTCGCTCTACGTATCGGCGGACGCCGGATCCGTGATGAACCACGCCACTCCCGGCGGCCCCAGCCCGGTTCCTGCGATCCCGGACGTGTACGCCGTCGTCTGGATACACACCACCGCCGCCATGCCCGGTTCAACGCCGGACTGGGAGCTCGGGTCGTGGGCCGCGAGCTGGACGCCGGACGAGCACGCGCGCGCAGTTCAGAGCGTGCGGGACGCGATCGGGCGCGGCGACGTCTACCAGGTGAACGTGGTCGGGCACGCCTCCGCGCCGTACGTCGGAAACCCGACAGCGGCCCTCGCGCGCGTCGCCGGACTGCCGGGTGCCCGGTACGGCGGGATCCTCGCCGGTGACGGCTGGGCGATGGCGACGGCCTCACCGGAGACCCTCGTCGAGGTGCGGGACGGGCGGGTCATCACCCGGCCGATCAAGGGGACCCGGCCCGCCACCGCCGACGGGCGCCGGGAACTCCTGGCCTCGGCCAAGGAACGGGCCGAGCACGTGATGATCGTCGACCTGGAACGCAACGACCTCGCGCGACTCCCGGGAACCGGGCCGGTGCGGGTGGAGGAGCTTTTCGCCGTACGCCGATGGTGCGATCTCTGGCAAGCGGAGTCAGTGGTCTCCGCCGAGATCTCCTCCGACGTCGGACTCGCGGACCTGCTGCGAGCCGTCTGCCCGGGCGGAAGTGTCACCGGCGCCCCGAAACTCGCCGCGCTCGCGCACATCGCCGCCCTCGAGCCGGTCGGCCGCGGGGTCAGCATGGGCGCGCTCGGCTGGATCGGGCCCGACCACCTCGACCTGGGCCTGAGCATCCGCACGGTGGCCGTCGACGGCGAACGCGTGCACGCCTGGGCCGGAGGTGGCATCACCGCCGACAGCGACCCCGCGGCCGAGGTCGCCGAGGCCGCCGCGAAGGCCGGGCCACTGCGAGCCGCCCTCGCGAGTGCGGTCTCAGCTCGCACATAGTCGCTTCCCAGCGTTCTCTACCTATTGCGTGCCACTCTCATCGTCCGCCCCCGAGATCGGGGGATGAGCGCGTACCTTGACGCACGCGTTTCCCGGACACGGTCCACAGTGACATCTCCGCCACCGTGGCCTGAAGAGAAGGCGACACCCAGGTCATGCTCATATCCCCGCCGGTCACGGAAGAGTTCGCGCGATTCGCGCAGACCATCCGGCAGCGGCTGCACAGCAGTGCGTACCAGCTCTGCCGTGACTGGCACCTCGCTCAGGACCTGACCCAGGCCACCCTGACCAAGCTGTATCTGAGCTGGGACCGGGCCCTGGACACCGAGAACCTTCCGGCGTACGCCCAGAAAGTCCTCTTCCGGACGTATGTCGACTATCGCCGGCGTCGCAGCTCCACCGAGTCGACGACCGGTGAGCTGCGTGAAGCCGAATACTCGATGGACCTGGACCTGCGGATCACCATGATGGGCGCCCTGCGCCGGCTGCCCGACCGGGACCGGGCCATCGTCGTGCTGCGCTACTTCGCCGACCACAGCGTCGAACAGGTCGCCGCCGAACTCGACGTGCCGATCACCGTCGTCAAGAGCCAGACACGACGATCGCTGATCAAGCTGAAACACATGCTGCTGCGCGACCGGTCACTGCTGCTTGCGGCGTGACGGTATTCTTTCGCGCTGAAGGGGAGTAGTCCTTCGCCGGTCGTTCGACATCCTGGAGCCCACCCGCTCCCGGCGCCCGGGCCTCGGTCTCGTGCCGAGGTGGACCAGACCTTCGGCCCTGCAGGTGACGTGAGTCGCCGCGGACAGGGGCCGGGGTCTCGGATGTCATCGGGGTTCGGCCTCCTGCCACGGCGGGAGAGGAAACGACCATGGCAGCCGTGGATCTGCGCGGACACCGAGTCCCCGAGCTCAACTACGCCCCCGGGGCGGTGCTGATCGTGGCGGGAGTACCCGGTGCCGGAAAGACCACGCTGCTCAAACGGCTCTTCCCGCGGCCCGGGGTGCGGCTGCTCGACTCCGAGCAGGCGCGGCTCGAACTCGACCCGTATCTCGGGGCGATGCCGTACAAGTACTGGCGGCCGATCGTGCACGCGGCCCACTTCGTGCGGTTGTTCCGCGCGCTGCGAGGATCGGAATCGGTCGTGGTGCACGAATCCGGGACCCGTGACTGGGCCACGAGGCTGATCGTGGCGGCGGCGCGGCGGGCGGAACGGCGTACCCACCTGTTGCTTCTCGACGTGACAGCCGAAGATGCCCGGGCCGGGCAGGTCGCCCGTCGGCGGAAGGTCCGGCGGTCGTCGTTCGCCACGCACGTGCGGCGGTGGCAGCGGCTGATGGGGCACGTGGCGGACCCTGCCCATCGGCTGCACCGGGACGTGGCGACGATCACGATCATCGACCGGCCGGGGGCGGCTGCGCTGACCGCGATCCGCTTCGACGGTCTCGCCGTCGTCAACGCCGTCGTCCCCGCCGCTGTCCCGGTCGCCGTGCCCCAGCGGGTCGCCTGACTGCTCGCCGTGCCCCAGCGGGTCGCCTGACTGCTCGCCGTGCCCCAGCGGGTCGCCTGACCGCTCGCCGGGCCCCAGCGGGTCGCCTGACCGCTCGCCGTGCCCGGCCGGCCCTCAGTGCCGTGTCGCGTCCCGGTTCACGACCCGCCGCCCCGGCCGGGCGATTTCTGCCGGGTCGCGGGGCTGTTTCCCGGTGGTCAGCGCCGGTCGCTTGCCCCCGGCCGGCGGCGGTAACGGGTGGATAGGATTTCAGGCATGACAGTTCGGCCGATTCGGCTCTACGGTGACCCGGTCCTGCGCACGCCCGCCGACGCGGTCACCGACTTCGACGCCGGCCTCCGCGAGATAGTCCATGACCTGGAGGAGACCGTTCGGGAGCCGGGCCGCGCCGGTGTCGCCGGTCCGCAGATCGGGGTCAGCCTGCGGGTGTTCTCCTACAACGTCGACGGGCAGGTCGGCCACATGGTCAACCCGGTCCTGTCGAACTTCGAGGGCGAGCAGGAGGACGAGGAGGGCTGCCTGTCCCTGCCCGGCCTCGGCTACTCGACGAAGCGGGCGATGTCGGTCACCGCGCGCGGATTCGACGTCAACGGTGAGCCGTTGGTCATTCAGGGCACCGGGTTCCTGGCCCGGGCATTGCAGCACGAGACCGACCATCTCGACGGCCGCCTCTACATCGACACGCTCGTGGGGGACGTGCGGCGGCAGGCCCTTCGCGAACTGCGGCGCGTCGTCCCGCGATGACCGTCCCTTCCTCTGACCCCGGTCCCTCCGCGGCGGCCGGGCACGGCGGCAGCTCGGGACGGGGCGGCGACGCGCGGCGCCCGACGGCGGAGTCGCCGGCCGCCGCGCTTCCCGGCGGTTCGGGCGGGACCGGCGACGCGCGGCGATTGGCGGCGGAGTCGCTGGCGGCCGGGGACGCGACAGGCTGGTTCGAGCGGCTCTACGCCGAGGCGCGGGACGGGCGTGCCACCGTCCCGTGGGACGTCCCGGACGCCAGTGTGAACCTCCGTGAGTTCGAGCTGCCGCCCGGTGACGGCCGGCCCGCGCTGGTCGTCGGCTGCGGCAACGGCCGGGACGCCGAACACCTCGCCGCCCTCGGCTATGCCGTGACCGCTTTCGACATCTCGGCGACCGCGGTCGCCCTGGCTCGGGAGCGTCATCCCGGTTCGTCCGTCGACTACCGGGTCGCCGACCTGCTCGACCCGCCGCCGCAGTGGCAGCGGGCGTTCGGCCTGGTGCTGGAGAGCAACAACGTCCAGGCGCTGCCCACCGCACTCCGCGCCCGTGCCATCGCCGGCGTCGGCGAGTTCGTTGCGCCGGGTGGAACACTGCTGGTCCTCGCGGCTGCGGCGACCGACACGCCGGGGGAGGGGCCGCCGTGGCCGCTGAGCCGTGCGGAGATCGACGCGTTCGCTGGCCCGGGGCTGCGGCAGGTGTCGGTCGAGGAACTGCCGGGCCGGGGTTCCCGTCTGCTGGTCCGCTGGCGGGCGGTGTTCCGCCGCTGACGCCATCGCCGGTCGTGGCCGCTTTGCGTCAAGGCCGCTGACGCCATCGCCGGTCGTGGCCGCTGACGCCAAGGCCGCTGAGGCCGCCGTGGTCGTTGCTGTCATGGGCGGCGCCGACGCTGATGCCGTTGCCTAGGCGCGACGGCTCGGCGGCAGCTGGACCGCGCGGTTCTCGATCTCGGCCGCGGTCGCGGTGACCTGGTTCGCCAGGCCGTGCAGCCGCCGCCGGGTCGCCTGGTCCGGGATGGCCTGAGCGCTGCGATGAATGATCCCCTCGGCCTGCTCCAGCCGCTCCGCGGTGTCGTGCATCGCCGCCGCCGTCCGCTTGTGGCTGCTCCGATCGTCGTTGATGGTCATCTTCCCCGGGTACCCCACAGAGGCGAGTAATCACAACGTCACCGAGCATGCGCGCCGCGGCCCAGAAAACCTCGGCCGAAGAACCTAGACTTGTTGACGAGGATCGGTTAGGGTTCTTGTTGTTGACGACAGAGATCTGTGATCGCGCAGATGAATGAGGTCGAGCTACAGCAGAGCCGGGCCACATGGCCAAGGCTCGCTCGGCCTCCCGCGCCAGCAGGTGGGGCCGAGGCAGTGTCAGGGCTCCGCCTGAGCAGTACCTCGCCCTGGCGAGCGCGGGCCCCGAATTCGCGTGAGGGCCCGGCGCGGGCGAGCGGCAATGTGGAAGCAGAGGAAAGGGAGGACACGAACACCGTTGGATCGCCCGCCACCAGGCGCGTTTTCGGCCCTGGAGCGGACACCGCAGTTACCTTCAACGAGAGGTGGTCTCCGGTCACGCTTATGCGATCCTCGCACCGCGGCTCGTCCTTGACGGCCGGTGTGGATACGACAACCCGACGATCCTGTCGGTAGATGGTGTTTTCAGTCCTGTAAACCCTGGGCCCCGGTGCTTTGTGCGCCGGGGCCCTCGTCATGGAGGTTCTCGATAATTGGTTCCACCCGACGACATGTTCGGTGACGACGACTACCCCGCCTACACGATGGGCCGCGCCGCGGAGATCGTCGGCGCCTCGCAGGACTTCCTGCGCCGGCTCGACGAGGAGAAACTGATCATCCCGTTCCGGTCGGCCGGCGGTCACCGCCGCTACTCCCGGCACCAGTTGCGCCTGGCCGCGCGGGCCCGGGAGATGGTCGACCAAGGCACGTCCCTGGAAGCGGCCTGCCGGATCCTCACCCTCGAGGACCAGCTCGAAGCGGCTCTCGCGGAGAACCGGCGACTGCATCTCGACAACCCTGACGGGAGCAGCGAGCCCGGCACGGCGGCCGGCGACAACTGACCCGACCTCTACAGCCGGTGTGACGGCCGGCCCGGCATCCCCGCGGTCCTCTCCGTTCCGGAAAGGGCCGCTCGTCGTTTCTGCAGTACCAGGCCGGACCGTGCGATGGTCACTTTCTCAGAGGCGCAGGGCGGGGCCGGA